>CALAOV010000384.1 GCA_937889515.1 uncultured Myxococcales bacterium | reverse complement strand
GCCTCGGCGGCGGCCAGCGTCCCGGCCAGGACCGCCGCCGCGCCGTCCCGAGGCGGTGCGGCGGGCCGCGGCGAAATCTCCAGAGAAGCGGCCGGCGCGGGCGCCGGACCGGGAAAGGAGACGAGATCGACGCGTTCGGGGGTCGCCCGGACGACGATCACCGGCATCCCCCGCCGGGCCGCCGCGCCCAGCATCGCGTCGTCGTCGAACCCCGATCGCACCACCAGGTCGACGATGCCCAGCGCCGCCAACCACCCGGCGCCGTCGTCGGGAAATATCGTCCGGGCGATGACCAGGCCCACGCCGCCAGCTTCGAGGTAGCGCACGGCGGTCTCGGCCGCGAGATCGCCGCCCACCACCAGCACGCGCGCCGCACAGATCCGCGTCTGCCCGTCGGGGCCGATCTGCGGCAGCGAGATCTGGCGCGCGTAGCGCAGCGCCGCTTCCGTGTTCATTGGCGAATCGGGAGAGAACCGGACGGTTGCGTGGGGGAGGTCGAGCTTTGCTCGACCGAGCCCGTCGCGGGAGGGTTTGGGAACCCTCCCAGGGTTCCCATCCTAGTAGTCCCCACCGGCGATCGCCGGGACGATCGACACCTCGTCGGTGTCCTTGACGGGCGTGTCGAGGTTCTTGAGAAAGCGGATGTCTTCGTCGTTGGCGAAGATGTTGACGAAGCGCCGGACCTGGCCGCTCTCGTCGCAGATGCGTTCCTTGATGCCCGGAAACTGCGACTCCAGGTTGGCAATCAGCGCGCCGATCGTACCGCCCGCGGCGGTGACCTCTTCCTTACCCTGTGTCAGCTTGCGAAGCGGCGTCGGTATGCGGATGGTGGCCATGGCGTGATCTCCTTTAGGTCCAGGTCGCGTGTAGATCGTCGAAGTCGTTGAGGCGCGGTCCGATCAGCGCCGGCGTGGGCAGCTTTCCCACCAGCGGATCTTGCGTCTTCATGCCGTTGCCGGTGACGCAGATGATCACCGGGCCGTCGTCCTTGCCGATCCGGCCGTCCTTGATGAGGCGGATGGCCGCGCCCAGCGTCACGCCGCCCGCGGTCTCGGTGAAGATCCCTTCGGTTTCGGCCAGCAGCCGCATGGCGTCGACGATCTCGTCGTCGTCGGGTTTGGCGGCCCAGCCGCCGGATCCAATGATCGTCTGCCGCGCGTAGTACCCGTCGGCCGGGTTCCCGATCGCCAGCGACTTGGCAATGCTGGTCGGCGTCTTGACGGGGCGAACCTGATCGCGGGCCTCTAGCACCATGTCGACGATCGGGGCGCAGCCCGCCGCCTGGGCGCCGTGGATGATCGGCCTCTTCGGGGGCGACGCGACCAGGCCCAGCTTCTCCAGCTCGCCGAAGGCCTTGCCGACCTTGGTCACCAGCGATCCGCCCGCCATGGGCACCACGACGTGCGCCGGGAGCTTCCACCCGAGCTGCTCGGCGATCTCGTAGGCGTAGCTCTTCGATCCCTCGGCATAGAACGGCCGCAGGTTGACGTTGACGAATCCCCAGCCGTATTTCCCGGCAATTTCGGAGCAAAGCCGGTTGACGTCGTCGTAGGTCCCTTTGACGCCGACCACGCGCGCGCCGTAGATGCTGGTGCCCAGGACCTTGGCCGGCTCGAGGTCGTAGGGGATGAGGACGACGGCGGGCAGTCCGGCCGCAGCGGCCTGCGCGGCTGTCGCGTTGGCCAGATTGCCGGTCGACGCGCAGGCGATCGTGCCGATGCCGAACTCGAGCGCCTTCGACACGGCGACCGACACCACGCGATCCTTGAAGGAGAGCGTGGGGTAGCTGACCGCGTCGTTCTTGACCCAGACCTCCTTGAGGCCCAGGCGTTTGGCCAGCCGGTGGGCGGGCACGAGCGGCGTCATCCCGCTGGCCTGGCCGACGGCCGGCGGGCCGTCGAGGGGCAGGAGCTCCGCGTATCGCCACATCGACGCCGGTCGCGACTCGATCACGGCCCGGGTCAGCGCCTTGCCGATGGCGGCGTAGTCGTAGGCGACCTCGAGCGGGCCGAAGCAGAACTCGCAGACGTGAATCGGAGCCTTGTCGTAGGCGTTGCCGCACTCGCGGCAGCGCAGCCCTTCGACAAAGCTGGTTCTCTTGGAGGTGCTGGTCACGGGGACGGTGCTCATAGGGGGGCGCAATCGCCGGCGGGGTAGTTGGCGGGCAGGAGCGCCCGGATGCGCGCACCCGGGCCGCACACGGCGCACAGGGGGTTGGGATTGTAGCGGACGGTCCGGAACGACATGGCCTGCGAATCATACTGGACGAGCCGCCCCACGAAAGCGGGAGTTTCACCCTCCAGGATGCGGGCCGCTTCCACCCCCTGCAGGGCGCCGATCACCCCGGGGACCGGCCCGAGGACGCCGGCGTCGGCGCACGACGGTCCTACGCCCGCGGGGGGCAGCTCCTCGAATAGGCAGCGGTAGCAGGGGTGGCCGCCGGCCGGCACGGTGAGGAGCTGGCCGTGGAGGCCGACGGCGGCGCCGTGCACCAGCGGTCGGCGCGCGAGCACGGCCGCGTCGTTGGCCAGGAACCTGGTCGCGAAGTTGTCCGTGCCGTCGACGATGACGCCGTATCCGGCGACGAGCTCGAGCGCGTTCCCGGCGTCGAATCGGACCGGGTGCATCTCGACGGCCAGCCCCGGATAGCGGCGCGCCAGCGCGCGCGCGAACGCGACGACCTTCAGCTCGCCGACGTCGGCGTCGCCGAACAGGACCTGCCGGTGCAGGTTGCTCGCCTCGACGCGATCGTCGTCCACCACGCCGAGGCGGGTGATGCCGGCCGCGGCCAGCGCGAGCGCCGCCGGACAGCCGAGACCGCCCGCGCCGAGGATGAGCGCCGCGGGGGTCATTCGAAGTAGGCGTCCGACGAGAAGTAGCGCTCGCCGGTGTCGCACAGGATGGTGACGACGGTCTTGCCGGGGCCGAGCTCGCGCGCGATGTCCAGCGCGATCTTGACCGACGCGCCCGCCGAGATCCCGACCAGCAGGCCCTCGCGCCGCGCCAGCGCGAGCTTGGTCTTCTGGGCGTCCAGCTCTGAAATGGTGCGCACGTCGGTGATCACCGACCGGTCGAGGATGGCCGGAATGAACCCGGCCCCGATGCCGTCGATCCGGTGCTCGCCCGGTGGGCCGCCCGACAGGACCGCGCTCTTCTCGGGCTCGACGGCCACGATGCGCACGTCGGGACGCAGCGGGCGCAGCACCCGGCCCACGCCCGTGATCGTGCCTCCGGTGCCGACGCCGTGGACGAAGGCGTCCGGGATCCGGTTGCCCATCTGGGCCACGATCTCGGGTCCGGTGGTCTTGAAGTGGGCGTCGACGTTGGCGGGGTTGTTGAACTGCTGGGGCATGAAGGCGTCTGGGTTGTCGTGGGCCAGCTCCATGGCGCGGTCGATCGCGCCGCGCATGACCTGCGCCGCGGGCGTCAGGTGCAGCACCGCGCCGTAGGCCCTGAGCAGCGCGCGCCGCTCGAGCGACATGTTGTCGGGCATGGTGAGGATCAGCTTGTAACGCTTGGCCGCCGCCACCAAGGCCAGCCCGACGCCGGTGTTGCCCGAGGTCGGCTCGATGATCACCGATTCGCCCGGGGTGATGAGGCCATCCCGCTCGGCGGCTTCGATCATGGAGAGGGCGACGCGATCCTTGAGCGAGCCGCCCGGATTGAACTGCTCGCACTTGCAAAAGACGTCGGCCATCGACGCGTCGACCAGATGACGCAGGCGCACCAGCGGCGTCCCGCCGATGAGGTCGAGCATGCTGTTGACGGCGACAGCCGGCATATGGGCCGCGGAGCTTAGCAGAGCCA
The DNA here is from genome assembly GCA_937889515.1 of uncultured Myxococcales bacterium. Lineage (GTDB taxonomy): Bacteria > Myxococcota_A > Polyangia > Fen-1088 > Fen-1088 > JADGRB01. Next base: position 2,036 of record CALAOV010000384.1, on the reverse strand, counting down.
AACTCTCAATTGATTGACGAATCGCGCGGTCGATCGCTTCATATACCGAACCCATGCGCAGCCCCCCCGCACCTTTGGCCCTTGCCTGGATCTTCCCGCTCTTCATCTTCAGTCTCTGCTTCGGCGGCGCCGGCTGCTCGTCGAGCGCGACCACCCCGCACGACGCCGGCTCGGGGAGCGCCGGCGCGGGTGGAACCGATGCCGGGGGCGACGCCACCGCCAGCACCGACGCGGCCGCCTCGACCTGCCAGCAGATTCGCCTCTGCGCGTTCATGTGCGCCGACGATGCCTGCGTCGCCCAGTGCGCCGCGCGCGGCAGCGCCGCTGCCCAGGCGGCCTTTCAGAACGTCACCACCTGCACCCAGGCGGCGGTCCCGGACGGGGGCGGCTGCGGCTCGGTGTCCGATCCCAGTTACCGGAACTGCTTCTGCCTGGCGCAGTGCCTGGAGAGCCCGCCCTGTGCCGCCACCCTCGATCCCTGTCTGGGCAACGTCGACGACAGCATTTGCGACGGTTGCGCCTGATTCCGAATATCCCCTTCCCGATCTCGATCGCAGGTAGACTCACTTTTCGCCTTCGAACGCCGCATCCGACCCGGCAGTCGCCCCCCCTGGAGGTGTCGTATGTCCGCGAAAGACCTTGTTCGCGCTACCGCGCTTCTGATTGTATCGGCGGGCGCGCTCGCGCTCCTGCCGGGATGCACGGCCCCCAGCGACAACGGCTCCGCCGACGACGGATCGCAGTCGGGCGTGCTCGCCGTCTACGTCTCCGATACCGCCGATGGCCAAAGCCGGACGCTCTACTACCTGCGTGACGCGGCTGGGCACGAGCAGCCGCTGCTGTTCGACTCCGAGCCGACCGTGACGGCCAACAGCCGCATCAAGGTCTACGGGGTTCCGACCGCCGACGGTCTGCACGTCACGTCGTATCTGGGCCTTCCCGACGACAGCATCGGGACGCCGGCGTTGATCGGCGCGACGCCCTTCGCCGCCCGCTCGTTCGCGTTCGTCCTGGTGGATATCGGCGGTGGCATCAACACCACCTCCGCGGCGGTCCAGGGGATCATGATGACCAACCCGGATTCGATCCGGAACTACTACCTGGACGATTCCTACGCCATGCAGGATCTCTCGGCGACGGTCTTCGGTCCCATCAGCTACACGCTCCCCGATTGCAGCACGGCCAGCACCAACCAGCTGGCAACCGACCTGCGGCCGATGATTCCGGGGACCTTCCAGCACTACCTCTGGTATTTCGGAAGCACCTTTTCGGCATGCGCCTGGAGCGGTCTGGCCTCGGTCGGCACGTCGGCCAAGCCGTCCCGCGACACCTGGTACAACGCCTCCACCAACTGCGTCGTGCTGGTGCAGGAGCCGGGACACAACTTCGGGATGCAGCACTCGTCGTCGCTGTCCTGCCCGAACGGCGCCTCCTTCGCCGACGATCCGAACACCTGCACCGCCAGCGAATACGGCGACGTGTTCGATCCGATGGGCGGCGGATGCCGCCACATGAATGCCTGGCAGAAGTCGTACCAGGGGTGGCTCAGCGCCTGTAACGGCGTCAAGGTCACCTCCACCGGTACCTTCAACCTGGTCCCCTTCGAAGAGCAGTGCAACGGCGTCCAGTTCCTGCAGATCCAGGCGCCCAAGGCCCGCAGCTTCATGCGCCCGGCGGCCGGCGGCGGCGGCGCGACCACCGAGAACCTCGCGTACTACTACGTCGAGCTGCGCACGGGGCTGGACTTCGACGGCACGCTCGGCAACCGCACGGCGCTCGCGCCGACGGTGCTCATCCATGTCGCCGACAATCTGCGGACCCGTACGCAGGCGGGAGACCACACCTTCTTGCTCGACATGACCCCGGCGACCACCGGACGCACCGGCTTCAGCGACGCCGGCCTGGCGGTGGGGCAGACCTTCACCGATCCGGTGGGCGGCGTCAGCATCATGGTTCAGTCTGCGAGCGCCAGCGGCGCCACGATCGTCGTGACGAGCAACGTGAACACGGCGGCGCCGACCTGCCTCGACGGCACG
>CALAOV010000383.1 GCA_937889515.1 uncultured Myxococcales bacterium | reverse complement strand
GCGGCAGCGGCGGAACGGTGGCGACCGGCGGAGCCGTCGGAACCCCGGATGGAGGCACCAGCAGCTCGCCGCCCGGTGACATCGCGGCCGCGGCGGGAACGCCCCTGGTGGCGGCGCACAGCCTGACCCGCGCGCTCTTCGCGGCCTATAGCGGCAACCTGTTCCAGGTTCGGCGCGCCTCCGACGGGACGACGCAGAACATCGGCGTAGCAAGCATGGGCGGCCAGGTCGACCTGACCACGCTGAGCACGTTTTGCACCGGGACGACCTGCGCGGTTTCCAAGCTGTACGATCAGGCCGGCAACACCAACGATATGTCGCAGGCAACGGCGGCGAATCAGCCCGCGATTCAATTTTGGACGACGTCCGATGGCAGCACCAAGCTGCCCATGGCGGTGAGCACGAACAGGCAGTGGCTCCGGAACCGACTCCAGACCAAGAAGATTCCGACCGGCTCCAAGCCCCAGACCGAGTACATGGTCGTTCACGCGGCTTTCGCCGGCGCGATCGCGGGCACCAACGGGTGCTGCTACGACTACGGCAACATGGAGACCCAGATCACCGACGACGGCCCTGGCACCATGAGCGCTCTGTATTTTGGCTCCGCCACGGACTGGACGCGGGGCGCCGGCAGTGGTCCCTGGGGCATGATGGATCTCGAGAATGGCCTCTTCGCGGGTGGCGGCGGGATCGCGAACCTCAATCAAGGCTCCGCCAGCGTCAACGCGCAGGATCCGAGCATCAAATATCCCGGCAACAACATCGCCGTGGTCTTCGGAAAGACGGATGGGACGATGAACTTCACCTTGAAGGTTGGCAATGCGGCCACGGGCGCGCTCACCACGGCCTGGAGCGGATCTTTGCCCACCATGCCCAACCCCACGCCGTACATTCCGTTGCAACAGCAGGGCGGCCTGTCCTTGGGCGAGGGGGGCGACGGCTCGAACATGGGCACCGGTGCCTTCTCCGAAGGCGTCGTCATCGCGGCCCAAACGACCGACGCCACCGACAACCTGATCCAGGCAAACCTGGTCAGCGTGTACGGAAAGTAACGCGCGAAGCGGGCCTCGGACGACGCAGGCCTCGCCCGCTGCGGAGGCCTCGATTGACCGTCAAGAAAGCCGGAGTCGCGTCAGCAATCGTTCGAGGCGAAGCGCCAGCCAGGTGTCGGAGGTGGCGTGCGCGAAGTCCATAGCCGCGAACAGATGTGTCTGCTCGAGATCGAGCCGCTCCGGGTGGCGCTCGAGCAGGCGCACGAAGTAGGTGACCGCGCGTCTGGGATCGACGCGCGTCCGGCCGACCACCGCGTGCTTCACGGTGGCGTGCAGGGCGAAGCGCCCGGGCAGCGGCTCTTGAACCAGGTGCCAGCGCCGCAAATGCGCCAGCGCCGGCCCCGATCCGCCCGCCGCGCCGCCCGCGCGGGCCAGCGTCGCCAGCGACGCCGCATCGATGTGATCGCCTTCGAGATGACCGAGCACGGCCAGGAGCCGCCGGGCCACCGCGCCGAGACGCGGCCAGACCCAGCTCACCAGCAGGCGCAGCTCCGGCAGATCGTCCTCGTGCGCGATCACCGACACCCGCCCCACCCCGCTTTTGACCAGCCAGGCGCCGAGCACGGGCGCGGTCACCGCCCCGCTTTCGCAGAGCGCGTTGCTGATGTCGAGCGCCAGCGGATTCCAGCGCAGCAGCGCCGTGAGCGACGCGACCGCGGGAAACGGGCTGCGCCCGGTGGTCACCAGCGGCGGCACCACCGGAAACACCGAGACGCCTGCCAACAGGCAGCGGCGTGCCGTCAGCACCCAGGTGACCGGCAGCCCGTCGAGCGCGTTGAGGAACCGGGCCATGGCGCGATCGTCCTCGTGGTTGTCGAGCACGATGAGCGAACGCCCGCGCCCGAGCAGACTGCGGCGCAGGCCATCGAGGCGGCGGTCGCGCTGCGGGTACCCGCCGAGCGGCACCTTCATCCGGATCGCCAGCATGTCCAGCAAGGTCAGCGCGTCCCAGGCCCCCACCCGAAACCATTCGATGCCGCCCGGATAGTCGGCGCGCACCCGGTGTCCCAGCGCCGCGGCCAGGGTCGACTTGCCGCCGCCGCCCGGGCCGACCAGCGCCAGCCGCGGCGTCAGCCCCGAGCGGCAGGCCGCCACCAGCGTCCGCAGCTCGCCGCTGCGGCCACGGAACGGATTGGGGCTGGGCGGAAACGCCACCCGCCGTGTGTACCACGCCCCTACAGGGACATCTTGGCGCGGGTGATCATCGCCCCGCTTCCCCGCGTGGTCAGAAGGCCCGCTGCAACCCGAGTGACATCGACAGCGACGGATCCGCCATCTTGAGGCGGGTCCCCGCGGCGCTGTAGAAGACCGGGGTGGGCGAGGCCCAGATCGCCCGGGCCTCCAGGAAGAGCGACATCTCCGGGCCGAGGGCCAGCTCGGCGCCCGCGCCGCCCGAGAACAGCAGGGCCCACAGCGCGGATGATCCACCGGGGAGCCCACCCACCTGGGAGAAAGGTTCGGACCAGACGGCGTCCACGTGATAGCCGCCGCCGCCCAGAGCGACGTGGGACGCGAAGCGCGCGTTCCGGTACAGGCGGCAGGTCGCCTCGAGCGCGAAGAGCGCCTGCGTCGTCGAGAGGTTGCCGTGGAGCGTCGCCGTGGCCGCGCGCGACCACGTCTCGGCGAAGAGCGCCGAGAGCCCGATCCGGTCGTGCAGCGTGCGACCGGCGCGGATCGCGAATCCGAACGCCGCGCCGAGCCCATCGGCGCTCTTCAACATCGATCCGCCGGCGCCGGCCGACCAGAGGGCCCGGCCGTCCAGGACAGGCCCCGCGTCGTCGCGCTCGTCGTTCTTGACGTGCTGGCCCGGAAGCTCGGCATCCGCGACGGCGGCGCGCCGCCAGGCCTCGGCGCTCTCGGCCGCGGCGGAATCGACCTGCAGCAACATCGCGTTGACCAGCTCGACCGCGCGGATGGCCGTCACCTTGGGATCGGCCGCCGCTTCGTCGCTCACCGTGAGCGAGCGCCGCACCGTCGGGCGATCGCGGCCATCGGGCGTCAGCGCCGCCTCGGTGATCGTCTCGTCGTCTCGTCGAAACGTCCTCAAAGTTATGGCATTCCCCCGAGGTGGGGGCGCCTCGGTCTGGCACGCGTCCCCCTCCGCGGCGCAGTCGACCAGGGTAGCCGCGACGCCGCCCGCGTTCAGCTCCGCCCAGGCGCGGGTCGCGATCTCGACCAGCACGACGTCCCCGCCGGTCGGCCGGATCACCGTCACCTTGGTGGTCGCCTCATCGGCCAGGGCACGGGACGCCCAAGATCCGCTGCCGGCCCCGAGAAGAAACAGGGCGCCACCGGCGACGCGGCGAACGCCCTTCGGGATCACGGCGCGCCCTCGAGGATCTCCCGCGCCTGCGCCACGTAAGCCCCGCGCGGGTAGCCCTCCAGGTACTTGCGGGCGATCTCGCGCGCCCGCTGATCGTTGGCGCGCCCGCCCAAGATCAACATCTGCCGCCCGAGCGCCTCCGCCGCATATACCCCCGTCGGCGCCTCCTTGAGGTAGCGCTCGTACCAGGGAAGCGCCACGCTGCCGGGCTCATGGGCATCTTCGGCCAGCCGGCCGAGCAGAAAGGTGGCCTCCGCCGCCGCCGACGATCCGGGAAAGCGCGCGCGCTGGGCCTGCAACACCCGGCGCGCGAGATCGGTCTGGCCCCCGTAGCGGGCGGCATCGCCCAGCACCGCGAGCCGATCGCTGGGCAGGGAGCGCAAGCAGCTCTCGGTGCCGCGGGCGGCGGCCTCATGCAGGATCGGCTCGAATTCGCCGCGCGCGATCTCGGCTCTCCAGTCGCTTCCGAACCCCGCGGCAACGGGGGCCCCGGCCAGGGCCAGCGCCCTGGGGCGAACGGGCGCCGCGTGCAGCAGCCTCGGATCGGCCGCCGGCGGTGGCGGTGGGGCCGGCTCGCCCGCCGGGCCCGGGACGGCCGGAGGCGGAGACGTCAGTGGCGGCGCCGCCGCAGAGGGGGAGGTCGCGGACGGCGCCGCCGTGGGGGAAGCCTTTTCCAAGGGTGCGCCGCGCAGAGGCGGCGCGGGCGGATCGGCCGGTGCCGGCTCGACGCGCAGAATCCCTTCATCGGGACGCGCCTCCAGCACCTGCCCCGGCAGCAGCGTCACGCCGCCGCGGGTCTGGGGACCGCCCACGGTCACCACGCCGCTGCGCAGGTGGACGCGCAACCGATCGTTCGTCCCCGACCACTCCACGTCGAACTTGGTGCCGGTGACCGAGACGACGAACGGCCCCGCTTCGACCGTCCAGTGGGCGTGGGGCCGGTGCACGACGGCGAAATGCGCGCGTCCGTCTTCCAGCCGCAGCTGCGCGCCGTCCGCGCCGGTGGCGACCACCCAGGCGCGGCTGCCGTGCTCGAGCCCGACCTCGCTCCCGTCGGAGAACCTGACCCGCGCCAGTGGCTCGACCACCCGCGGGATGTATCCGTCGGTCCGCGCGTCCGCCCCTTCGATCGCGTAGGTCAGCCGCTGGTGCCGGAGCCAGACGCCCCGGCCGGCGGCAGCGACCAGCACCAGACCCAGCGCACCCGCCAGCGCCCACTGCGCCCGCCGGCGCCGCACCTGGCGCGTGAGGCCCGCGTCGAGCTCCGCCCAGGCGCCCGGTCCGCCGGGATGCTGTGGGCCCGCGTCGGCCCAGGCGCGGGCCAGATCCGCCAGCGGCGCCAGCGGATCCGGCGCACCGCCGCGTTCCTTGTCGTCGTCGCTCACGGCGTCTGCTTCCCCCGGCGGGCCTGTTCTTCTTCCGCCAGATAGGCCGAAAGCGCGGGGTCCGCCTCGACCATCGCCGCCACCCGCCGGGCGATCCGCAGGAGGTGACGCCGCGCGGTCGAGTCCGACAGCCCGTGCAGCGTCGCCACCTCGGTGAGGGGCAAGCGCTCGACGTGCCGCGCGACGTAGAGCGATCGGTCCTCGTTGCTCAGGCGATCCAGAATCGCGTAATAGCGCCGGACGATCTCCCGCGCGTCGCTGGCGCCGTCGCCGTCTCGGGCCGGCACGGCCGGCTCCGGCGCGTCGCCGCCGTCGGTCAGGCGCAGGAATCGACGGAGCCAGCGCTGCCGCATCTCCCCCCGGACCACCCGCAGGCAGATCCCGATCAGGAAGCTGCGCAGGGCCTTCGGATCGCGGAGCTTGTGGACGTAGCGAAAGAAGCGCAGGAACACCTCTTGCGCCAGGTCGTCGATGTCGTTGCCCGGTCCGGCCAACCGCCGCAGCGTCCCCACCGCCAGGCCGTGCAGGCGGGTCCAGGCCACGAAGGTCGCCTGCGGATCGCGGCGAATCAGCGCCTCGGCCAGGGCGACGTCGTCCCCTTCGTCTCCCCGGAACGATTTCCCGACCAATATCAATCGCGGAATGACAGCCATGAAGCGTTCGGTCCTGCCCAGATAGTCCCGCGCCGGGCGCGGTTCCGTTCAGCTATTTTGCTCCGGCGGGCGCCTCAAAAGGCGCCGTCCAGCACCACGTCGCCGACGATTCCCACCTGGTAGGCGGAGACGCGTCGCTCGAAGAAGTTGGTGACCTCCTGGACGTCCTGCAGGTCCATGAAAGCAAAAGGATTTTTTGCACCGTACCGCCGGGGCAGATCCAGCGTGGCGAGCCGCTGGTCGGCGCAGAATTCCAGGTAACGACGCACGTCGGCGATGGAGAGCCCGACCACGCCACCGCCCAGCAGGTCCTCGGCGAAGGTCATCTCGCAGTCCACGGCCTCGTCGATCATCTCGCTCACCGCCGCGGCCATCTCGGCGTCGAAGAGCTCCGGCTCCTCGCGGCGCACCGTCCGCACGACCTCGAACGCGAACGCCATGTGCGCGCTCTCGTCCCGGAAGACCCAGCTGGTGCCGCCGGCGAGGCCGTGCAGCAGGCCGCGCGAGCGCAGATAGTAGACGTAGGCAAACGCCCCGAAGAAGAACAGCCCCTCGATGCAGGCGGCGAAGCAGATCAGGTTCTTGAGGAACTGGCGGCGGTCGGCGATGGTCTCGATGCGGGTGAGCCCCTGGATCGAATCCAGCCAGCGCAGGCAGAAGTCGGCCTTCTTGCGGATGGAGGGGATGTTCTCGACGGCGGCGAAGGCGCGGTGGCGCTCCTCGGGATCGGGGACGTAGGTGTCGAGCAGCGTCAGATAGAACTGCACGTGCAGCGCCTCTTCGTAGAGCTGGCGCGACAGGTACATCCGCGCCTCGGGGGCGTTGATGTGCCGGTAGAGGTTGAGCACCAGGTTGTTGGCCACGATCGAATCGCCGGTGGCGAAGAACGCCACCAGCCGGCGCACCAGGTGCCGCTCGGCGTCGGTCATCTTGGCCTGCAGATCGCGCACGTCGGTGGCGAAGTCGACCTCTTCGACCGTCCAGGTGTTCTTGATGGCGTCGCGGTACATCTCGAAGAAAACCGGATAGGCCATCGGCCGCAGCGACAGGCACAGGCCGGGATCGAGGAGGCGCGCCGGGCGCTCGGCGCCGTTCATTGGCAGGCCTCGCAGCTGCCAGGATTCTCCAGCGAGCAGGCGATGGCCGCGGCGTCCTTCTCGGAGGCCGCCGAGCTCGCCGGTGGCGTTTCCACGGTGGCCTTGGCGATCCGGGTGGCCGGGCGGGAGCGCAGGTAGTAGGTGGTCTTGAGGCCCCTCTTCCAGGCGTGGAAGTACATGCTGGAGAGCTGGCCGATGTTGGGGTTCTCGATGAACAGATTCAGCGACTGGCTCTGATCGATGAAGGCGCCACGGTCTGCCGCCATGTCGATCAGAGACCGCATCGGGATCTCCCAGGCGGTCCGGTAGATCGCCCGCAGCGCCTCGGGCAGGTCGCTCTCCCCCGCCACCGATCCTTCCGCCTGCTTGAGCCGCGCGCGCGTCGCTTCGGTCCACCGGCCGAGCGCCTGCAGCTCGCCGACCAGGTGGCGGTTGACCTGGAGAAAGTCGCCCGACAGCGTCTCGCGCCGAAACAGGTTCGAGATCTGGGGCTCGATGCACTCGGTGCAGCCGGCGATCGAGGCGATGGTCGCGGTGGGCGCGATCGCCACCAGCAGCGAGTTGCGCAGCCCGCCTGCGACGATCCGCTCGCGCAGCCGATCCCAGCGCGCCGCGTCCTCGGGGACGACCCCCCAGGCGGCGAACTGCAGCTCGCCGCGCGCGGCCCGCGTCTCCGAGAAAGTCGAGTGCGCCCCCTTGGCGGCCGCCAGATCGGCCGAGGCGGAGAGCGCCTGAAAATAGATCTCCTCCGAGATCCGGGCCGACAGCGTGCGCGCGGCCGGCGCGTCGAAGGGGAGCCGCATCTGGAAGAAGACGTCGGCCAGCCCCATGAGGCCGAGGCCGACCGGGCGCCAGCGCAGGTTCGACGCGGCGGCCGTTCCGATCGGATAGAAATTCAGATCGATCACCCGATCGAGCTGTCGGATGGCCGCCCGCACCGTGCGCGCCAGCTTGTCGAAGTCGAAGCTCACCTGGCCATCGACGCCGATCGCCGTGTGGCGCGCCAGATTGATCGAGCCGAGGTTGCAGACCGCCGTCTCGTCGTTCGACGTCACCTCGAGGATTTCGGTGCAGAGGTTGGAGAGGTGCACCGTCCGGCCCGCCAGCGCCGTCTGGTTGCAGGCGCGGTTAGACGCATCCTTGAAGGTGAGCCAGCCGTTGCCGGTCTGGGCCAGCGTGCGCATCATCCGCGCGTAGAGATCGCGCGCCTTGACGGTCCTGCCCGCCAGCCCCGCCCGCTCGGCCTCGGCGTACGCTTCTTCGAACGCGTCGCCGAAGAGATCGGGTAGCGCCGGAACGGCCTTGGGATCGAACAGACTCCAGTCCGCCCCGGCTTCGACCCGCTTCATGAAGAGGTCGGGGATCCAGTTGGCCAGGTTGAGGTTGTGCGTGCGGCTGGCCTCGTCGCCGGTGTTGTCGCGCAGCTCGAGGAACTCCTCGACGTCGGCGTGCCAGGGCTCGAGGTAGACGCAGCAGGCGCCCTTGCGCTTGCCACCCTGGTTCACCGCGGCCACCGAGGCGTCCAGCGTCTTGAGCCAGGGGACGATGCCGTTCGAGTGGCCGTTGGTCCCTTCGATGAGCGAGCCGCGCGAGCGCACCCGGTGATACGCGAGACCGATGCCGCCCGAGAACTTCGAGAGCAGCGCCACGTCGGTGTAGCGGCCGTAGATCGCCTCCAGGTGATCGGCGGGCGAGTCGAGCAGGAAGCAGCTCGAGAGCTGCTCGTGCCGGGTGCCGGCGTTGAACAGCGTCGGCGAGCTGGGCAGGTAGTCGAGCGCCGAAAAGAGCGCGTACAGCTCGAGCGCTTCCGGAACGGTCTCCGACAGCGCGCAGGCGATGCGCAGAAAAAACTGCTGCGGCGTCTCGAGCACCAGCCGCGTCTGCGGGTGCTTGAGGAAGTAGCGGTCGTAGAGCGTCCGTAGGCCGAAGTATTCGAATTCCCGATCCCGTTCGACCGCGATGGCGTCGTTGAGCTTCCGCGCGCTTTCGGCCACGAACGCCGCCAGCCGCTCGTTCACCAGGCCAACCCGCCGCGCCACCAGCACCGACTGCGAAAAGGCGTGGATCTCCTGACCCTGCACCTCCTTGTCGATGGTGGTCGCCAGCAGGCGCGCCGCCAGCTTGGCGTACTGCGGCTCTTCGAAGATGAGGCCGGCGGCGGTTTGAATCGAAAGCTGATCCAGCTCGCGGGTGGTGGCCCCGTCGTAAAGACCGCTGATGGTCTTGGTGGCCACACGCAGCGAATCGACCTCCGACAGACCGACGCAGCAGCGGCCCACCGCGCGCACGATCTTGTTGACGTCGACCGGCTCGAAAGCGCCGTTTCGCTTGCGCACCCGCATGGTCGTCGTCCGTCGCGGGGCCAGATCGGGTCGTCCCTCGTTCGCGCTCGTCACAGCTTCGGTCAGCATGCGGTCCCTCCTCGTCACCCCCACGGGCGAGCTTTGGTAGAACCGACGACGGATTTCTCCCGGCGCCGGATGCTGGCAGGTCTTCGGGCTCACGAGCGCGTCGATCTAGTTCAGAACCCTGGGAGGGTTCCGAACCTCCCGCGATGGGCTTCGGTGGGC
>CALAOV010000382.1 GCA_937889515.1 uncultured Myxococcales bacterium | reverse complement strand
TCCACCGCGGCCACCTGGGGCTACGCCCGAGCCCCCGCTGCCCGATGCGCCGCCGGATCCCGAACCACCCCTGCCGGACGCGCCACCCGAGCTGGACCCGCCGATCCCCGGCGAGCCGCCAGAGCCACTCCCGCCCAGCCCGACCGTCCCGCCCCGGCCTCCGCTTCCGCCAGAGTCCTGACCCGCGCAAGAGGCGAGAGCGATCGAGGACACCACGAGCCCTGCCGCCCCGAGGAGCACGAACCCGCGGCCGCGAATCGCCCGCGCCGGGGTCGAGGTCGGGGGGTGTGGGTCCGGGCGCGGCATGTCGCGTGAAGTCGTCATGTCCTGATCTGTCGCCGGACCGGCTCTCGTTGACAGAAAACGCCAGCGGCAGAGCTCGACGACGCGTCGGATCGGGCGTCGGCGCGGGAGTCTTTTTCGTTACACAAGTCGATGGCGCCGCGCAGAATAAAGGGGCGGAATTTGATCGCGCGGGCCGAGTGGCTCGCCCCAGCTCGCGGCCCCAGCTCGCGGCCGCAGCTCGCGGTAAGATAGGTCGACCGATGTTGATTTCTCGCAAATGACTCTCGAGACCCATCCGAAGTCCCGCCTTGGTCGGGGGTCGACGCTGCGCGCCTCGGCGGCGCGGCTTTGCCTCGCGCTCGTCTTCGCCTTTGTCGCGGCCGCTTGTAATCAGACGCTCGATGCCGGCTACGACCATCCACACGGACTGCTGCCCGTCGACGAGCGCAACCCGATCATCCTGCTGAACGATGGCGCTTACGACAACTGGGCCGGCGAGTACGCCGTCCTGTTGGCGAATGGAGGCGGCTCACCGCTGGCCGGCATCATCGTGAACGAGAACAGCGACTGGCCAAACATCCAGACCAACGTCGGCGGCTATCGGGATCTGATCGCCGCCGCCCGATCGAGCGGGCTGCAGAACCTTCCGGACCCGATCGCGAGCATCGGAGCGCCGCTGGTCGTGCCGGCGAGCGGCACCATCGACGACACGCAGCCGAATCGATCGGAGGGCGCGCTGCTGATCGTCGAGACGTCCCAGCAGCTCGCGCGGCCTTATCGGCCTCTGGTGGTCGTGACCGGCGGTGCCCTGACGGACGTCGCGGACGCCTATCTCGTCGATCCGACGGTTACCGCGCGCGTGGTGATCGTCTCCTCACTGGGAAGCGTGACCAGCGGCGGAGGCGGGATGGGTGCCCCGAACGGGAGCGGCGACCCGTGGGCCGACGTGATCGTCACGTCGCGATTTCGCTACGTGCAGGTCAGCGCCTGGTACGATCAGTCGACCGACGTCCCGGCATCGAGCGTTTCCGAGCTGCCCAACAATGCCCTGGGCGCCTGGATCGCCGCCAAGCAGCCCAACCTGTGGCAGTGGTGGCCGGCGTCGGATCAGGTTTCCGTCTTGGCGGTCGGACTTCCGACTTTCGCGAACGCGATCGAGCGCGTCTCGGCGGTCGGGGCCGTCGACGGAGGCGCTACCGCCGGGCCGGACCTCGCGAGCGACCAAGGCGGCCCCGGCTGGCTGGTCACCGGATGCGACGGAACGGCCGCGACGAACGCGTTCTGGACGGCCTTGCGCAGCACACACTGACCACCGCGGGCGCTCCGCTTCCTTCTGTCCCGACCACGGCACGGTTGTTCGAGTCTTTTGCGCCCGCAAGAGAAATACCTCTGAACGGACGGCGCGCCCGGCGCAGTTACCCAGTGTCCAATGGGCACGCTGCATTTCCTCCGCGCCGTCGCGCCGCGACCGAGTCCAGAGACAGCGTGCCTGGAGGCGTTCGACCGCGAGCTCGACTATCTCTTCTGGACGCTGCAGAGACTCGGAGCCCGCCCGTTCGACATCGAGGATCTTCTTCAGGACGTCTTTGCGGTCCTGCACAACAGTTGGTCGACCTTGGACACGACCCGACCGCTGCGCCCATGGTTGTTCGGTGTCGCGTTTCGTCTGGTCCGGACGTACCGCCGGAAACAGGCGCGCGAGATCCCGCGCGACGGCCTAGACCCGCCCGATGCTGCTCCTGGCCCTGAGAGAAACCTGCAGGATCGCCAGTCTCTGTCGTTGCTCTCGGCCGCTCTCGAGCGCGTCCCAGAGGCACGTCGGTCCGTCTTGGTGCTCCACGAGCTCGACGGGGTGGAGGTGGTCGAAATCGCTCGTCGGCTCTCGATCACGAGGTTCGGCGTGTACGCGAGGCTCCGCAAGGGACGAAAGGAGCTGGCCTTGGCGGTGCGATCGTTGCAGAAGGGGAGCGCGCGGACATGACCCTCGGCGGTCCACAGCTCGATCCGGAATTGGAGACCTTGCTCGAGTTCCGCAGGGCGGCGCGCCGCATTTCCGGCGACGTTCGCGCGCGTGTGCTGGCCCGCAGCCGGGCATTCCTTTCGGGCGAGCCGGCGCTCTTTCCTGCGGCTCTGTTCGAAGGTCTGACGTCGCCGCCCGCCGCGGTTTCGCCGGGGCGCGCTTTCGGTCGGCTGGCTGTCGCGGCGTCGATCGCGATCGCCGCCGGCGCGGCCGGTGCACTCGCTGCGCTTCGCAGTCGGTCGTCTGGCGTTCCGCCAGCGGCCTATCAGGCGAGCTCGGTGGCGCTTCCAGCCTCCGCTCGCGATGAGACGATTCCGGACCCCGCGCCGGTGGTCGCCATGGCATCCAGCCATCGCAGACCGGTGATCAGGCCCCACCCGACACCCGAGGACCCGTTGGCCGAGGTCGAGCTGCTTCAGGGTGCCCAGCTCGCCTACGCGCGCCGCGACTTTTCGAGCGCGTTGGCGCTGGTCGCCGAACATGCGAGCCGGTTCCCACGGGGTCCCCTCGCCGAAGAGTGCGAGGCACTGCGCGTGGAGTCACTCGTTGGCTCGGGACGCGCCGACCAGGCCAAACGCGCCGGCGCCGCTTTCGCGGCTCGTTTTCCGCGGAGCGTTCTGCTGCCCCGTATCGAGAGGGCGGCCCACGACCCGGAGTGAGCGCAGCGAAGAAACCGTCCCTCGACGATCGCAACCGTTGATGGACGGCCGCGTCAGCCCACTCGCTTGCGCCTGCGTGGTGTACATCTCAATGCTGGGCCCGTCGGCCGGTCGTGCGCAGGCCGCTCTGTTTACCGTGAGTCTCGACTACGCCGGCGGAGCCGGTTGTCCGGATGTCGAGGAGCTCGAGGGTCTCGTCAGCACGCGATTGGGCTACGACCCTTTCGTCGACGGTGCGCCCGATCGCGTTTCCGTCCACATCGCGCCACGGGGCGGCGCGCTCGAGGGCCGCATCGAATGGCACGATTCGACCGGAAGGTGGGCCGGCGATCAGAGCTTGGCCGTGGCAAGCAACGATTGCCGTCATCTCTCGCGTGCTCTCGCCGCGGCGCTGGCCGTGCAGATCCAGTTGTTGGCGCAGACGACCGGCTCCAGCGCGGGCACAGCCTCACCAACGAGCACAGGCTCTCCGCCTGAAACCCCCACGCCGCAGCCCGTCGCGCGTTCACCGAGCGCACCGATCACACCACCGGAACCGCTCGCCATGCCCCGCGGAACGAAACTACCGGCTCACGGAGCGGCGGGCGGGCCGGGGCCGGTCTTCGCGATGGGGGCGGGCTCGTCCGTCGGCGTCGGCATGTCATCCAGCCCTGTCCTGCTCGGGCGGGTGCTCGGCTCTCTTGCCTGGCAGCACCTCTCCGTCGAGCTCGACGCGGAGGTCAGCGTGCCCACGACCACCCGGCGCGCGGACGGCGCGGGCTTCTCACAGCAGCATCTGCTGGCGGGCGCGGCCGCTTGTGCGATGCCGACGCGCTGGCGCGCCTGCCTCGTGGCCAAGGCTGGAGAGGTCAGGATGGCCGGTGAGGACATCGATCGCCCGACTTCCGCCGTGGTGCCGGTCGTCGAGGCGGGAGCTCGCCTCGGCATCGTCCAGGTTCTCGGGCGCCGCTTCTTCGTCGCTGCTCACGCGGACGGTTTGGCGAACGTGATCCGCTGGAGGGCCACCCTCGATCAGGTTCCTGTGTGGACGGCGCCCCGGTTCTCCGCTGTCATCGGTATCGACGCTGTCGTCCGCCTCCCCTGACGGAGCTCCGCTATTGGGCGTTCACGACCACCTCGGCCCCGTTGTACTTGACCACCTGATCGGGCGTGGAGGTGACTGCCACGCCCACGCCATGATTGGTTCCCACCCACACCACGTTGAATGTCCGGCTGGCGAGCATGCCGGTGTAGCTTCCCGTCCGTGCGCCGATCGTCAGCTGCCGGGCGGTATCGTCCCAGGAGAATGGGATCTGGGCGTACTGACCGCTCTCGTAGTCGTACGTGTCCCCCTCGTCTTCGTACAGCGTGAAGGACCCGTTCTGACCCTTGTAGACGCGAATCTCGAGCGGGTCGGCGCTCTGCGTGGCGTACTGGATCATGGGCCCCATCGGGACGATCGATCCGGCCCTGACATAGATCGGGATCTGGCCGAGAGGAGCATTTGCCGTGCTCGTGGCGCCGCCCGTGGTCGTCGATCCCGTCGAGAAGTCGTACCAGGTCCCCGCCGGCAGATAGACCGATCGGCTGGTGGCCCCCATCGTGGTCACCGGATTGATCAACAATGCCGGTCCGAACATGAACTGGTCGGTGATACCGTAGACCTTCGTGTCGTTCTGGAAGTCGAAGAGCAGAGGACGCATGATCGTGTAGCCCCGGCTGGTGACCATCCAGGCCAGCGAATAGATGTACGGCATCAGTCGGTAGCGCAGGTTGTCGACCGCGAGCAGGTTGGCCTTGCCTTGCGTGCTCCACTGCGAGCCGTACAGTTCCTTGGGAGCCTGTCCGTGGATGCGGAAGGTGGGGCAGAAAGCGCCGAACTGGAACCAGCGGGTGAAGAGCTCTTCGCTGGGGGTCCCGAAGTAGCCGCCGATGTCGGTGGTCCAGTACGGCATCCCGGAGATGGCGAAGCTGAGCCCGCCGGGGATCTGCGCGGCGTAGACGCTCGCGGTCGCGTTGATGTCCCCCGACCAGCACCCCGCCGCAAACCGCTGCTGCCCCGCGAACGCACTGCGGGTGAGAACGTAAACGCGCTTGTTGTTCGGGCCCATACTGCGCCAGCCCTCGTAGATCCCGCGGTTGTGCTCGAGCGGGTAGGCGTTGATGTAGAAGGCGCCCTTGCCGAGGGCGGTGTTGGCGGCGTGCACGTTGACGCCGTCCGGGTAGCCCTGAGGCTCGGTGTTGTCGGCCCAGATCGCGTCCCAGCCGTACTTGGCAATCAAACGATCGTGGTCGTACTGATAGGTGAGCGTCCGGGCCATGGAGTTGAACGTATCGTAGAAGTGATACAGGCCGCCGCCGGTGTCGGGATAGAGCGCGCCGATGCCGCTCAGCGCGTTGTAGGGGTCGAGCTCGCCCGTCACCATGGGCGTCGCGGGGCTTCGCGTCTGGTAGAGCGGCCAGATCGAGATCATCGTGTGCACGTTGGCCGCGTGGAGCTGATTGACGAGGCCGGCTGGATCCGGATACCGGCTCGGATCCATGAGCTGCGATCCCCACACGTACGGGCTCCAGTACTGCCAGTCCTGAACGATGACATCGACGGGAATGTTGTTGTTCCGGTAGCCCTGCTCGACGGACAGCAACTCGGCCGAGCTCTGATAGTGGTCCTTCGACTGGAACAGACCGTACGCCCACTTGGGGTAGAGCGGCGCCGCGCCGGTCGTGGTCCGGTAGTTCGCGACGACCTGATCGATAGTCGGGCCGTAGAAGAAGTAGTAGTCGACCAGATCGCCCGTCTCCGAGCTGAAGCTGTACTGCGTGTTGCCGGCGACGTTCCCCGCGAAGTCCGTCGTCGAGTAGTTGTCCCAGAACAGCCCGTAACCTTTGTTCGAGACCAGGACCGGGATCTGGATCTGGGTATTGGCGTTGAGCATGTGGAGCGTCGACCCCTTGCGGTTGACGATGCTGTCTTGATGCTGACCGAGACCGAAGAGCGCCTCGTTGGACGGCGAGTTGAACGCCGCTTGAACCGTGTTGGTGCTGACGCCCTCGACGGTCGCCGCTTTGAGGCTCTTGCCGTTCTCCGACACCAGGACGTTGTCGTTCGGGTCCGTGTACGCGACCAGGCCGTTGCTCTCGGTGACCTTCGCCTTCATGCGCGACGTCGCGATCGTCAGGACGCCGGCGCTTTCGGTCACGCAAAAGCTCGGCGTGCCCCAAGTCGCGCTGACCGAGAGAGACGTCTTGGCCGGAATCGAGGAGGCGGTCGTGTACTCGATCCGAATGATATCCTCCTCGCACACCTGCAACCTCAAACGACCGGGGCTCAACGTGAACGTCACGCCCGTCGAATCGATGCTGTAGGTGCTGCCGGTCGGAGCCGGCGCGGTGCAGGCCAGGCCCCCGGATCCTCCGGCTCCTGCTTGACCGCCGCCGCCGGCGCCGGCCCGGCCGGTCGCACCGCCCGCGCCCGCCGACCCGCCGCTCCCGGTCGTTCCCCCGCTGGCGGTCACTCCCCCACTTCCGGTCGCGCCGCCGGCCATTCCCCCACTTCCGGTCGCGCCGCCGCTGTTGGTCCCGCCACTGCCGATCGTTCCGCCGCTGCTCGTCGTCCCGCCGGTCCCGGTCGACCCGCCGCCGGCACTCGAACCGCCGCCCTTGCCGCCTCCACCGCCCGATCCCGTCGTGCCACCGGTGGAGCTCGAGCCGCCCGCGCCGCCGCCCGAGCTTCCCCCCGCCCCTCCATTGCCCGAGCTGGACTGACAAGCAGCGGCAATCAGCGCCGCCGCGACAAACATCGAGATGCCGGTCGAGAGCCTTGTTACCATGGCCCTCTACTGCACATGCGTGGCGCTTTTGTACCGGAAAGTGAGCCGTTCGGATGAACTGGCGCCTGGCGGATGGATGCGTCGCCGCAGCCGGGCTGATGCTCAGCGTCCTGGCGTTGGGGTGCACGGAGAGCCGGAACCTGGGCTCGAGCGTGCCGCACGGCCTTCTCCCCGTCGACGAGCGCAACCCGATCCTGCTCGCCAACGACGGAGCGTACGACAACTGGCAAGGGGAATACGCGGTCCTGCTGGCCAACAGCGGGGGCCCGAAGCTGGCGGGGATCATCGTGAACACCAGCTCGCCCTGGCCAGATCTCGACGCGAACATCACGGGCTGGCGCGGGCTGGTGGCGGCGGCCCGCTCGAGCGGGTTGCGCAACATTCCCGATCCGATCGCCAGCACCGGGCCGGCCCTCACCAGACCCGCGAGCGGCCAAATCGATGACACGACCCCGAACCGATCGGAAGGCGCCCATCTGATCGTCGAGACGTCGCTCAGTCTCACTCTTCCGTATCGCCCGCTGGTCGTGGTGATCGGCGGCCGGTTGACCGACGTGGCGGACGCCTACCTGATCGATTCGACGGTCACGGAGCGGGTGGTCGTCGTCTCCTCGTTGGGAACGACGACCGACACCGGAGGCGCCATGGGCGCCCCGAACGGCGAGATGGACCCCTGGGCCGATTCGATCGTCACCGCCCGTTTTCGCTTCGTGCAGGTCAGCGCGTTTTACGACCAGACCATGGACGTCCCGAGCTCGCGGCTGGCGGAGCTTCCCGCCAACCCATTCGGCGACTGGATCGCCGCGAAGCAGCCGAGCATCTTCGACCTCGACCAGGCGGCCGATCAGGTCGGCGTCGTGGCGGTGGGCATTCCGGCCTTCGTGACGGCGGTCGAGAACGTCTCCGCGGCGGCGCCTGTCGGCGCGGGCGCGACCAGCGGACCCGATCTGGTCGCCGATCCGGTCGGACCGCTCTTGCTCGTCACCCAAAACGCGAGCGGCGAGGCCACGAGGCGCTTCTGGGAGCTGTTGCTCGATCCGAACACGTACGGCCCCTGAGCAGAACCGCCGAGACCGGCGATTCCTGTGCACACCCAGGGACCATCTCGCAGTTCCCGATAGGCGAGCCCGACCACGACGCCAACGCGCCTCGGCGCACGTCGCATCCGAGCCGCAACCTTCGAGAAAAAGAATGAACACAATGGGCGAGACTGCATTCTACGGTCTTCATCACGGCGCCACGCGCAGGACCGGACTGGTCAACGGGTTGGTTCTCGCGGCTCTGATGCTGGCGGCTTGCGAGCCCACCGGATCGAGCGTAACGACTGGGACCGGCGGAACCACCGGGACCACCGGCAGCGGAGGCGACTCGTCTTCGGGCGGCGGCGGGGCAGGCACTGGCGGGAACGACGGAGGCGGCGGTACCTCGAGCTCGGGCGGCGCTCCTGGCCATGGAGGCTCCGCGGCCAGCGGATCCGGTGGAGCGACGACGGGCAGCGGGGGGGCGTCATCCGGTGGCTCGAACGGAGCGGGCGGAACTAGCACCGGCACCGGCGGCCTCATGACGGGGGCCGGCGGCAGCAACGGCTCGGGCGGCGTCAAAGGGTCGGGAGGCGGAGCTGGGTCCGGTGGCGTCCAGGGCGCTGGCGGCGCCGTGGGTTCGGGCGGCGCGACAGCCTCTGGCGGCACGACCGGCGCCGGTGGCACGACCGGAACGGGCGGTGGTTCCGGCACGACCGGTCCCTGCGATCTCTACCAAGCCGCCAACACGCCTTGCGCGGCGGCTCACAGCACAGCTCGGGCGCTGTATGGAAGTTACGGCGGCCCGCTCTACCAGGTGCAGCGCGCTTCGGACAAGGCCACCAAAGACGTCCCGGTCGGCCCCGGAGGCTATGCCGACGCGTCCGTTCAAACCTCGTTCTGCGCAGGAACGACCTGCACCATCCCGATCATTTACGACCAGTCGCCCAATGGTAACCACCTTCGCGTCACCTGGTTTTCGAATTGGTTGACGAGCGGAGGGAATCCGGCGAGCGCAACCGCCGCCAAGATCACGATGGCGGGGCATACCGTCTACGGCATCATGGGCACGGGCTTCGGTCCGAACGTTGCCTATCGGACCGGCGTGCAGCTGTCGGGGACTGCCGCCGTCGTCAATGGGTCGTCGACGGTGACCTTCTCGACGCCGCAGACGCTCCCTGCCAACACGCCGCTCATGTTCGTCGCAGAGGTCGCGTCCTGCCAGACCTACACCTGCCCAATCTCGTCCACCGCGGCGGCGATAAACGCCTCGACCACCGTGTCGCTGCAGAGCGCTTACACCGGCTCCAGCAGCTCGGCCACGGTCACCTGGAACCAAGCCACGAAAGGGGTCCCGACGGGCGACCAGGCCGAATCCATGTATTCGGTCCTCGACGGGACGCGGTCGAGCGCCTATTGCTGCTTCGACTACGGGAACGCAGAGATGAATGGGATCGACAGCGGCAACGGCACGATGGAGGCAATCTCCTGGGGCGCCGACACCCAGTTTGGACAATCGGGTGGCGGCAACGGCCCATGGGTGGCGGCGGATCTCGAGAACGGCATGTACGAAGGCTATGAAAACGGCTCGGCGAAGGTTCCCAGCAATACATCCGTCACAGGCTTTCCGTTCGTCACGGCCGTGCTGAAGGGTCTCTCCGCGAGCGGCTGCCCGGCGGGTCTCACCAGCTCGGGATGCTTCGAGCTCAAGGCCGGCAACGCGACCTCCGGCAAGCTGGCGATCAAGTTCAACGCGGACACCATGGGCTACGGCGCCCGCCCACCAGGCTACAGCCCCCAAAAGAAGCAAGGCGCCGTCATCCTGGGAACCGGAGGGGACGGTTCGAACGGCGGCACGGGAACCTGGTTCGAAGGCGCCGTGACGATCGGCGCTCCGCCGGATGCGACGGACGACGCGGTGCAGGCCAATATCGTCGCCGCGGGTTACGGAAAATAGCGTCCAGCAAGCGTGACCCGTGAAAAGGGCTTCCCAGACCGATCGCGTGACAAAAATGCAGTCGCCGCGGCAATTTGGGACATGTCGACCCACAGCGCCGCCCGGCAGCAACGCGCCGCGACAGGTCGCCGCCGCGTGGGCGTGGTGCTGGGACTGATTCTGCTGTACAGCCCCCGTGCGGCCGCGGACTACCCGATCATGTCCCACCGCTACCTCGCGGACCCCGGCTCGCTCGTCTACAACGGGACGGTCTATCTCTACATGTCGAACGACGACGACAACGCCGTGGCCGGCGGGTACACGATGCACTCCGCCGTCTGCGCCTCGACCACCGACATGAAGAACTGGACCGACCATGGGGTCGTGTTCCAGGTTCCGGCCGATGCTTCCTGGGCGCAGAACTCCTGGGCGCCGCAGCCGATCGAGCGAAACGGAACGATCTACCTCTACTTCGGCAACAGTGCCTCCGGCGTCGGCGTCGCAACGAGCACCGACCCGGTCGGCACCTTCAAGGACGCCAAGGGCGGCTACCTGGTCAACGGCAATACGCCGGGCGCGTCCGGGACCAGTAGCTGGCTCTTCGATCCGGGCGCGCTCATCGACGACGACGGCCAGGCCTACCTGTCGTTCGGCGGCAACGGGATGAACAACGCGCGCATCATCAAGCTTGGAGCCGACTTGAGCGTCGACGGCAGCCCGGCGGTGGCGCCGCTGCCCACAGAGGTGACGCCGAGCGGATCGAGGCAGCTAACCTTCACTCGTGTCTCGCCGCTCCGCCCTGGCGCATCTGCCGGGACAACTACACGTACATGGTAGGAGTCATCGGCCGATCGCCTACAGTGCCTCACAGAGAAACGGGCCTTTTGACCTCTATTCGACGAAAAAGAATGGCTCCAAGGTGATCCGCATCGGAGGACGTGGGAATTCTCAAGGATGAAGTCCCGCCCCCATGATTCCCGTCGGTCCGTTGGTGTCATCACTTCCTGTCTGGCCGCGGTAGCCCTAGCAGCCTGCGCGACCTCCGAGCCCGCTGGCGGCGAGGGTGGAAGCGGAGGGACATCAACGGCCGGAGAGGCTGGGTCGACCGGAGCAGGCGATAACGGCGGGACGGGCGCCCATGCCGGATCGACCGGTACCGGCGCCGCGGGAACGACCGGCGCAACGGGCGCCGCGGGAACGACCGGCGCAACGGGTGCCGCGGGAACCACAGGCGCCGCGGGACACGCGGGCACCACAGGCGCCGCAGGCACCACAGGCGCCGCGGGCACCACAGGCGCCGCGGGCACCACGGGCGCCGCGGGCACCACGGGCGCGGCGGGCACCACTGGCACCGCAGGACACGCGGGGACCGCAGGCACCACAGGCGCCGCCGGACACGCGGGGACTACCGGCGCCGCGGGAACCACCGGCGACGCCGGACACGCGGGGACTACCGGCGCCGCAGGGACCACCGGCGCCGCAGGCACCACGGGGGCGGGCGGCTCGTCGAGCACTTGCACGGTCGGTACCCTCCCGAGCGGCGGTACCGCGCACACATCGACAAGTACTCAGGGCACCGCCGCCGGCCTCAGTTGGTCACTCTGGACGAACGGAAGCGCGCAAACCATTACCACCTACAGCGTCCCTGCATTTAGTGCATCTTGGACCAGTGCCGGCGACTTTCTGGCGCGTATCGGCATGCAATGGGGAAGCGGCAAGGCCTACAGCTCACTCGGAACCGTTACTGCAGACTTCGCCGAGACAAAATCAGGAACCGGCGGCGGGTACTCATATATCGGAATCTATGGGTGGTCGACAAACCCGTGTGTCGAGTTCTACATCGTCGATGATTCGTTCAACAAGATGCCGGTCAATCCGGGCAGTGATACCAGCAAGGGCACGGCGACCATTGATGGGGGTACCTACAATCTCTGGTTGCGCAACACGACCGGAACCGGTGGCAACCGATGCGGCTCCTCCGTCACGAGCTGGCAGCAGTTTTATAGTATCCGGCAAACGGCTCGCACGTGCGGACAGATATCCATTACAGATCACTTCAACGCGTGGGCCAACGCAGGCATGACACTGGGAGCCGTGCTGGAAGCCAGTGTTCTCGTAGAAGCAGGCGGCGGCACTGGAAGCATTTCCTTCCCGACGGCAAACGTAACGGCCCAGTGAGCCTGGCTGTCCGTCGCTCAGGCTGAGCTGACGGCGGTGCCGGCACCGGTACCGCCGGCGGCACAAGCGCGGCAGCCGTCGACGGGAAAAAACCCCGCCGATACGCGAAAAATCGCAATTCCGGGTTACCTTACGGAGATGAACGGTTCGAGGACGGGATCTCTCGCGGTCGTAGCTCTCGCAATGTTGGTGGGTTGCTCCAGCGGATCGGGGAGCCCCGACGGCGGCGCTGGATCGGCCGGTCGGGGAGGTGCCGCGGGGTCGGCCGGTCGTGGGGGCGGAGGCGCAACGGGCAGCGCAGGT
>CALAOV010000381.1 GCA_937889515.1 uncultured Myxococcales bacterium | reverse complement strand
ACCTGGCGTTCGTGGAGCCGTCCAAGCGATTCGCCGACCTGGTGATCCCCGAGGGGGGTGAGAACCGTCCCGCGCTCGACACGATCATCGGCCACCTCGCGCAGGTGGCCGCCGCCGCGGCCATCAAGTAGCTGCGTCGGGCGGCCACCACCTTAGATTTTTTTTGTGCCAGCGGACCGGCCGCTTCACGTGGCGAGTCGCTCCGCGATCCCGAGTCTCTGCGCCGTTCCGGGTGGGGACTCGGGGTGGGGGTGTCCCACCCAGAATCCTTTGTAAAATCAATGAGATCACAATCGCCAGGGGCGGGAATCCGGTAAATCCACACGCGTGGCCATCTGGTCGCGCGGCCCCCCATTGAATGGAGATCGCCCCCCATGGCTCAGCACGCACGACTCTTCGTCCGCCAGCGCCTTGCGTCGATCGTCGGCTCGTCTTTGGCGCTGGTTCTTGCTTCGGTGTCGGTTCCGGCCTGCGTCGGAAATAGCTCGAACGATTTACCCACCGAGACGATCGGCGATCTGACGGCCAGCGGGCTGACGGCGACGCTGAGCTTCCAGTCCGATTGGGGAGCCGGGTACTGCGCCAACCTGACGGTGATCAACACCGGCGCGGCGACTACCGCCTGGCAGATCGTCATCGCGCTGAATCAGTCGGTCTACACCCAGTCGTGGAACATCACCGTCTCGCAGGCGGGCGGGCAGCTCACCGCGACGTCGCTCGGCTGGAACGGCGCGCTCGCCACCGGCGCGTCGACGGCCGTCGGGTTTTGCGGTACCTCCACCAGCAGCAGCCAGCGTCCGACGCTGGTGTCGGCGACCGCGACCAGGGCTGGAGGCACGACGGGCACGGGCGCCGCGGGAACCTCGGGCGCCGCGGGTGCCGCAGGCACCTCGGGCGCCGCCGGCACCACCGGGACCGCGGGCAAAGTCGGCACCACCGGCGCCGCGGGCGCGACCGGCACCGCAGGCAAGCTCGGCACCACGGGTAGCGCGGGAACCACCGGCGCGGCCGGAACCACCGGAAGCGCTGGCACGACCGGCGCGGCCGGAACCACCGGAAGCGCTGGCACGACGGGTGCGGCCGGAACCACCGGCGCGGCCGGAACCACCGGCGCGGCCGGAACCACCGGCGCGGCGGGCAAATCCGGCGGCTGCACGTCGGGCACCGCGCCCGGTGGCAGCGTCTCGGTCAATACCTGCAGCACGCACCAGACGATGGACGGCTTCGGCGCCGCCGACGTCTGGGCCGGCGCCATGACGGCCGCGCAGAACACGCTGTTCTGGGATCCGACCAACGGCATTGGCCTCTCGATCCTGCGCATCGGGATCGACGTCAACGGCACGCCACTCGGCTCGGGGGCCTACGCCGACGCGATCGCCGCCAACAAGTTCGGCGTCAAGGTCTGGGGCGCCCCCTGGTCCCCGCCGGCCGGCGACAAGAGCAACAACAGCATCGACAACGGCGGCACGCTGAACACCAGCGCCTATTCGTCCTGGGCCAACATCCTGGCCGGCTTCGCGACGACCTTCAAATCGAAGACCGGCTTCGCGCTCTACGCCGTCTCGGCCCAGAACGAGCCGGACTTCAGCGCCAGCTACTCGTCCTGCCTCTACTCGTCGGCGCAGATGGTCTCCTTCATCAATACGCTCGGTCCGGCGCTCCACAGCGTGGGCACCAAGCTGCTGGCGGCCGAGCCCGACTCCTGGAGCAACCTGTGGAGCGGCGACAACTACGGCAACGCCATCCTCAACGACGCGACGGCCAACTCGCTGACCGACATCATCGCGACGCACGACTACGGCCACAAAAGCGACAGCGTCACCACCCGCCCGGCGCCCCCGTCCGGCGTCCGGCAACCCATCTGGGAAACGGAGATGTCGGACGAGACCGCCGCCGACGTCGACATCGGCCACGGCATCCAGGTGGCCACCTGGATCTACGCCGGCATCACCACCGGCGGCGCCAGCGCCTGGCACTACTGGTGGCTCATCAACGCCAACACCGACGGCGAGGGCCTGCTCCAGAAGGGGGGCGACACCACCAACCCGCCCAAGCGCGTCTACACCATGGGCAACTTCAGCAAGTTCATCCGCCCGGGGTACGTGCGCGTCGACGTCTCGGGGACCGTCCCCTCGGGCGTCCTGGTGTCGGCGTTCAAGAACCCGTCCGACGGGACCGTGGTGGTGGTGGCCATCAACCCCGGGAGCGGCGCGGCGACCTTGCCGGTTTATCTGTCCGGCTCCGGAGCCGCTCAGGTCACCCCGTACGTCACCTCGGCCACCCAGAACCTCGCGGCCGGGAGCGCGATCTCGGTCAGTGGCGGCAGTTTCTCCGCGTCGGTGGCGGGTCAGACCGTCACCACCTTCGTCGGCAGATAGGGACAGGGCGGGACCTCCGGCGAGCGGCGCCGCGCGAATTCAACGTCGCGCGGCACCGTGCGTCTGAAATCTCGGCTGGCGAACCGTTTGAATTGAGCCAAACTTAGGAATGGCGAGCTTCGGGCACGTCGCCGTAGGACTGCTGGCCGGTCGCGTGCATGGTGGCGCGCCGGGTGCGGCCAATCGGCGCGCCTCGGCGGGCACCCTGGCGCTGTTCGCGGCGGTGTCGATGCTCCCCGACGCCGACGTGTTCATGGTCGCGATGGGGGCCTCGGAGTCGAGCGCGATGGGACACCGGGCGGCGTCGCACTCGCTGGCGGTCGCCGTCGGGATGGGCCTGCTGGGCGCGGTCGCGACCCGGCGGCTGGGCTGGCCGGTGATGCGAACCGCCCTGGCGGTCGGACTGGCGACGGCCAGCCACGCGCTG
Source organism: uncultured Myxococcales bacterium (assembly GCA_937889515.1). Taxonomy (GTDB): domain Bacteria; phylum Myxococcota_A; class Polyangia; order Fen-1088; family Fen-1088; genus JADGRB01. The sequence goes on along the minus strand of CALAOV010000381.1, from coordinate 48,621 downwards.
CTCGATCTGCTCGGCATCGGTGGGCGCGGCGTGATGTTGCTCTGGCCGTTTTCGTTCGACCGCCTCCACTCGCCCTGGCGCCTGTTTCCCAACGCGCCCCGCGGGATCAAGTTGCTGTCGCACGCGGGCCTGGTCGAGCTCGCGATCGAGATCGCCATCTTCTCTCCGCTGACGCTCTACGCGCTGTGGCCGCAGATCCGGGAGCGGCTCGACCGCGTGCGGACCACCTGGGGACGCCGCACGCCGAACCTCCGCCTCGTCGAAGGGAATGCCGCACCCGCGGGCCCCGTCACCCAAGCCTCCCCGCCACCCGTCGCGCCCCAGAACGATCCCCGCCTCCGTTCGAGCGGCTGACCGAAAACCGAATCCGCGACGGCTCCCGGACCTTTGAGGGTCCCGGCCCGGACTCAAATCGGGTAACCTCCCCGCCATGATCTTCGGCAAGGAGCGGGAGGCGGTGCGGAACGCGACCCGCGCGATCCGCGATCTGATTCTGCCGCCCGGGCGCGAGCTCGGCTTCGGCGGCAACTTCGGCGGGGGGCTGGGCGCGATGGCGATGCTGGCGGCGGGAAATCTGCGGCACCTGCCCGGGATGGCGGCGCGCCTGCCGGGCACGATGCGAGATCTCGGGGAACGGATGACGGCGATTCCGGGCGGGCGGCGTCGCGCGCCCGCGCTGGCCTTCGCTGCGCAAGCGCTGGCGGGTAGCGTCCGCCACGGCGCCACCATGCGCGAGCGGTACCTCAATCTGCTCGCCGCGGCCATGGACGAGAGCACGGCGGCCCGCGTCCATCCCGCGTTCCTCAGCATCCTGCGCGAGCTGACGCCCGACGAGGTTCGCCTCATCAGCCTGTTCCAGCACGACGGCCCCTATCCGCTGCTCACCGTGGGCGCGCGCTACAAGTTCGGCGGACCGCTCTCGACCGAGCTGCGCCACTTCAGTCGCCTCGGCGAGGGGGCGGGATGCGAGAACGTCTCGCGCGTGCCGCTGTACCTGGACAACCTCTGCCGTCTCGGGCTGACCGAGCTGCGTCCGGTCCGGATCGCCGACGACACCCGGATGTTCCGCGCGCTCGAGGAGAGCGCGGAGGTCAAGGCGGCGATCGCGCGCGTCGAGGCCCGGCAGCCGCCGCTGGCGGGCGCCCCGAAAAGCGGCGACGGCGGCGACGACAACGTCATCGTGGCCGATCTGCAGCGCAAGGCGCTCTACGTGACGGCGTTCGGCCGCCAGTTCTACGAAGCCTGCGAGTACCGCCCCGAGCCCGGAGCCCGCTGAGCCTCCCTCGAGATCGCCATGGAAGCCGGCCCTCCTTCCTCTTCCCCTCCGACTGCCGAACGCGAGCCGCTGTCGCTGGCGGAGATCCGCGACGTGTGGGCGCTGCTGACGCCCGGCGATCGGATCCAGGCGTTTCTCCTGCTGCCCCGTGACGAGGCAGAGGATTTCTTCTTCGCGATCACGGCGCGCGATCAGGCCGAGGTGGTGCTGGGCATGCCGGCGCGCGAGCAGCGCTCCTGGGTGCGCCTGCTGCCGCCCGACGACGCGGCGGATCTGATCCAGGCGGCGCCGGACGGGAAGCGCGACGCGCTGCTGGCGCTCCTCGACGAGCCGACCCGCCGTGAGGTGACGGCGCTCCTCGCCTATTCGGAGGACAACGCCGGCGGCCTCATGAACCCGCGCTACATCCGGCTGCGCCCCGAGATGACGGTCGACGAGGCGATAAGCTACGTGCGCAAGCAGATGCGCGAGCAACCGCGCACCATCTACTACGGCTACGTCCTCGACGGCGAGCAGCGCCTGCTGGGGGTAGTCTCCTTCCGCGAGCTGTTCACGGCCACCGTCCGCACCCGGGTCGCCGAGATCATGACCCGGCAGGTGACGACCATCCCCGAGCAGATGGATCAGGAGGCGGTCAGCCTCAAGTTCGGCCAGAGCCACCTGGTCGCGCTGCCCGTCGTCGACGCCGAAGGCCACATGAAAGGGATCGTGACCGTCGACGACGTCGTCGACGTCGTCCGCGAGGAGGCCACCGAGGATATGCAGAAGGTCGGCGGCGTCGAGGCCCTCGACGCGCCCTATCTGCAGATCGACATGCGGCGGATGATCCGCAAGCGGGTCGGCTGGCTGTGCGTGCTGTTCCTGGGCGAGATGTTGACCGCCAGCGCGATGGGCTTCTTCGAAAAGGAGATCGCGCGGGCGGTGGTGCTGGCGCTCTTCATCCCGCTCATCATCTCGAGCGGCGGCAACTCGGGCTCGCAGGCGACCACGCTGGTCATCCGCGCGATGGCGCTGGGCGAGGTACGGCTGCGCGACTGGTGGGTGGTCGTGCGCCGCGAGTTCATCGCGGGAATCGGCCTGGGCGTGGTGCTGGCCGCGATCGGATTTCTGCGCATCGTGACCTGGGAAGGGCTCTTTCACACCTACGGCCCGCAGTACCTGAGCATCGCGGCGACCGTGGCCTGCAGCCTGGTGGGGGTCGTGCTGTGGGGGACACTGGCCGGGTCGATGTTGCCCTTCATCCTGCGCCGGTTCGGGTTCGATCCCGCCAGCGCGTCGGCGCCCTTCGTGGCCACGCTGGTCGATGTGAGCGGCCTGGTGATCTATTTCACCGTCGCCGCGACCATCCTGCGGGGGAAGCTGCTCTGAGCGGGTTCCCGACCTGCCGGCGGCGGGCGGGAAGGATCCGGTACGCCGCCGCGCTCTTGGTTTGCGCCGGCGCCTGCGGCCGCGCCGTGCGGACGGCGGCGCCGACCGCCAGCGAGCTCGGCGCCGACGAGATCATCGACACCGGGTGCCCGACGCTGGCCCCCATCTCGGGGTTCCTGGGACGCGCGGACGGCGCGCTGCTGCTGGATGGCACCACCGCCTTCCGGTCGACCGGCACCAACCTCTACTACCTGCAGCAGCTGCTGTCCTACGCGCAGCAGGATCAGGATCCGCAGGCGCTGGCGGCGGTGCGCGAGGTGCTGGACGATCTGGTCTGTCTCTCCCTGCCGGTGGCGCGGATCTGGGGGTTCAACGACTCCCGGGACGCGTCGTCGATCCGCCGCAGCCCCCAGGAGGGTTTTCGTGAGGAGGGGCTGCGGGGCCTCGACCAGGCGATCTGGGAGGCCAAGCGGCGTGGGATCCGCCTGGTGGTGCCGCTGGTCAACAACTGGGGCGAGTACGGCGGCCTGCCCGCCTACGCCGCCTGGGCCGCCAAGCTCTACGGCAGCCCGGTCGATCGCGACGACTTCTACAGCGACGGCCAGATGAAGCAGTGGTGGAAGGACTACGTCTTCATGTTGATGGCCCGCGTGAACACCTTCACGGGCGTGGCGTACCGCGACGAGCCCGCGATCTTGGCCTGGGAGGTCGGCAACGAGCTGCGCTGCGGGAGCTGTGCCGGAACCACGCGCCTGCCCGACACCATTGCCGAGCTGGCGACCTTCCTAAAACAGATCGCGCCCAATCAGCTGGTGGCGGACGGCGGCGACGGCTTCGACGACGACGAGACGCCGTACGTGGGGCTGACCAACTACTACGCCGTGCGCGGCGACGAGGGCTGCAGCTTCTCGAAGCTGGCGCGCATCGACGCGCTCGACATGCTCTCGTACCACTTCTACCCGAGCAACTACGGCTTTACGACCCCGCGCGATGCCGAGATCTGGATCGAGCGACATCAGGCCGTCGCGGCGGTCACCGGCAAGGTCGCCTACCTGGGCGAGTGCGGTTTTGCGGCGCCCGACGTCGAGCGCGCGCAGAGCTACGACGCCTGGCTGCGTCATCTCTTCGCGTCGTCGGGTGGCCAGCTCGGCCTTTTCTGGCAGCTATCGCCCGCTGGGCGGCTGAACAACGACGGCTTCGCGATCTACTCGCGCCGCGACAACGCGACGGCCTGGATCCTGGGACGGTGGGGCAAGGCGATTCACTAAAATTTGGTTACAAAAGCCTGTCTGCTCCATCCGGCCATTTTCCTGTTTGCCGCCCCACGAATCTCGGTATGGTACGCGCGGTCATGAACCGTAAGCCGCCCGAGGATCTGGCCGCCGAGTTCGTTCGTCTCGCGCGCCAGAACGCCACCCTCCGCCGCGAAGTGGCGCGGCTGGCCGTCTTCCGAGCGATGGCCTACCGCGATCCCCTGACCGGTCTGTGGAACCGGCGCTTCTTCGAGGAGCGCCTGCGCGAAGAGCTGAGCCGCTCGCAGCGCGCCGGCGCGGGGCGAAATTTTTCGGTGATGATCGTCGACGTCGACGACTTCAAGCGGGTCAACGATCAACACGGGCACGCCGCCGGCGACGCCGTGCTCAAAGAGGTGGGCGAGTTCCTGATAGCGCACCTGCGCAACCACGACGTCGCCTGCCGGACCGGCGGCGACGAGTTCGGCATCCTGCTTCCCGATCTGTCGGCCGAGGACTGCGGTCACCTCCTCGAACGCCTGCGCGGCGCGCGCGCCGAAGCGAACGCCGCGCGGGAAATCCCGATCTCGCTCAGCCTGGGGACCGCCAGCTGGCCGGAGGCCGGCGACTCGGTCGATGCGCTCCTCGGCCACGCCGACCACGCGATGTACGCCGCCAAGCGCCGTCGCAAGTCCCGCGACGCTCAGCCCAGCGCCACGCCGCGGACCTCCGCGCGCGCGACGCCCCGCCGCACCACCACCCGCCGCTCGCGCGCCCCCGCCTCCGTCGCGTAGCACGCGAATCGCAGAGGCCCGATCGCGTGAGTCCCGACGGGCTTCGCCCGGTGGGACTCGTCGCGGGGGGTCTAAGGGACCCTCCAGGGTCCCTTTGTAAATGAACGTCAAACTTCCAGCAGGACGCGCTCCGGGTCTTCGACGCACTCCTTGACCCGGATCAGGAACTGGACCGCCTCGCGCCCGTCGACCAGGCGGTGGTCGTAGGAGAGGGCGACGTACATCATCGGCCGCACCACGACCGCGTCGCCGACGGCGATCGGTCGCTTCTGGATGGCGTGCAGGCCCAGGATCCCGCTCTGGGGCGGGTTCAGGATCGGCGTCGACAGCAACGACCCGTACACCCCGCCGTTCGAGATGGTGAACGTTCCCCCCTCGAGCTCCTTGAGCGTGAGCTTGTTCTCCCGCGCGCGGACGGCGAGGCCGGCGATGGCCACCTCGATCTCCCCGAACGAGAGCCGATCGGCGTCGCGCACGATCGGCACCACCAACCCCTTGCCGCCACCGACGGCCACGCCGATATCGTAGTGGTCCTTGTAGACGATGTCGGCCCCGCGCACCTCGGCGTTGACGGCCGGGTACGCCTTCAGCGCGTCAATGGCCGCCTTCACGAAGAAGGACATGAAGCCGAGCTTGATGCCGTGCTGCTTGACGAAGCGCTCCTGGTGGCGCTCCCGCAGCGCGAGGACGCTGGTCATGTCGACCTCGTTGAAGGTCGTCAGGATCGCGGCCGTGTGTTGGGCCTCGACCAGCCGCCGCGCGACCGTCTTGCGCAGCGGGGACATCGGGACCACCCGCTCGCGCGCGGCGTCGGTCTGCGAACGGAGCGCCGCGGGCATCTCGACGGGCGGTGGCGCCGGGGCCGGCGCCCGCTCCTGCTCCGCCAGCGTGCGCACGACGTCCTGCTTCGAGATCCGCCCGCCGCGTCCGGAACCCTTGATCTCCTCGGCGGTCAGGCCGCTGTCGGCCAGCGCACGCCGTGCCGACGGCGCGGCCCGCAGCGGTTCGGCGGCCGGTGGCTCTACCGCGCGGCCGTTGCCCTCGGCGGGAGCCTGACGCCCGTTGCTCGGCTTGGCCGGTGCGACCGCTTGAGCGGGTGAGGCGACCTTGACCGAGCCACCGGTCTGCGCCGGCGCAGCCGCCACCTGAACCGACGCGGCGATCTGGGCGATTTGATCGATCTCGGCGATCACCTCGCCCACCGCCACGGTCTCGCCCGCCTTGCGCAGGATCTTGCGCAGCACGCCCGCGCCCGGCGATGGCACCTCCAGGGTCGCCTTCTCGCTCTCGACCTCGACCAGCGGCTCGTCGGCGCTGACCTCGTCCCCCTCGGCGCGCTTCCAGGTCCCGAGGGTCGCCTCGCGGACCGATTCGCCCAGCGCCGGAACCCGCAGCAGGAGCGACATCAGGCCGGCCCCTTGCCGAAGGCCTCGGCCACCAGACGCGTCTGCTCGCGGGTGTGCCGCTTCGCCGAGCCGGTCGCCGGGCTCGGCGACAGGGGCCGGGTGACGCTCAACCAGGGGAACGTTCCGGCCAGCAGCGCCGGCAGCTCCCTGTTCATGTACGCCCAGGCACCCATGTTCTTCGGCTCCTCTTGCACCCAGACCACCGGCGTCCCCTCGGGGAACGCCGAGAGCGTCTCCAGCAGGACTTCCTTGTGGAGCGGATACAGCTGCTCGATGCGCAAGATGGCGACGTCATCGTAGCTCCGCGCCTCGCGCGCCGCGATGAGGTCGTAGTAGATCTTGCCCGTGCACAGCAAGACGCGCCTGACGCGCGAGGGGTCCTTGACGAGCGGGTCGGCGATGACGTGCTGGAACCCACCATCCGTGAAGTCGCCGAGCGCCGAGGTCGCCGCCGGGTGCCGGAGCAGGCTCTTGGGCGACATGATGATGAGCGGCTTGCGATAGGGCCGAAGCACCTGGCGGCGCAGCGCGTGGAAGTACTGCGCCGGCGTGGTCAGGTTGCAGACCTGCATGTTGTCGTTGACGCAGAGGTTGAGGAACCGGTCGAGCCGCGCGTTCGAGTGCTCCGGCCCCTGCCCCTCCATGCCGTGCGGCAGCAGCAGCACGAGGCCGCTCACCCGGTGCCACTTGGCTTCCGACGAGCAGAGAAACTGATCGATGATCACCTGGGCGGCGTTCACGAAGTCGCCGAACTGGGCCTCCCAGATGGTGAGCCCCTCGGGCATGTCCAGGCTGTAGCCGAAGTCGAAGCCGAGGACGCCGCCCTCCGAAAGCGGGCTGTCGCGCACCTCGAACACGCCCTGCTTGGGCGCGACGTGTGCGAGCGGCGTGTACTCGTGGCCGTCGTTGTAGTCGCAGAGCACCGCGTGCCGGTGGCTGAAGGTGCCCCGCCGCGAATCCTGGCCCGAAAGCCGGACCCGGGTCCCCTGCGCCAGCAGCGTCCCGAACGCCAGCGCCTCGCCCATCCCCCAGTCGATCGCCTTTTCGCCGGCGCCCATCGCGGCGCGCGTCTCGATGATCAGCTTCTGGAGCTTGGGGTGGACGTTGAAATCCGCGGGCAGCGTCACGAGGGCGCGCGTCACGTCCCGGATCGACGACCCCGGCACGGCCGTCGGCACCTCCGGCACCGCGCTGTCGGCCCCGCCCTTGATGCGCGCCCAGGCGCCCGCGAAGGTGCTGGGCCGCGGCGGCGCATCGGTGCGGGTCGCGATCTCGAGCTCCGTCTCCAGATCGCGCCGCTTGCCCGCCGCGATCTCGTCGGTCTCCTCGACCGTGATGTGGGGGGTTCCGTCGGGCGCCGGGTTGGCCGCGTCGTACGCCAGATAGGCCATCCGGATCGACGGCTTGCTCGCGATGGCGCGGTACATGACCGGCTGGGTGTAGGAAGGCTCGTCCCCCTCGTTGTGGCCGAGCTTCCGGTAGCACCACAGCTCGATCAGCGTGTCGCGGTGGAACTGCTGCCGGAAGTCGATCGCCAGATCGACCGCCTGGCAGATCGCCTCGGGATCCTCGCCGTTGACGTGGAAGATCGGAATCTGGAGCATGCGCGCGACATCGGTCGCGTAGGTCGTCGACTTGCCGCTGCCGGGCGAGGTCGTGAAGCCGACCTGGTTGTTGACCACGATGTGAACCGTCCCGCCGACCCGATAGCCCTCGAGCTCCGACATGTTGAGCGCCTCGGCCACGATCCCCTGGCCGGCGAAGGCCGCGTCGCCATGGATCAGGATCGGCAGACAGCGCGTCCGGGCCGCGTCGGCCAGCCGGTCCTGCTTGGCGCGCACGCGCCCCTGCACGACGGTGTTGACCCACTCGAGGTGGCTCGGGTTGAAGGTGAGCGACACATGCACGCGGTGCTCGTCGGTCCCCTGCCCGAACACCCGGTCGATCGAGAAGCCCAGGTGATACTTGACGTCGCCCGCACCGCTGGTGTCGGTCGGATCGACGTTGTCGAGCTTGTCCTGGAACTCGGCGAAGATCTGCGAGGCCGGTTTCTTGAGCGCGTTGGCCAGGACGTTGAGGCGCCCGCGGTGCGCCATCCCGATCACGATCTCCCCCACGTTCCCGCGGGCCGCGCGCTCGAACAGCCGTTCCAGCAGGGGAATCAAGCTCTCGGCCCCTTCCAGGGAGAACCGCTTGGAGCCGAGGAACTTGTTCTGCAGGAACTGCTCGAACACCTCCGCGCCGATCACCTGCTGGAAGATCCGCATCCGATCGGGACGCGCCAGCGCCACCCGGTTGCGGGTGCTCTCCATGCGGCCTTGCAGCCAGGCCCGCAGCTCGAGGTCGTGCAGGTGGGCCAGCTGGACGCCGATCTTGCGGCAGTAGGTCTCGCGCAGCAGGCCGACCAGATCGCGCAGCGTGGTCCGGTCGGGACCGGCCACGTTCTCGCTGCTGAAGACGAGATCCAGATCCTCTTCGGTGAGGCCATAGTCCTCGAGCGCGATCTGCGGGCCGCCCCGCTTGACCAGGCCCAGGGGATCGAGGTCGGCGAACAGGTGGCCGAGATCGCGGTAGGCCTCGACCAGCCGCTGCACGCGCTCGGAGAGCAGACGCACCGAGGTGCGGCTCTGGATCGGGCTGCCGCCCGCGATCGGCGCGGCGCCGAAGATGCTGCGCGGAAAGGCCGCTGGCGGCAGCAAGGCCGCCCGGTTGCCGTTCGCCTCGGTGCCGCTGCCGCCCGCGCCATCCAATCGCTCGAAGACCCGACGCCAGGCCGGATCGACGCTGGCCGGATCGTTCAAAAACTGAAAATAGAGATCTTCGGCGAAGGCCAGGTTGGAGACCGCCAGCGATTCGATCCCCGGGCCGGCGGAGTCTCCCGCAGCCTCGACGATCAGATCCGCCGCGCCGTGCGCTGCGCCCGAGCCATTGACGTTCACTTCCAACATATTCGGCATCGCCTCTGCCGTCTGTAGGACAAAAGGCGGTTAAGTGTACGTTATTGCTACGCCGATAGGAGGGCGAAAAAAGGGCGCAAATCACCCCCGACGCGCGCCGAGCTCGCGACGCGAGGAGCGCGCTCCAGCCGAGGGTCAGGCCGCCGCGCGGGCCCGAGCCCAGGCATGGGCTGCGCCGTCGCGACCCGGCCCGTGAGAGGCGGAAGTCGACGCTGGCGCAGCGCTCGAGCGAAGCGCGGAAACGGCGGGCCCGTCGGGGCCCCCCGACCCGTTAAACCGCGTCTTTGGCGGCTTTGACCGGGCGAGCCCGGACGATCTTGCGGGCCGGCTTGGCCTTGAAGACCGTCGGCTCCTTGGTGAAGGGGTTGATCCCCTTGCGCTCTTTGGTGGCCGGCTTCTTGATCACCACGAACTTGGCGAACCCGGGGACCAGGAAGATTCCGGTCTTCTTGAGCTCCTTATAGCCAATGGTGGCGAGCGACTCGAGGACGCCCTTGACGTCCTTCCGGGTCAGCTTCCCGTCGTTCTCTTCGGCCAACTTGGAAATAAGGTCTGACTTCGACAGCGGCTTGCCCATTCGATCGATCTCCTCTGGTTTACCGGCGGGGCCGGTGAAAAGTTCCGGCATTGTGGGTTAAACGCATGGAAGTTGGAAGCGAAAAGCTCCTCGAATATCCCAGCAGGCCCGGGGCGTCGGATTCGGCGTAAAGCCGGACCGCCAGCGCGCCGTCGCGATCGGTGAAGACGCGGGTGTGCAGGGGCAGCGCGCCGTCGGCGGTGATCAGCAGATCGAGCGGGCCCGAGCCGCGGGGGCGCTGGATCTCGAGCGGCGCGATCCCGAAGTCCTTCCGCCCCCAAAAAACGTGCGCCTTCCAGTGCGCATCGACCGAGATCTTGATCTTCACGCGATCGCGCGTCCCGGCGGCAGACGTCGCGGCGTCCCGATCGTCGTCGTCATCCGGAACAGCCGGCGTGGAGGACGGCGATCCGGTGGCGCGCGGGGGACCCGATCCGGACGCCCCGGTCGGGTGCGAGGCCGGCCCGCACCCGGCGACGACCGCGAGCGCCATCGACCCCACAACCGAGCCTAGACGAGGGCGCTTCACGGCCCGTCTCCCCCGGCGCGACTGTCCGGTGAATCGGAGACGCCGGGCGGCGGCGAAGCGTATTTCACGCCCGGCTTGGGGACGTAACCGGAGACCGGTTTGGTCAGCGCGCCCTTGATGCGCCCTTCGAGGACCTCGACCGGCAGCGGCGGATCGAGCTCGTAGTAGAAGCCGCGGCTCGGCAGGCGCATCTCGAAGACCTCGCCCTGCGAATAGAAGGTGCGTCGGAAACCCAGCGGGATCGACCCGATCGCCCGCACGCGCCGGTGCCTGAGGACGAAGCTGAAAAGGCGCATCGCCTGCTCGTTATAGAGACGGTGGCAGCCGTGCGAGAACCGCCCACGCAGGGACATGTAGTCGAACGAGCCGTGGGTGCGAATGCCGTTGTCGAAGAAGGTGGCGCCCTCCGGCCCCCGGCGCATCTCCTCGTGAATCGCGGCGGCCAGGCCATAGGCGGACAGATAGCCGGGCCCCGTCTCGTCGTAGTTGGTGACCCGCGCGTAGGTGCCGTTGACCTTCTTCTCCTTGACCATCGACGCCAGCGGCGAGGACGGCGGGGGGATCCAGACCGGCGCGGCGACGATGTGCCGCCAGACCCGTGGGCCGACGTCCGAGCCCTTCCAGCGGTAGTACTCCTGCCCGTCGGAGGCCAGCTCCGAGCGCCAGCCGCCCACCGTGGTCCGCCAGCGCACGAGCGGCACCCGCTCGCCGCGCCACTTCACGAAGAGCGTGAAGGTGGGGAAGCGCTCGCGCGGCTGGGGCAGCCGCACGCCGGCGGCGTCGTAGGGAAAGTCGTACCAGACGTCGCCCCGGTCGATCTCGGCGGAGAGATCCATGGCGGCGCCGTAATACTCGGGGGCGGGCGGCAGGCGCACCGCGACCCGGAGCGTGTCGAAATCGGCGCGTGGATGCCGGCGGAAAAACGCCACCGCGTCCTCGGGGGTCGCCAACCCGAGCCGCGCCAGCGTCGCGTCGAGGGACGGCGTCGCCAGATCCGGCACCCGATGCCGGGTCCCGTCCGCGCCCAGATAGGTGGGCGTGTTGGGATCCGAGGCCGAATCTCCGACGCTGCCGTCCTCGACGAAGCCGCCCGCGTGCATCGCCCGCTCGGTCAGCACCCGACGCAGCGCCAGAAAATCGTTCTCGAGAGGCATGCGTGCCAGCGCCTCGAGCGTCCCGCCCCGTATGTCGGCCTGATCCATCACCGCCTGCTTCTGCTGAAAATCGAGCATCGCGGCCCGCATCGCGGTGTCGTACGCGCCCGTCTTGTGCCGGCCGGCGCCCATCAGCCCTTCGCAGATGAGGCGCTTTTCGGCCTCTGCAAACGCGAGCCGCTCGTTTTGAAACTCGATCTGCTCCTTGATCTCCTTGGCCGCGCGCGCGTCGGCAGTCGGCAACGCCTCCAGGGTCGGCGCGCCGGCCGCGACCCGCGCCGCCTCCAACCGGGTCCCCCGCGCGGCGTATCTGGCCAGCTCCTTCTGCTCGGTACTGGCGCCCCAGGTCCGAATCTCGTCGACGGCCACCAGCCGGGAAGGATCGTAAGCCGATCCGCAACCGAGCTGCGCGTCCACCAGGAAGCGGTGCCGCAACACCGAGAGCGCCGGCGGGATCCCATAGAGCTCGAGATAGTTCCGCTCGCCGACCGACAGGGGCTGGCCATCGCCGTCGCTGCGATCCGAGGCGAGCCCCGTGTAGACGGCGCGATAGGGATTCGAGAGCTTCGCCCCCTGCGGGCCGACCCGATCGTCGAACACGGACGGCGCCCACCCATCGGAGAGATCGACGATCGTGAGGCCGCGCGCGCGCGCCGCGTCGGCGTCGACCACCCTTTCTCGATCGTCGACGACCTGGATGGCGCGGCGCTCCGGTGGAAGATCCGGCAGCTCCGGCAATGCATCCGGATCGGGGCCCGCCGATCGCTTTGGCTTGGCCACGACCGGAGACTTCGGCACCTCGGTGAAGGCCGATCCCATCACCCGGGATTTCTCCGACGGCGCCGGCGTGGGCGCACGCCCACAAGCGAGCGCGCAGAGCAGCAGCAGGCCGACGCCGCTGGCCGCCGAAGAGACCCGAAGCTTCGCCCAGTTCCTCTGCCGAACGCGGCGGTGCGGCGTGCGCCCTGTAGTGCGTATCCCCGCAATAGTTAGGCTAAAAATGTACGGAGTTTTTTGCAAACGGACTGTCCGCCTCAACCGTTCGTGCGTACTATACGCGTCATGAAAAGGACAATCCTCACCACCCTGGCGGTCGCGCTCTTGCTGGCCGTCGTCGGGCCGGCGGCCCGTGCGACGGAGGTCGGCTACTCACGGAAGTTTGGCCTCGGCATCGAGCTCGGGGATCCGACCGGGCTGTCGGCCAAGTTGTGGGTCTCACCGACCAACGCGCTGGACTTCGGCCTCGGCTTTTGGACCTACGGGAACGGCGCCTGCTTCAACGACCAGAACGGCAACCAGGTCTGCGGCGCCTTCGGGCATACCAACGGCACCTTCAACATGGACTACCTCTGGCAGTCCAACATCATCCGCGGAACGGCGCAGCTCGATTGGCACGTGGGCGGCGGCGCGCGCTTCGTCTGGTGGGGCGGCTGTCAGTCCAACTGCATCGCGGTCGCCGCGCGGGCGCCGATCGGCCTGGACCTGATGTTCGCGAACCCCAACTTCCTCGAGGTGTTCTTCGAGCTCGCACCGTCGTTCTGGATCATCCCCGGGTTCGGCTTCGGAATCGACGGCGGCATTGGCGTGCGGTTCTATTTCTGATGGGAACCCTGGGAGGGTTCCCAAACCCTCCCCCACGCGATCTACTAGGGGTCTTTAGTCCTCGTAGGTCTCGAGCTCGGCGAGATCGATCTCGCCGGTACGCTCGGTGGCGATCGGCATCGGCTCGGGGATGCTGCCCAGCTCGTCGGGCGAAATCGGCAACGGCGTCGCGTCGTAGGTGGCCGCTTCGGCGCGCGGCGGCTCGACCACGCCGCCTTGCGAACGAGCCTTCCACCGCGCCAGCGCCCGATCCAGCTCTTCGTACGGGATCATAGTGGCTAGTGTATCAGCTTCTTGTAGTGGATCCGATGCGGCTGATCGGCGGCGGCGCCCAGGCGGCGTCTGCGATCGGCCTCGTAGTCCTGGTAGTTGCCTTCGAACCAGACCGCCTGGCTATCTCCCTCGAAGGCGAGGATGTGGGTGGCCACCCGGTCGAGGAACCAGCGATCGTGGCTGATGACGACCGCGCATCCGGCGAACGCCAGCAGGCCGTCTTCCAGCGCGCGCAGCGTGTCGACGTCGAGATCGTTGGTCGGCTCGTCGAGCAGGAGCACGTTCCCGCCCGATCGTAACACCTTGGCCAGGTGCACCCGGTTGCGCTCGCCGCCCGAGAGGTTCTTGACCAGCTTCTGCTGGTCGGTTCCCTTGAAGTTGAACCCGGCCACGTAGGCCCGCGCCGGGACCTTGCGCTTGCCGATCTCCAGAAACTCGGCCCCCTGCGCGATCTCGTCGAAGGCGGTCTTGGCACCGTCGAGGGTGTCGCGGCTCTGGTCGACGTAGGCCAGCTTGACCGTCTCGCCGATCCGCAGCGTGCCGCCGTCCGGTTTTTCCTGTCCCGTGATCATCCGGAACAGCGTGGTCTTGCCCGCGCCGTTGGCCCCGATGATCCCCACGATCCCGCCGCGCGGCAGGTTGAAGCTGAGGTCTTCGATGAGCACCTTGTCGCCGTAGGCCTTGCGCAGGTGCTCGGCCTTGACCACCACGTCGCCCAGACGCGGTCCGGGCGGGATGCTGATCTCGATGGTCTCCTCGCGTTTCTGCTGCTCCTCGGCCAGCAGCTCTTCGTAGGCCGCCAGGCGGGCCTTCGACTTGGCCTGCCGCGCGCGCGGCGACGCGCGCACCCACTCGAGCTCGCGCGCCAGGGTCCGCTGCCGCGCCGACTCGGTCTTCTCTTCCGATTCGAGGCGTTTGCCCTTCTGTTCGAGCCAGGACGAATAGTTCCCCTCCCAGGGGATGCCGGCGCCGCGATCGAGCTCCAGGATCCAGCCCGCGACGTTGTCGAGGAAGTAGCGATCGTGCGTGACCGCCACGATCGTCCCCGGGAACTCGTGCAGGTGGTGCTCGAGCCAGGCCACGCTCTCCGCGTCGAGATGGTTGGTCGGCTCGTCGATGAGCAGCAAGTCGGGGCGCTCGAGGAGCACGCGGCAGAGCGCCACGCGCCGCCGCTCGCCGCCCGAAAGCTTGGTGACCTCCGCGTCGGCCGGCGGCAGGCGGAGCGCGTCCATCGCGATCTCCAGCGTCCGATCCAGGTCCCAGCCGTTGGCCGCCTCGATCGCGTCCTGCAGCTTGCCCTGCTCTTCGAGCAGCTTGTCCATCTCGGCCGGCGACATGTCCTCGCCCAGCTTCAAGTTCACCTCGTCGAACCGCTTGAGGAGGCCCTTGGTGTGGGCCACCGCCTCCTCGACGTTCTCGATCACGTTCTTCTGGGCGTCCAGCGTCGGCTCCTGAGGCAGGTAGCCGATGCGAATTCCGTCGGCCGCCTTGGCGTCGCCGAAGAAGTCCTTGTCGACGCCGGCCATGATCCGCAGCAGCGTCGACTTGCCGGAGCCGTTCGAGCCAAGGACGCCGATCTTGGCGCCCGGATAAAACGACAGATAGATGCCCTTGAGCACCTCCTTGTTCGGGGGGTGAACCCGCCGGAGGTTTTGCATCGTGTAGATGTATTGGTGCGCCATGGCGGCGGCAGTCTAGCATCGGCGCGACGGTCAGAGCGCGAGGACGATGACGCCGATCGAGACCAAGGCGGCGCCGACCAGGACGCCGCGGGCCGGCCGTTCCCCCAGGACGGCCCAGGCGTAAAGGACGGTGAAGGCGGCCGCCAGACTGGCCAGCGGCGAAACGATGGTGAGCGGCGCGTGGCGTGCGCCGAGCACGATGCAAACCGAGCCCGCGGTCTCGAAAAAGCCCGCCAGAACCACCGGCAGCCAGGCGCGACCGCTCGGGGGCCGCAGATCGATCCGAAAGCCGATCGCCAGCGGCAGTGCCAGGACCAGGTCGGCGACGTACACGGCCCCGATGGTTCCCATGGAACCGAAGACGGGCGACATCCGCCGCATGGCCGGAATCAAGACCCCGAACCCGACCGCCGCGCCGACCGCCGCCAGCAGCCAGCGCGGCCGCGTGCCCCCGGGTGCCGGCTCGGCCCGCTGCGCGTGGCGCGAGACGACCATGGCGCCGGCGATCACGGCGGCGGCACCGACCAGCTCGGCCACCGTCAGGCGCTCGTGAAACAGCACCAGCGACAGCGCCGAAGCGATGACCGCCCAGGACGACATGATCGGCACCGCCAGCGTCAGCCGCCCGTGCTCGAAGGCGTAGAACAGACAGACATAGGCCAAAAGCGCGGAGATCGCGGCCACCGCGATCCAGCCGCCTACCGCCGGCGTGAGCGACGCGCTCCGATCGTCGAAGGCGGCGGCGCCGAGGGCCGAGAGCCCGATCCCGACCACCTGCGCCCACAGGAGCCCGCGCAAGGCGCCCACCGCTCGACCCGCCCGCTGGACGACGACGTTGGCCAGCGCCCAGGACGCGCTGGCCGCCAATCCGAGCAACATCCCGGCGAGCATCGGGCGGCAGGATAGACCGGTCGATAGCCGACCGCCTGGACCATCTGTTAGAAGTCGGGGGCCTTGGACCCGAGCCGCCCGCTGGTGATCGTCAATCCGCGCTCCGGCAGCGGCCTGTCCGAATCGAGCTGGGCCCGTGTCCGCGGCGCGCTCACCGAGGGCCTGGGCGAGCTGGACAGCGCCTTTACGACCGGCCACCGCGACGCGGGCGCGATCGCGCAGCGCGAAGCCGAGGGCGGCCGGCGCCTCATCGTCGCGCTCGGCGGCGACGGGACCATCTCCGACGTCGCCCACGGCATCCTGACGGCCGGCGCGGGCGATCGCACCGAGCTCGGCATCGTCCCGCGCGGCACCGGCGGCGATTTTCGCCGCTCGCTCGACCTTCCCACCGAGGTGACCGCCGCCGCCCGGCGCATTCGCGACGCCCAGGCCCGGACCTTCGACGCCGGGCGCGTCCACTACCGCGGGCACGAGGGCGGGGAAGAGACCCGCCACTTCGTCAACGTCGCCTCCTTTGGCTTTTCGAGCGCCGTCGCCACCCGCGCCAACGCGTCGTCGAAGCGACTGGGCGGACGAATCGCTTTCTTGGCGGCCACCGTGCGGGTGCTGACCTCGTACGACAACGCCGACGTCTGGCTGTCGATCGACGGCGCGCCCCGCCAGCGCCGGCGAATCCTGCTGGCGGCCATCGGCAACGGGCGCTTCTTCGGGGGCGGAATGAAGATCTGTCCCGAGGCCCGGCTCGACGACGGCGCGCTGGATCTGGTGACGGTGGGCGATTTCTCCCGGGGCGAGGTGCTCACCAAGATCGGGCGCCTCTACCGGGGCACCCACGTCGATCTCGAAGAGGTCTCGAGCGCCCGGGTCACCCGCGTCGTCGCGGAGCCGGTGGAGCCCGAGGCGCGCATCCCGCTGGAGCTGGACGGCGAGACCCCGGGGCACCTTCCAGCGACTTTCGAGATCCTTCCGGCCGCCTTGCGCGTACGTGTCTGACGCGTACGTGTATGAAACGAGGGCGAAAGTGGATGAGTCGGCAGGCCCCGCGTGGTAAGCTTCTGCCGCTCATTGGCGCGGCTGCACGGCCGACCGACTGTTCGACAGAGCTTAGGAGGATTTGATGCGCACGTACGCCCCCTTCCGTGGTGCATGGCTTGGTTCGTTCCTGGGATCCCTGCTCGCGCTCGGTTGCGCCGCGCCCCAGACGCAGAGCACGCCGACCGGCGGCGGTAACTCCAGCGGATCGGCTGGCACCACCGGCGGCGGCAATACCAGCGGATCGGCCGGAACCACCGGCGGCGGCAACACCACCGGTTCCGCCGGCACCAGCGGCAGCGCCTGCGTTGCGATGCCGGGCCAGCTGGTCAACAGCGCCGCCTGGAACTGCGACCTCAGCGATCCGATCGGAATCCAGGGCGCGATCTACGGCTACGGCGACGGCTCGTCGTGCGCAAACCCCCAGCCGGCGGACATCTGCACCACCGGGAGCTGCTGCATCAGCGGGACCACCGTGGTCGACGCGACCAACGCGAAATGGGGCTGCGGGATCGGCATGGAGCTGGATTCGTCGGGCGGCGCCTCGCCCGTCAAGAGCCAGTACACCGGGCCCGTGAAGTGCTTCAACATCTCGCTGACCGGCTCGAGCGGCGGCAACGTGGTGCGGATCGGCTTCACCCAGAGTGCCAACTCCACCACGGTGGCGCCCTTCAGCGAGATCGCCGCCTTCACGGCGGGGTGGACCGGCCAGGTCTGCTTCACCGACGCCGAATGCCCCAGCTGGGCGACCACCGCCCAGTGCAGCAAGGCCGTCGGCACCATGGGCACGCCCTATGACATGCAGATCCAGGTGTCGGCCGGAGAGACGGCGACCAGCGTGGGGACCTACAACGTCTGCGTGAGCAGCATCGTGCCGGTGACCAGCACGGGCGGCGCCGGCGGCACCGGGGGCGGCACCAGCAGCTGCAGCTCGGTCACCGGAGCGGGCACGATCTCGACCCAATTCGGAACGGCGCACGTGACCTGTAGCGGCAAGGACTACATCGTCCAGAACAACGACTGGGGCGTGTCGGCGGCCTCACAGACGATCACCTACGGCACCGGAACGAAGTTCAAGGTGGCGACCCAGAACGGGACCGGCGCCGGTAACAATCCCGCCTCGTTCCCGTCGATCTTCACGGGCGCGAACTCGAACAACACCACCGCGGGCAGCGGGCTGCCGCGCGCGGTGAGCTCGATCGCCAAGGGCAGCCTGTCGACCAGCTGGACCTGGGCCGCCAACGGCGCGACGGGCAGCTACAACGCCGCCTACGACGTCTGGTTCAGCACCGGGTCCGGCGGCGATCCGTCGGCCTCATCGCCGAGCGGCGGCTTCCTGATGGTCTGGTACGAAAAGCCGACCGCCAACCAGCCGATCGGGGCTTCGGTCGCCAGCACGACGATCGACGGCAAGAACTGGAACGTCTGGTACGGCACCAACTCGAGCAACAACAAACCCTGCGTGTCGTACGTGGCGCAGCAGACCATCAACTCGCTGACCTACAGCCTGGGTGACTTCATTCAGGACGCCGTCACCCGAGGCTACGTGCAGAATTCGTGGTACCTGACCAACGTCTTCGCCGGCTACGAGATCTGGAGCGGCGGCGTCGGCCTCGAGACCACCGACTTCTCCGTCACGGTCCCCTGAGCGACGGCCCACACCTCCCGGCGTCCCACGCGGGCAGAACATCGCCCGTCCCGACGTCCCGCCGCCCGCTCGGGGCGGCGGACGTGTTCGTGACCTTCTTCTGCCTCTATCTCCTCACGGCGAGCGGCAGCCTTCCGTTCGGGGATGCCCTGCCGATGTGGCGAGCGGCCGAGAGCCTGGTGCGCCACGGCTCGTTCGCCATCGATCTGCGCTGGCCGGTCAATGCGCCCCTGGGGCGCGGCGGTCACTACTATCCGGTCGCTGCGCTGTTGGCCTGTCTGGTCCACGTACCGGGGGCGCTCCTGCAGCGCGCGGTCGAGGCGCTGGCGCCGGCGCGGGCGGGCGAGCTGGTGGTGGCCACCTCCCAGCTCGCGCCGATCGTCCTCGGGGCGCTGACGCCGACGCTCTTTTATCGATTGCTCGGACAGCTCGGCTACAGCCGTCGGCAGGCCGCCTGGACCACGCTGCTGCTCGGGACCGGCACCGCCCTCTGGGTCTACGCGCGCTGCCCCTACTCCGAGATCCTGCAGGCCGCCTGCTTCGTCGTTTTTCTTGGAGCGCTGTTGCGGACCGCGGAGACGCCGACGCGGGGTGCGTTTGTGCGCTGGGGGTTGACCGCCGCGCTGCTGATCAACGCCAAGAACGTCTACTTCGCCTGCCTGCCGGGCGCGCTGCTCTATCTGTTTCTCCGGCTGCGAATCCGCAGGCACGAATTTCGCGCCGGGCTCGTCTGGACTGCCGTCGGGTTCGCCCCGGGGCTGGTGGCGCTGGGCGCCTACAACTTCGCCCGCTGGGGCTCACCGTTTACAACCGGCTACGAAGCCGTCACGGTCGGTTTTTGGCGTGAGAACGTCTTGGTGGGGCTGTGGGGCCAGTTCTTGTCGCCCGGCAAGAGTGCGTTCCTCTTCTCGCCGCCCCTGCTGCTCGGCCTGCTGGGGATTCGCCGGCTGGTGACCCGCCGGCCGCACGTCGCCCTCGCCATCTCATTGACGGTCGGCCCGATCGTCCTGGTCTGCGCCCGCTATCTCTTCTGGTCGGGCGACTGGGCCTGGGGCCCGCGGTTCCTGGTGTTCGCGCTGCCGGCGCTCCTGCTCCCCGCCGCGGAGCTCTTCGACCGAGACCGTCCGCCGCGGCGCGCGCTGTGGGCCGGAATCGGCGCGCTGCTTCTGGCCGGCGTCGCCGTGCAGGGCCTCGGCAACGCCTTCGTCTGGAACGACTTCATCAATATCGCGCGGCAGGCTCAGGTCAGCTGGCTGGGACGGCCGGACACCCGCGGGACCGTCCTGGCCCCCGCGCCCTGCCCCTCCTGTTTCGAAGAGGTCTACGGCGTGGACTGGTTGCCGTCCATGCAACCGATCGCGGGTCACTGGTGGCTCCTGCGCCACAAGCTGGCCGGCGACGACTGGGAGGTGGCGACGGCAGACGCGCCCTGGACGCGCTACACCTCGCTCGGCCTGGACGTCGAGCGCCCGTATGCCGCCGCGACGATCAACTGGTGGCCGATCGCCGCCGCGAACCGTCGCCCGTGGTTGATCGCGATCCTGAGTCTGCTGGTCCTGGCAGTCACAACGCCGCTCCGCCGGTGGGGGCGCGCGCTGGGCGCCGAGATCGTGGACGAGCGCGCTATCCCGCCGCGCGCTTGAAAACGTCCGAGCCGAGCAGCTGCTCGCGGATGTACTTGACCGTGTCGCGCAGGGTGTCGGCCGGATCGCGCGGGGAGAAGCCGAGCTCGCGCGCCGCCTTGCCGGAGTCGAAGTACCAGAAGTACTGGGCCATCTCCACGCTCTGCGGCTCGACGGGAACCCGGCGCCCGAGCTGTCGAAAGAGGCCGGCCTGGGCGCGCGAGGCCCAGAGCGCCAGGTCGCCCGAGATCTTGAGCTTGGGCGCCGCGATCTTGGTCAGCCGTTCGAGGCGGCCGAAGAGCTCGGCGAAGGTCCAGTTGACGGCGCCGACCAGGTAGCGCGCGCCGGGCGTGCCCCGATCCATCGCCACCGGCAAGAGGGCCGCCACGTCCCGGGCGTCGACCACGTTGAGCCCGCCGGCCGGCATGAGCGCGATGTCCCGCGCCAAGAACTGCAAGATGGGACGCGTGGAGCTGAGGCGATCGTCGCCCGGGCCGAGGAGCAAGCTCGGGTTGAGCGTCACCAGCTCGACCTTCTCGCCGCAGGCGCGGCGGGCCGCTTCCTCTTGATAGAGCTTGCTCGCGTAGTACGGCCAGCGGGTCACCAGCTCGATCGGCGTGGGGCTCTCCTCGTCGGCGAGGTCCTGCGCGCGGCGCGAGATGGCGACCGTGCCGCTGGTCGACGCCATGACGATCCGGCGAACGCCCGCGCGCGCGGCCGCCTCACACACCAGGCGGGTCCCCTCGACGTGCACGGCGAACATCCGATGCGCGTCGCCGGGCAGGTGCGAGACCAACCCGGCCAGGTGATAGACCTGGCTCACCCCGTCGAGCGCGCGCTTGACGTCGTCGGCCGAGGTCACCGAGCCGGCCACGATCTCGACGCCCAGCGCCCGCAGCCAGGCCGGCGGTTTGCTCTGCACGAGCACCCGCAGGCCGGCGGCCGATCCGGCGTCGGCGGTGAGCAGCCGGAGCAGATGCGTTCCGAGAAACCCGGTGCCACCGGTGACCAGCGTCGTCGCCGAGGTCGCGCCGCCACCGGCCGCGGTGGTTTTCTTCATGGCATCGACCGGAGCACCCGCCGGCGCGGGGCGCGCGCGCGAACGGCGATCGGGCCGAGGGCGCGGCCGTCCCAGGCGGCGCGCGCCGCGTACGCATCGAGCGCGGTCGGCACGCCGTCGCGCAGGTTCTCCACCGCGCGCTGGGCGAAGGCGGCGCAGAGGCGCCAGCCCTCCTGCGCCGACAGCCCCTTGGTGAACGCGACCAACCAGTCCGACGGAAGGAAGGGACCGAACGACACGGTGAGCTCCCGCGCGCGGGGCAGCGCCGCCCCCTTGGGGAGCGCCTCGAAGCTCCCCGCGATGTGCGCCGGGAGAATGCCGACCTCCGCGCGCAGCGCCAGGTAACCGAGGCTGGGGAGAAAATCGGCCAGCTCTCCGCTCACCGACCGGGTCCCCTCCGGGAACACCACCATGCTGCGGCCGCGGCGGAGCACCTCGTGCGTGGTGTCCATCGACTTGCGGATCGATCCGCTCCGCTCCATGGGGACCAGGTTGGTGAAGTGCTTGAAGTAGGCCCGCCGGTAGCGCCCACGGAAAAAGTAGTCCGCGGCCGCCATCGACGCGAGGTCCTTGCCGGCGTCGCCCAGCGCCACCTTGATCGCCCCCATGTCGAGGTGCGAGCAGTGGTTGGCGGCCACGATGAAGCTGGTGTGGCGGGGGATGTGACCTTCGCCTTTGACGTGGGTCTCGAGGACCCGCTCGTAGAAAAGCCGTTGCGCGAGGGCCAGGCCGCGCTTGCCGGCCGCCGAGACCGCCGACGGGACGTGGATGTCGGAATCGTCGGCGACCGCGCCGTCGCGCGCCGCCCGCTCGCGCGCCGCCGCCACCGGCCCCCGCGACAGCAGCTCGTGCAGCTCGGCGACGGTGCCGATGGTGGTGACATCGACGCTGTCGGGCAGCGTCGCGCCGGCATTCTCGAGCGCGCTCGAAAGCTCGGCGTACATGAGGCTGTCGAAGCCCAGCTCGCCGAACCGGCTGCCCAGCTGCACGTCCGCGCGCCGGCGGCCCGAGACCGTCGCGATCGTCTCGAGGAGCCAGGTCACCTGGCCCCGATCGCCCGAGACCACCGCGAGCGCCCCCTTGGTCTCCTCGCTCTTGCGGCGCTGCCGCGCGATCTCGGCGGAGACCTCGCGGCGTTTGACCGAACGCTTGGCGCTCTTGGGCAGATCACCTTCCCAGAAGTGCACGCCGCGCACCCGTTTCCAGATCGCCAGTTCGGCCGAGATCTTGCGGAAGTGCTCCTCGATCTTGGCCTCGACCTCCGCACGCGACAACGACGGATCGTGCTCGAGATCCGGGACCACCGCGCAGACCACCTGCTCGCCGGAGCCGTCGGGGACACCGACCACCGACAGCTCCCTGATGAACGGGCTTCCGCCGTAGAGATCCTCGACCTCGTCGGGATAGACGTTCTTGCCGTTGGCGTCGACGATCACGTCCTTCGATCGGCCCACCAGGAAGAGATTGCCGCCTTCGTCGAATCTGCCGAGATCGCCGGTGTGAAACCAGCCGTCTCTTATGGCGTCGGCGGTGGCCTCCGGATTTTCCCAGTACCCGGCCATCACGTTGCGGCCGCGGGCGATCACCTCGCCCACGCCGGTGGTCCCGTCGGGCTCCGCGATCTGGACCTCGATGCCGGGCAATGGCCGTCCGACCGAGCCGGCGAGCGGCTTTTCTTTGGGTGAGGTGACCGTCAATACCGGCGCCGTCTCGGTGAGGCCGTAGCCTTCGAAGAAATTGAAGCCCATGCCGTAGAAGGCCTTCATGACATCGGCGGGGAGCGCCGAGCCGCCGCTGATGAGATAGCGAATCCGCCCGCCGAACCCCTCGTGCACCGGCAGGAAGATCAGGATGCCGAGATCGACCCCCGTGCGCGAGCGCAGCTCGTAGTTCGCCGCCGCCAGCACCTTGACGAACCCCTCGAGCAGCGGCGATTTGTCCGCGAAGCGCTGGAAGAGCCGCCGGCGCAGGAGATCCCACAGCGCGGGGACGCCGACGATGGCGGTGACTCTGCCTTGCTTGAGTGTCGACGAGATCGCGTCGCCGGTCAGCTCGGACAGGTAGGTCACTTGCGCCCCGTGCGCCAGCGGGACCAACAGGCCGGTGGCGAACTCGAACGCGTGGTGGAGCGGCAGCAGCGAGAGCATGCCGTCGTTGACGCCGAACTCGAAGATCTTCGACAGCTCCGACACCATGAAGGTGAAGTTCCGGTGCGTGAGCATCACCCCCTTGGGATTCCCCGTCGTCCCCGAGGTGAAGATCAGCGACGCGAGCGCGTCGGGGCTGTTGCGCCGGGCAAGCGTCGCGCCCCGCTCACGCTCGACCGCCAGGTCGGGAAGCGCGAACGCCTCGGCAAACGGCCAGATCTTGGTGGGAAGGCCGGCCTCCGCCAGCGCGCGGGCCAGCGTCTCGCCGTGCTTGTCGACGAGCTCGTCGCCCAGCAGCAGACCGACCGCCGACGACGCGCGCGCGACGTTGACCAGCTCCGCCACCTTCAATTCGTGGTCGACCGGCACCACCGTTCCGCCCGCCTTGAGCACGCCGAAGTAGGCCATCGACCACTCGGGCGCGTTCTTCGCGCAGAGAATCACCCGCTCGCCCGCCGCGACGCCCGCGCCCAGCAGGAACACGCCCAGCCGCCCGGCCAGCTCCCGCAGATCGGCGTAGGTGTAGATCTGCTCGCGCTTGCCGCGTTCGATGCGCAGCGCGACGCGCGGCCCATGCAGCTTGGTGGTGGTGTCGAACAGCTCGAGGAGGTCGTGGTAGCTGTAGACTTGCTTGGGCCGGGGCGCGTAGGTCTCGTCCAGCTCCGGGAGCACCCAGCGCGCCAGGCCGGGGAAGTGGATGTTCATCCAGTAGTCGTACTGATCCAGCTTCTCGGGGCCCCAGTGCAGGCGCGCCTGGTCCTCGGGCGCCAGCCGATCACGCAGCGCCCGGATGTTGTCGGCGCGGAAGACGTAGGCGTTCTCGAAGATGAACGGCCGGAAGAGCTCGATGTTCTCGGCGGCCTCGGTGGTGACCCGGTCGACCTCGTCGAACCCCTTGATGATCCGATCGACCACCGCGGTAAAGCGCCCGGCGCCCCAGCGGGGACGAATCCGACCGAGCGTCTTCGAGATCTGCTTGGCGGCGCGCTGGACGGTGGGGATCGAATAGCGATCGAAGTGCTCTTCGCTGACCGGCCGGAACTCCATCCGCGCCGCCAGCTCGTTGACGAAGCGGTTGCCGGTCTCCTTGTCGCGGAACCGCTGGCGCTTGTACAGGCCCGTGAGCGTGGTGACCCGGTCCATGCGCATCGGATTGAGATCGCCGCTCGAGAGCTGAAACACCAGCTTGGGCTGCTCGACGATCGCCTGCGCGGCCACCATCAGCATCGCCGCCACCACGTGATCGACCGGCACCACGTCGAGGATCAGCTTCGACGACACGGGCAGGACGTTCTGTCCCTTGAGCGCCAGGTAGACCAGCGGCGCCGAGGTGGTGAAGCCTTCGTTCCACCCTCGAAACGGATAGGCCACCGCGCTCTCGACGATGGCGGGCCGCACGATCGCGCGCACGATGCCGGTCTCGCGGGCCACCAGCTGGTCGCCCATGCTCTTGGTGTAGGTGTAGATGTTGGGCCAGCCCCAGGCCGCCGCGCGCTCGACGCCCTGCTTGGTCATCTCCGAGCGGATCCACTCCTTGCGCGCCCGCGCCACCGCCAGCTTCAGTGCGGCCTCGTCGTCGGGATCGCGGTTCTCCTCCCGCATGCGCAGGCGCGCCTCCTGGCGCAACCCCGCCAGCACCTGCGCGTCGTCGGCCAGCTGGCGAATCCGCGCCGCGCCCAGCGCGTTGTCGGCCATCTCCTGCTCGACCGAAAAGTGTGTGCCGGTGAGCTCCGCCCGCTTCGGGAAGTAGCCGTCCAGCTCCTCGTCTTCCCACCCCTCGCCCGAGCGGTTCCCCGCCACGAAGCAGGTGCTGGTGTGGACGAGCGCAGGCCGCTTCATCCGCTTGGCGAAGGCGATGACGTTCTTGGTCCCCTCGACGTTGGTTCGTAGTGCCGACTCGAGCGGCGGGTTGAAGGTGACCCGCCCCGACGAATTGATGAGAACGTCGATGTCCTGGGCGATCTTCTGGGCCTCGGATTCGGACAGCCCCAGGTTCGGCTCGGTGATGTCGCCGTCGACCACCACAACCTTTTGGCGCAACACCGCCGCCAGCCCGTCCTGCCCGCCGTATCTGTCGCGCAGCGGATCGAAGGCGGGAGAGGTCACCACGCTCTGCCAGAAACGGGCCTCGCTGTCGGTGCCCGAGCCACGTCGCACCATCACGTAGGCGCGGCCGATATCGGGATAGCGGTCGAGCAGCATGCTGAGCAGCACCTTGCCGACGAAGCCGGTGCTCCCGAGAACGAACAGGTTTCGGCCACGAAGGGCCTCGGACGCCGACCAGGGGGCGGCTGGTTTACCGGCGACCGACTTCGGAAGCTCCATTGCGCCCGGCGTTTCTATCCCGGCGGGACCGAACTTGCCACCTTGGCGGCGCCAGGGCCGCGCTTTATCGAACTAAGTCTGATTAAATATTGATTGATAAGCCTGATATAAATATAATCAATGTTTGCTGTCCCTCTGAAAATGGCTTCGGATAGAATAATCAGTCCTCCATCAGGATACGAGGGCTACTTGTCCCGTCGCGCGGCGGCAGCCCTGCTCGGCTTTTCCAGCGAGTTCAAGATCCGCCAGCTCGAGAAGGCCGGCCGCCTTCGGGCAATCCGCGGCGTCATGGGCTCGGCCTGGTATCCGCGCAGTCAGGTCCTGGCATTGCGGGACGCCGCCGAAGTCGGCGGCACCGCCCCGATCCAGGGCCGGTGGTCGGACGCCGCCCTCATCGCCCACCTGCGGGCACGGACCCGCTCCGTGGTCGATCTGGTGGCCGACACCGGCATCTCCATCTCGCGGGCCGAGCGCGTCTACCGATTTTGGCTCGCCCACGACGTCCACCCGATGGCGAGCGAGGCGCGCGCCATCCGAACGCGCACCACAGCCGCTGAGCGGCGCAGCCCCGATCGGATCGAGCGCGACGACCTGATCCGGCAGCTCCGAGACCCGGACCCGGACGCGCGCGCCGCCGCCTTCGAAAAGCTCAAGCCGAAGCGCGAGCCGACGTCGAGCGCCTGACCGCGCCGGCGGACCTAGCCGTGGCGCCCACTCGACTGACGGAATTATTTCCGACCCGGTCGTTCTGCCAAGGGAAAGCGTCATGGAAGCAAAGCGACAGGTCCGTCACCAGCGAGCATCCGGGCTCAAGGTCAGAACCGCCATCCGCGCCGGCAAGATCTCGGCAAATCACAACCAACGAGCTCTCTGATCTGAGCACTCGGCCGGCGATCTTCGGGTCGCGCGAACCACGAGCCGGCCGAGCGGGGTGACACGCTTGATGGCGCCGTTCTTCCCGAGTCGCACGGTCATGATGACATGGTGGTCGCCGAGAACGGACATGACAGCCTCGGCGACGCTCCGCCGCTTGAACAACGTTGCGCTCTCGAGATTGTTCATCGGATATGAGTCGTCCCGGACGTCGTAGTAGAGCAAGAAACGGCGGGTAAAGGCCGAGACGATCACGTAGCGGGTTGGATCGCGAATTTCTTTGATTTGGCGCGCCAGCTCGCGCGCGAGCTTTGGAGAGATCGGTTCGTCGTCCGTGTCCGAACGGTCCGGTCGCGATGTCCGGCCGCCACGTCCAGCGAGCCTAGCCCGCGGCACGGCGGCCTCCGGGAAAGATGGTTTCGGCGAACGGAGGGTCGGCCTTGTCCTTCGCCATGTAGGCCACTGCCACCACCAGCTCGCGGCTGGGCGTGCGGCTCCCCGAGCGCAGGCGCGACAGGTAGCCCCGCGACACACCGAGCGCTTCCTCGATGCGCGCTTCGGTCAGGCCACGGCCTTGCAGGATGCCGAGGTCGTCTTGTAGGCGATTTCGGAGGGTCCGTTGGTAGATTGGTTCGAGGGCTTCGTCGAGCGTCGCGGCCGTCGCTTCGTCAAACCAGCGTGCGCCACAGTTTCCACAGGTCGGGATCTTGACGCCCGCGGGGATCTCCAGCCTCATTCGCCTATACGTCGCAATCCTGCCGGATACCGCTTCGGCAGACACCTCGCGCTGCCCGCACTTGCCGCATCGACGTTTCGCAGTTTTCATGGCTTCGTCACTCCGGCGTTGGTCCGCAGAGGACGCTCCAGGGGATGGAACGAGATGATCGCCACTTCCGGAATTGTCTCGTCGATAGTGAGCTTGAGATACCAGCCTCGCTGCTGGTAACGAACACCGTAGACATCGGCTTCGTCCCAGGTCAGCGACCCGGTCCTAGCGAACTGCCGCTCCGTGAGCTGGGCACACACCTCACGCACCGCCAGCGCGGCCTGGCGGTAAGTTTCATGGAACGCTTGGGCCTTGGTCTCTTGCACGAAGAAGCTCCCGGCTCCGACCAGCGCCTTCACACGGACGAGGGGAAAGCGCGGAGCCCTGGCCTTCACCTCAAAGTCTCCGTGAACAGTGTTCACGTGTCAAGAGCGTCGAGCGCGGAGCTGGCATCGCCATCGAGGTGGTTTCGTCCACCGGAGTGGCTTTGTTGCGTTGCCGACGTCGGACTACATCCAGCCGCGGCGCTTGAACCACCAGAGGGGCAGGAGGCCGCTCACGACGATGAGGCCGAGCGCCATCGGATAGCCGAGCGCCCAGCGCAGCTCGGGCATGACGCGGAAATTCATTCCGTAGATGCCGGCAACCAGCACCGGCGGAATCCCCACCACCGAGGCGATGGTCAGCGTCTTGACGATCTCGTTCTGCTCGATGTTGATGAAACCGAGCGTGGCGTCGAGCAGGAACTGCAGCTTTCCCGAGAGGTGCGCCTCGTAGTCGGTGAGCGACGCGATATCGGCCCGGATCGCCTTGAGCCGGGTCGCGTTCACGGGGGGCGCCCCCGCGATCCCGCTCTCCATCACGTAGGCGCAGACGCGCCCCAGGCCGAGCAGCTCGTCGCGCATCCGCGAGATCTGCTCCGCGGTGGCCCCGATGCGGCGCAGCGCCGCGCTCAGCTTGGTCGCCACCTTGACGCGCGCGCCGCCACCACGGAAGGCGGCGCGCGACAGCTCGTCGCACGCGGCGCCCGCGCGCTCCAGATTGTCGGCCGCCCGGTCGACGACGAGCTCGAAGATGCGCAGCAGCGCCTCCCCGGCGTCCTGGGGGACCTGCCTGGTCGCCTCGTCCCCGAAGACATCGAAGGCGGCCAGCGGCACGAAATGGATCGTGACGAGGACGCGCGGCGACAGTACGAATCCAACCGGCGTGGCCTGATGCTCGCCGTCGTCACCGACGGCCACCAGCGGCGCGGAGAGATAAAAGGCGCCACCCTCGAACGCCAGCCGGCTGGTCGATTCGATTTCGCTCACTTCGCTCTCGGTCGGAACCCGTAGCCCGGTCGCCGCCTGAACCAGCGCGATCTCCTGGGCGGTCGGCCGGAGCAGATCGATCCAGATGGCGGCGGAGGGATCTCCGGAAGGACGGGTCAGAATCATGCGCCGAGGGCTACTCTACCTTCGCCGGCGCCGAAGCTAGGACCGAATGAGGCCGCCGCAAGTCGGGCCCTCGACCTGGCGGGCGCGTCAGAGCACCGTGAAGATCGCGACGTCGGGCGGGGCGTAGAGGCGCAGCGGGATCTCGACAGCGCCGATGCCGCGCGACACGAACAGCGGCAGCCCGTCGATGTCGTAGAGGCCCGCGGGCCAGCGCCGCCCCAGGTGTCCATGAACGACGATGGGGCCACCCGGCGCCGCGATCTGGCCGCCGTGGGTGTGACCGCAGAGCATCAGCGCCGCGCCCCGATCGCGGACGAATGGGTACCCCTCGGGCGCGTGGACGACGGCGATGCGGACCGCGGCGTCCGCCGCTTCGGCGAAGGCCCGATCGGCATCGGGGGCACCGGTCCACGGATCGTCGAGCCCGACCAGCGCGACGTCATCGTGCGGGGCCGGCAGGCGCAGCGCCCGGTTGACCAGCACCCGCGCGCCACCGCGCTCGAGCGCCGCCTCGATGAGCGCGTGATCGGTCCACAGGTCGTGATTGCCCAGCACCGCGATCTTGGTGGCCACGGCAACCCGGGCGACCAGCCGCGCGATCAGATCGGCCTTGGCCGCGGTGGCTTCCAGGAACACGTAGTCGCCCCCCAGGACCAGGACGTCGGGCGCCTGCTCTGCCAGCCGTTCGAAGGCCGCCTCCAGGAGCCGCGTCGGGGTGAGCGGACCGACGTGCAGATCGGAGACGAAACCGATCCGCAGCGGCGGGCGACCCGGCCGCGGCACCGCGATCCGGTGCTGGATCACCTCCACCCGCACCCCGCCCCACCGATCGAGGGCACGGGCCGGCCAGTCGCGGGCGTAGATGATCCGCGAGACCCACTCGCGCACGCGGCGGGCGGCCGTGAAGCCTCGGCCTCGCCCCCTCGATCCAGACGGCATCGGTGCGTTCGGACGGGTCGGCGTCGCCGTCAGCGGCTGCAGGTCCGCTGGTAGGTGTACACGTTCTGGACGACGCCGCTCGAGTCGAGATTGAAGAGATCGAGCTCGGTGCCCCTGACCGTGTACCCGTAGCCCGTCGCGGCGAGCGAGCCGCAGTTCACCGTGGCCACCTCCCAGGTGAAGCCGGCGGCGCTCATGGTGGTGTTGAGCCGGAGGACCTGGTGGCCCAGGATCGAGGACCCGCCCATTTCGTCGACCGCCCACTCGACGTAGGTCGCGGCATCGTAGACGGCGATGGTGCGTTTGGTGCTGGCGCCGCCAGCCACGCTCGACCGGTAGCCAATCAGATCGTAGTCGCCGTCGACCAGCGTGCCGCCGGCCGGGAACTCCGCGGCGCCGCCGTCCAGCAGGACGCCGCCGTCGTTGGCGGCGGTGAAAGACTGAGGCGCGCAGGTCGGTCCGGGGAGATCGTCCGCGACCCCCCCGTCGGGCAGCATCATCTGGTCGAGCCGATTGCAGTTGTCGTCGTCGTTGGAGGTGACGGCGGCGTCGACGGTCGCGCTGGAGCCGGCGTCGACGGCGCCGTCCGGGTTCGCCCCCGTCGACGGCGTGTTGAACGGATCGACCGGGCGCGTGGTCACCTGGCAAAAGGGCAGGCCGTCGGGACCGATTCCGCCCGTCGCGCCCATCCCCGCGCCGCCCGTGCGGCCGCCCTCCGCGCCGCCGGCACCGCCGGCGGCACCATCGTCCGACTTCCCGGCGCTCCCGCCGCATCCCACGGCGACACCCAGGAGCAAGACCACCGCCGGCAACCCCGCCGCCATTCCGTTTCGGCGCCGCATCGCTATTCCATGTCCGCCATGACGATCGGCGGATGGTGCATCATCGTGATCTCGGGCGACGGACCGACGAAGCTCTTGGCCATCGCGATGGCTTCGGTCAGCGATTCGGAGCGCTCCCAACCCAGGATCTTGGGCACGTGCGCGTTTTCGGCGCCGGCCACGATCACCTTGCCCACGTGCTGGCGGCCGTTTTCGCCCCAGTACCACATGAAGAAGGGGTGCGCGCCGTGGTAGGCGTTGCCGCGCCGGTACATCTCGATGTAGCTGGGGTTCTTGGCGAACTCCTCCTCGTACTTGTGGCGCAGCTTCATCGCGTCGCGCGTCTCGGGGAGCAGGCGGTTGAAGAACTCGATGTACGACGGGTGGTGGTTGTGGTCGAACTCGTCGTAGCAGGGGTGGGTCAGGATGAGCACGCCCCCCTTCTTGAGAATCGGCTTGCCGCGATAGAAATTGTGGAAGTAGCCGAGGCCCATCACCTGCACGAGGATCGGGTTCAAGATCGAGTTCACGTTGTAGGGCGACACGAACGGCACCGGGCAGATGAGGACGTCCGCCTGGCCGCGCACGTGCACGGCGTATTGATCCCAGCAGCGCTGCAGGATCTTCTCGTGCACGGGCTCGGTCTTGCCGGCGTGGCAGGCGATCATCTGGTACTGGGCCGGGATCGACTGGAACAGCTTGCGTTTGGCGCCGCGGGGCATCTTCGACAGCGTCCAGCGCATCGCCTCGAACTTGAGGCGATCGATCTCGGTGAACTCGTCCTCGTTCTTCGACAAGAACGCGGTGGCACCGGCGTAGATCCGGTTGTTGAGCGCGGTCTCGATGTGAAAGACGTTCATGTGCCGGTCGACCAGCGCGCCCTGGCGTTCGACCTTGGTGTTGAGCATCGACCGCTTGGGGTCCATGTAGCTGTCCGACGCTCGGATGGTCTCCGGCTCGTGGTGAGGCCGCAGGCTCTCGTAGTCGCACAGGCCGACCGCGACCGACTTGTGCCCGCCATCCATGGGGACCAGGTTGATGTTGACGTAGATGACCAGATCGCTCTCGACGGCGCGGCGGTTGATGTTGACGCTCTCGCCGTGGTCGGTCTTGCCCAGGTGGACGATGCCGTCGGGATCCTCGGCGTCGTGGTTGTAGTAGCGGTCCGGATAGAACGCGTCGTGGATCTTGCTGCCCACCATCCGCTTCATCTCCGCCTCGGAGAGGCGGCGGTGGAGCGAGTTGGCGATCACGATGTGCACGTCGTCGACACCGTTGGCGTCCAGCAGCTCGAGCACGATCTCGATGATGGTCTGCCGGATGTCGGGGGTGGTCATGGGCGGCAACGGCAGGCTGATGTCGTCGACCGCGATGGTCACCCGCATGCCGGGCGCCAGCTGCGCGTAAAGGGGCTCCGAGTCGTGCGGGTGGTTGAGGGCGTAGCGGATCGCGGCGCCCGGATTGGCGAGGCCCTCGATGGGCGGCTTGGGATAGATGACCCGCGTCCCGATCGGCAGATCCTCGAGCAGCAGGTCCTCGCCGGAGAACAGGATGCGCGGCGCCGAGTCGCCGTCGATGTAGACGACCTGATCGTCCTCTTTGTTCCGCGGGACCGGCCCGCGCAAGACTTTCGGAGATCGTTCTCTCATCGTAGATCCAGTATTGGCCAGTCGTGTTGCAATGCCGTGTTGCGCAGCCGCAGATCGGGGTTGACGGCCGTGGGGTGGCCGACCACCGACAGCATGGGCAGATCGCTCATGCTGTCGCTGTAGCTGTAGCAGTCGGACAGGTTCAACTTCTCTTTCTCGGCGTAGATCCGCATCCAGCTCGCTTTGGAGGCGGCCGCCACCACCGGCGGCAGCAGCCGCCCGGTTGCGTAACCGTCCACGAATTCCAATCGATTGGTCACATAGTCGTCGATCTTGAGATGCCTGGCGAGCGGCTGGACCGTCAGGTCGAGCGCCCCGGTCACCAGCACCTGGCGCAGCCCGAGTTGACGCGATTTGTCGATGAGCTCGTAGGCGCCCGGAAAAATCGACGGCTTGAGCACGGTGTCGAACAGCTCTTGCGACAGGCAGCGGAGGCGATCCTCCGACTCGCCCTTGTAGCGCACGAAGAAGATGTCGTTGAACAGCCGCCGGTTGAAGAAGTCGGCCGCCATGAACAGCGGGACGCTGGAGAGCGTCGCGATCGTCTTGGTGATGCTCTTGAGGATCCCTTGCTGGTTGCGGGCGCTGAAGGCGAACGCGTGCACCAGGTTCGTGCGGACCAGCGTCCCGTCCAGATCATAAAAGGCTGCGGCGGCCATGGGAAATTCGTGCCGGCCCCGTATACCACAGGCATAATGGCCTAGCCGTTGCGATGAGAAGGGTGGTTGGCCGCGAGCTCCTGACCACGATCCTCAAGGAGGCGACGCCACCTGATCTTCGCGTCGTCGGCCGTACCCTCTTTCACGCCGCGATCGTGGGCGTCGCGGCGGGCCTCGCGGGGGCCGCCTTCTTCGCGACGCTGGAGGTGGTGCAGCGCCTGGTGCTGGAGGATCTGGGCGGCTACCGGCCCCTTCGCGCCAGCGGCGAGACCTTCCTGCCCGAGCTGGCGCACGCCATTCATTTTCGCCCCTGGCTGCTGGCGCTCTTGCCCGCCATCGGCGCGCTGGCCAGCGGCATCATCTCCGAGCTGGCGCCCGAGACCCGCGGCGGCGGCGGCGACGCCATGATCGAGGCCTTCCACCGCCAGGACGCCAACATCCGCAAGCGGGTCTCCTGGGTCAAGGCTATCGCGTCGATCTTCACGCTGGGCACCGGCGGCTCGGGCGGGCGCGAGGGTCCGACCATGCAGATCGGCGGCGCCCTCGGATCGCTCTGCGGGCGCCTGCTGCGGGTCGACCTCGCGGAGCGGCGCATCCTGATGGTCGCGGGCGTCGCGGCCGGCATCGCGGCCGTGTTCCGCACCCCGCTCGGCGCCGCGCTGCTGGCCGTCGAGGTCCTCTATCGCGACGACTTCGAGTCCGACGCGCTCATCCCGGCGGTCCTCGCCAGCGTGACCGCCTACTCGGTGGTCATCTCGATCTTCGGCGAGACCACGCTCTTCGCGCACCCCGGGCGGTTCCCCTTCGTCATCAAACATCTCTGGCTCTATGGCGTGTTGGCGCTGCTCGTGTCGGTGCTGGCGGCGCTGTTCCTCACCTCGCTGCGCGCGGTGCAGCGGCTGACCGCCCGGCTCACCGCTATCCCCGCCTGGGCGCGCCCCGCGCTGGGGGGCCTCGCGCTGGGCGTCTTCTGCGTGCCGATCATCGCGACCGTCGGCTGGCGTCTGGCGCAGCCGGGCCAGGGGCTCGGCCTCCTGGGCGGTGGCTACGGCGCCGTGCAGGTCGCCATCAGCGGCGCCAGCTGGCTCCCGATCGGCTGGGCCGGCGCCGCCCTGCTGCTCTTTCTCTGCCTGTCCAAGATCGTCGCTTCGTCGCTCACCATCGGCACCGGCGGCAGCGCGGGCGATTTTGCGCCGGCCCTGGTCATCGGCGGCCTCTTCGGCGGCGCCTTCGGCCGCGTCGCGCAGCTTTTGCTACACGACCCGCGCATCGATCCGGGCGCCTTCGCGCTGGTCGCCATGGGCACCTTCTACGGCGGCATCGCCCACACACCGCTGTCATCGCTGGTCCTGGTCTGCGAGCTGGCGGGAAGCTACGACCTGCTGGTGCCGCTCATGCTGGCGGAGGGGATCGCCTTCATCGCGCTGCGCGGGAAGTCTCTCTACCGCGCCCAGGTGAAGACCCAGCGAGAGTCGCCGGTGCACCAGCGGCCCGCGACGCCCGATCTCCTGCGGTCGACCAAGGTGAGCACCATCATGCGCATGATCTCGGTCAGCGGCATTCCCATCGCGGCCCGGGATTTTTCGGTCCGCATCGACGCCAACCTACGAACTGCGGCCGAGACCATGCTCAACAACAAGCTGCGCGAGATTCAGGTCACCGACGTCGAGGGGAACGTGGTGGGCCTGCTCGACGAGGCCGACATCTCGCGCTTTTACCTGGACGCCGCCGATCACCCGGTAATTGGTCAGGAACCCTGAGAGAGTTCCTGCGACCTCCCGCGAAGAGCTCCGGTGGGCAAAGCCCGCCTGCGCTCACGCGGACCGGGCTACTTGTCCTTCTTGTTGCGGTACTCGGTGATCATCACTTCGCGCTGCTGCTTGGGGACTTCGGCGTACTTCTGGAACTCCATGGTGAACTCGCCCTTGCCCTGGGTCGCGGAGCGCAGATCGGTCGAGTAGCCGAACATGTCGTTGAGCGGTACCTCGGCCATCGCCTGCACGAAGCCTTCCTGCTTCTCCGAGGAGATGATGGTCCCGCGGCGCTGGTTGAGCTGCCCCATGACGGCCCCCTGGAACTCCTCGGGGAACTGCACCTCGACCCGCATGATCGGCTCGAGGATGGTCGGCTTGGCCTGCGCGTAGGCCTCGCGGAAGCCCATGAGGGCCGCCGTCCGGAACGCGATTTCGGACGAGTCGACGGCGTGCGAGGCGCCGTCGTTGACCACGCACTTGACGCCGACGATGGGGAACCCGATGAGCGGGCCCTTCTTGGTCGCTTCGCGGAAGCCCTTGTCGCAGGCCGCGATGAACTCGCGCGGGATCGCGCCGCCCACGATGTCGTCCTCGAACTCGTAGCCGGTCGGGTGCTCGGCCGGCAGAGGCTCGATGTAGCCCATGACCTTGCCGTACTGACCCGAGCCGCCGGTCTGCTTGCGGTGGGTGTAGTTGAACTCGGCGTGCTGGCCGATCGCCTCGCGGTAGGCGACCTGCGGCTTGCCGGCGATCACCTCGCAGGCGTACTCGCGCTTCATGCGCTCGATGTAGATCTCGAGGTGCAGCTCGCCCATGCCGCTGATGATGGTCTGGGCCGACTCCTCGTCGCGGCGCACGCGGAAGGTCGGATCTTCCTTGGTGAACCGATTGAGCGCCTTGGAGAAATTGGTGGCGTTGGCCTTGTCCTTGGGCGCCACGGCCAGCGAGATGACCGCGTCCGGCACGTGCATCGAGGTCATCGTGTAGTTGATCGACTCGCTGGTGAAGGTGTCGCCCGAGGCGCACTCCACCCCGAACAGCGCGGTGATGTCGCCGGCCGAGGTGGTCTCGATGTCGTTCATCTCGCTCGAGTGCATGCGCACGAGGCGCGGTACCTTGACCCGCCTGCCGTTGGCCGAGTTGTTGACGATGAAGTCGCCCTTGGTGAGCGACCCCTGGTAGATGCGCATGTAGGTGAGCTGGCCGTAGCGGCCATCCTCGAGCTTGAACGCCAGCCCGACGAAGGGCTTCTTGGGGTCCGAAACCAGGATCACCTTCTCCTCTTTGGCGTTCTGATCGAGGGCGATGTTCTGCACCTCCATCGGATTCGGGAGATACAGGTTCACGCCGTCGAGCAGGAGCTGGACGCCCTTGTTCTTGTAGGCCGAGCCGATGAAGACCGGCGTCATCTTGAGCGCGATGGTCACGCGGCGGATCGCGGCTTGAAGTTCTTCGACACCAACTTCTGCCTCCGCGAGGAACTTGTCGGCGATGGCTTCGTCGTGGTCGGCCACCGACGCGATGAGATCGTGGCGGGCGGTCTTGCTCTCCACGAGACGGTCGGCCGGGATCTCCTCCTCGCGAATGTCCTCGCCGTTGTCCCCGTCGAAGTGGTAGGCCTTCATCTTGATGAGGTCGATGATCCCCTCGAAGTCGGCCTCCTCGCCGATCGGGAGCTGCATCGTGATCGTGTTGTGGCGCAGCTTGTCCTTGAGCTGCGCGGTCACGCGCGCCGGATCGGCGCCCGCGCGGTCGAGCTTGTTGATGAAGGCCAGGCGCGGCACGTTGTAGCGGCGCATCTGGCGATCGACGGTGTACGACTGCGACTGCACACCCGAGGTCCCGCAGAGGACCAGCACGGCGCCGTCGAGGACGCGCAGCGCGCGCTCGACCTCGATGGTGAAGTCGACGTGGCCCGGGGTGTCGATGAGGTTGATGACGTGGCCGTCCCACTCGCAGTAGGTGGCCGCCGACTGGATGGTGATCCCTTTTTCGCGCTCGAGATCCATCGAGTCCATCTTGGCGCCGACGCCCGACTTGCCGCGCACCTCCTCGATCCGGTGGATCTTGCCGGTATAAAAGAGGATGCGCTCGGACAGCGTGGTCTTGCCCGAATCGATGTGGGCGGAGATGCCGATGTTGCGGACTTTTTCGAGAGAGATGGCCATGGGTTGCTTCTCGTTCTTTCAGGGGTAGGGGCGCGGCAGTTTAGTGAAGTTTCAGGCTTTCGCCAGCACGAAAGCCCTGGATGCCCGCCGCTAGACTTTGGTTACTGCCTGAGTGACGACCTCGGTTGCCTGGGTCACTTCACCGCCACCAGCTCGACTTCGAAGACGAGGGTGGCGTTCGGTGGAATGGGTCCGCCCGGCGTTCCGCGGGTCCCGTAGGCGAGATCGGGCGGGATCGTCAGCTTGCGCTTGCCGCCCACGCGCATGCCGTCGATCCCCTGATCCCAGCCCTTGATGACCACCCCGGCGCCCAGCGGGAACTCGATCGGCTGCCCGCGATCGTACGAGCTATCGAACTTGGTGCCGTCGGGGAGGCGCCCAGTGTAGTGGACCGAGACGACCTTCCCCTTGGCCGCCGCCATCCCGGTGCCGGGCTTGAGGTCGTCGATCACCAGGCCGCCGGCCGCGGCCGCCGCGGCTTTGGCCTCGGGCGATCCCGCCCCGC
This sequence comes from uncultured Myxococcales bacterium, assembly GCA_937889515.1. GTDB lineage: Bacteria > Myxococcota_A > Polyangia > Fen-1088 > Fen-1088 > JADGRB01. The sequence continues at coordinate 11,476 of CALAOV010000381.1, read as the reverse complement.
CTGCCTTGTGCGTGCAGGCCGGAAACGCGGCGAGCGCGGCCGCAAGCAAGACCCCGCAGAGCTTCGTCATGGCGCGGGACCATAACACGCGATCCGCTAGCCGCCGACCCCGACCTTGACCAGGATCTCGTCGACCGGACCCCGCCGGCGGGCCACCGAATTGATCGCGCGGCGCGCGCGGATCCGTTCGATGTCGAGGCCCCGGTAGAGCTGCCGCGTCGTCGCGCAATCGGAGTTCGACAGCAACGCCGGTACGCCCCGCGCCGACAGCGCGCGCAGCGTCTCCGCCAGACGCTCCTGCGCGGCGGTCCCGAAGTCACGGGAGGCGTAGGCCGTGAACGACGAGGTGGCGGAGATCGGCACGTAGGGGGGATCCAGATAGACAAAGTCGTCGGGCCGGGGCTTGGCCAGCGCCTTCGCGAAGTCGCCGCAGGCGATCCTGACGGTCCGGAGGGCCTGGGCCGCCGCGCGCAGCTTCTCCTCGTCGCAGATCAGGGGCCGCCGGTAGCGGCCGAATGGGACGTTGAAGAGCCCCTTGCTGTTGACGCGGTAGAGCCCGTTGTACCCGCAGCGGTTCAAAAAGATGACGCGGGCGGCCCGAGCCGCCGGAGACCACCGGGCCGGATCCTTGGCCCGCACCCGGTAGTACTCGTCGTGGTCGTTCCGGTACTTGCGCAAGGCCGCGATGACCCCGTCGACATCTTGTTGGACCGCCTGGTAGCAGATGACCAGCTCGGCGTTCGCGTCGCCGATCACCGCGCGCCGAAACCGGCCCCGCGCCGCCAGCGCGAAGAAGACCGCGCCGCCTCCGACAAAGGGCTCGTAGTAGGTGTCGATACGCGCCGGTACGAGTTGCAGAATGCGCGGGAGCAGCTGACGCTTGCCGCCCGCCCACTTCAGGAACGGCGCCGGCCGCGCGCGATCATGCATCTTGCGTACTTCCGTAGCGTGAATCGCGTGCGGGGCGCAAGAAAAACGCGCGAGCGATTTTTTGCGGCGTTTTGGCCGTTTTTTGTTCCGTCCGCTGATCTTTGTATTTAGAGTCTGTGACCGAATTGGCGGGCGGTCGTGCCGTCCGCGCCAGCGCGAAAAAGGAGACCGACATGGCGAAGGTGCTGACGAAGTCCCAGATCATCCAGACCATCACGGAAGCTCACAAGGAGAAGCTGGCGCGCAAAGATGTCGCCGGCGTCCTCGAGTCCCTGGCCACCGTCGGACACAAAGAGCTCAAGAAGAACGGAATCTTCGTCCTCCCGGGTTTCGCCAAGTTCGTCGTCGTCAAGAAACCGGCAACCAAGGAGCGCAAGGGGATCAACCCCTTCACCAAGGAACCGATCACCATCAAGGCCAAGCCGGCGCGCAAGGTCCTCAAGGCCCGCCCCGTCAAAGCCGCGAAGGACGCGCTAGTTTAGCAGCAGCTATCGGCAGCTATCGGCAGCTATCGGATAGCCACGCTCGCCGCGCGGGGGGGACCCATCCCCCTCGCGGGCGGTGAGCAAAGCTTCGACGAAAGCGGGAACGCCGTCGAAGTGAGGGGCGCGGCACCACGGGTACAGGCCGTGGGGGTCGATGAGGGCGGCGCGGAGGCCGGCGGCCTCGGCGCCGGCGATATCGGCCGAGGGAGAGTCGCCCACCATGATCGCGTCGGCCGGCGAGACGCCGAGGCGGTCGAGCGCGATCTGGAAGATGCGCGGATCGGGCTTGGTGACGCCGACCACGGCCGAATCGACGACGGCGTCGAAGGCGGCGCGAAGATCGATCTCGACCAGCATCTGTTCGATGGTGCCTTCGCTGTTCGAGACGACGGCGAGCACAAGGCCAGCCGCGCGCAGGCGCCCGACGGCCTCCCGAACGCCGGGGCCGATGCGGCGCCAGGCGTTGCTGGCGCGGTGCTGGCGCAAGATGACCCCGGCGGCGCTGTCGAGCCGCTCCGGATCGCCCGGGGTCTCGGCCAGTGCCAGCAAGCGCCGGTACAGGTGCTGGTGCCAGCGGTAGCCGCCGTCGTCGTGGGTGCGCAGGGTGACGCCCTCGGTCTCGCGCAGCTCGGCGCGCAGGGCGCCCTCGGCGCGCTCCAGCGCCGCGGCGTCGGCGCGAATGCCGGCCAGCGCCGCGTAGGCGGCGATGCGCGCGCCGTCGTGAAACGTCAGGGTGAACCCGGCGTCGAACAGGACCGCGCGCGGCGGCGGTTTGAAGAAGGCGGCGGCTTCCTGGTATGAGGCGGTCATGGTCAGGCTGAACCGGATCTACACCAAGGCCGGCGATGGCGGCGACACCCGTCTCGTGGGCGGCCAGAAGGTACGCAAGGACGCGCTGCGCATCGAGGCCTACGGGACCATCGACGAGCTGTCGGCCTGCATCGGCCTCGCGCGCACCGCGCTTGCCGCGGGCGACGCCCCAGCCGGCGCCGCCGAGCTGGCAGCCGTGCTGCTGCGGGTGCAGAACGAGCTCTTCAACCTGGGCAGCGATCTGGCGACGCTGGCGGCCGATCACCGTCCCACCCAGCCGGTGATCGAAACGCGGCACGCGACTGCGCTGGAGCACGAGATCGACGCCTGGAACGCCGCGCTCCCCGAGCTGCGCAGCTTCGTGCTTCCCGGCGGCGGGTTCGTCGCGGCCTACCTCCACCTGGCCCGCACGGTCTGCCGGCGCGCCGAGCGGCTCATCGTCCGCCTAGCCGACGCGGAGCCGATCGGCCCCGCCGTCATCCCCTACGTCAATCGCCTATCCGACGCGCTCTTCGTGATGAGCCGCCACGCCGCCCGGCTCTACCGCGAGCCCGAACCGCTCTGGGAGCCGGAAAAGACCTAGTAATCTAAATCAGTACTCCACGGCGACGCCGAGGTTGAAATCGAAGTTGAGCGTGAACTTGGTGAAGCCGGCCACCATGTTCATCTCGGCCATGAGCGCGAACACAGGCGACAGGTTGTAGAGAATCCCGCCGCTGCCACCGACGAAGATGGGACCCGCCGCGATCGTGTCGATGCAGGTGCTGATCTTGTTGCTGCCGCAGTGGGGCTCGGTGGGGAACGTCGCGAGGTGGCGGATAGTTCCCACGCCGACCAAACCCGCCACGAAGGGATGAAGGTCGCCGAAATCGAACAGCCAATTCGCCCGGCCGAACCCGGCGATCGCATAGCTCGCCGGCGAACAGACCATGCTGGCGCCGCAGCTGTTGTCGGTCGCAAAGAAGGCCGTCGCGCCCTGCACCATCTGATAGCGGAATTCGAGCGACAGCATGAGCTGCGGGCTCACGAAGTACCCCACTTCGGGCGCCACCTGGCCCAGCTTGGCCAGCGCGAAACCGGGCGGCGAGATGTGGTCGCCGGTGTTGATCTCGCCCGTCCCGGTGGTCCAGCCGAACCCGGTTCCCAGGCCGAGGCCGAAGTACCAGGTCGCCGGCCCCGTCTCATCGGGCTTGGGAGTGGCCACCGTCGTCGTCCGCCGAACGGGCGCCACCGCCCCGCCCCCGGGACGTTGCAAGGCCACCACCAGCGGCTCGGCCGCCGAGCCTTTGCTGGCAACCGTGTCGCCACCGGCGCCGCTCATCTCGATGTAGTACTTGAGCTTGGCGCCCTCGGTGGCCGATGCCGGGATCTCGCCGGTCCAGTTCCCCGGCGACTCTTCCTTCATCTCGCGCTCGCCGAAGTCCTCCGACCCGTCGGCGCTGAAGGAGAGCACGACCTTCTTGGCGCCCACGGACGGGTCGATCGTCACGTTGATCGGAATCGGCTTGCCCTGCTCGGCCCGGGTGACCGGCTCGTGCGTCACGGCGTCGCCGGTCGCCGGCGTGACGGCCCCGCCGCCCCCCGCGCCCTTCTGCGCCGCGACGGCCTCGTCGAAAACCGCCTGGATCTCGGGATTGGCCAGGTTCTTGTCGAGCTTGATGTCCCCCTGAATCTCGAGCGCCTTCTTGAACTCTTTGAGCGCCTGATCCTTCTGTTTGAACCCCGCGAAGAGCACCACGCCCAGGTGCACATGCGAGCGCGCGGCGACCGCGTGGGTGTCGAGGCCCGCCTGCGCACAGGCGCCGAGCGCGTCCTTGAGGATCTTGCGCGCCTCTTCGAAGTTCAGGTTCTCGTACTCGTCGACTGCCCGTTTGTTCAGCTTCACGATCTTGTCGATCGAAGCCGGATCGTCGGCCTCGGCGCGCGCCGCGCCGGCACCGACGAGCAGCGCGAGACCGAGGAGACAAGCGAGCAGACGCATCGTGGCGGCGGGTTTTCGCAACGGCAGAGGCAGTGAGGCGTTCGGCAGTTTGGCAGTGCGGGTGGAGCGGAGGCGTCTCGGACGGGCGACGGGCCCCAAATTATCGCGGCAAAAGTGCGCTCAATGTATCACGGCCTCGCCTAAATCACCTCCGGACCGGCATAGGGGGCGGGGTGGCCGTATAATGGAACCATGCGGATGTCTGCCTGGATTCCTTGGGGCGGGTTTGCGGCGACCGTCGCGGGTGTTGCGTTCCTCTGGCACGGCGCCCATGCGCCGGCGCCGACGGAAAAGTCGGCCCCCACCAGCGTCGAGTTGGCCGAAGCGGCCGGGCTGCGACCTACCGAGCTCGTGGTCGACTTTCGAGACGACATCTCGGAGCAGGCGCTGGCCGCGAATGGTTACCTCGAGATTCCGGTCGGCGACATGTCGGCCCAGGACCGGCTCTACCGGATCGACTTCGACGACGCCGACCAGGCCGCGAGCGCTCTGGCCAAGCTCTCCCACGATCCGGACGTCGAGAGCGTCGACTACGACTCGCTCGCCACCATCCCGCCCGACGAGCAGGCCGAGGAGGCCACCGCGACCGCCGGGTCGATGGAGGCGGAGTGCGGCGCCAAGACCGGCGAGGCCGGGACCGACTTCCCGGCGGCCGAGGCCGAATTCCCGAACGACGCCTGCTTCAAATACCAGTGGCACCTCCGTCAAGTCGGGATGCCCGAAGCCTGGAAGCGCGGCACGGGCGCCGGCGTGGTGGTCGCCGTGATCGACACCGGAGTCACCCAGGTCGGCGATCTGGCGGGCACCAAGTTCGTCCCCGGCTACAACTTCATCGCCAACAACACGAACGCGGCCGACGACCACGGCCACGGCACGCACGTGGCCGGGACCATCGCCGAGTCGACCAACAACCGGATCGGCGTCGCCGGGGTGGCCTACGGCGCCACGATCATGCCGATCAAGGTCCTGTCGGCCAAAGGGTCGGGATCGATGGCGGGCATCGCGCAGGGGATCCGCTGGGCCGCCGACCACGGCGCCGGCGTCATCAACATGAGCCTGGGTGGGCCGTTCGCGGTCGGCGCCATCGCCAGCGCGGTCAAGTATGCCCACGGCAAGGGCGTCGTCATCGTGGCGGCGGCCGGCAACGACGGCCACGGGCGGGTCGGCTATCCGGCACGCTACCCGGGCGTCATCGCCGTCGCGGCCACCCAGTTCGACGAGAGCACGACGTTCTATTCCAACTGGGGTCCCCAGATCGACATCGCCGCGCCGGGTGGCAACGTGCGTGTCGATCAGAACGGCGACGGCAAGCCGGACGGCGTCCTCCAGCACACCATCGTGCCGGGCGACATCGGCCGCACCGACTACCTGTGGTTCATGGGGACGTCGATGGCCTCGCCGCACGTCGCGGGCGTGGCGGCCTTGGTCATGGGCGCGGGCGTTCGGCGGCCCGAGGCGGTCGAAGAGATCCTGCTCGGCACGGCGCGCAAGCCCAAAGGGCGGACCGCGGCGGCCGGCGCGCGGATCGACGACCACTACGGCGCGGGGATCGTCGACGCGGGGGCGGCGCTGCGCAAGGCGCGCGACGGCCGCGGCGCGGGCGAGCTGGGGCTGGGGCTGGCGGCCTCGCTGCTGGGCCTGGCGCTCCTGCGCCGCCGGGGGATGGCGGTCGCGCCGCTCGGGTTCGGCTTTGTGGCGGCCCTGCTGGCCGGATCGTCGGGCCTCTTCTTCCTGCCGGCGCTCACACCGGAGAGCTGGACGCACGCGCACGCGCTGGCCGGGGCGCTCTCGGGCGGAATCACCGACCTTTCGGCCGGGTCCCTGAGCGCGACGCTGCTCTACAGCGCCCTCGCCCCGGTCGGGCTCATCGTGCTCCTCTACGGCGTCCGCCGGCTCCGGCCCGCGCTGGCCGGGTTCGGCTTCGGCGTGGCGGGCGCGCTGCTCTTCACGGCGATCGGGCACACCGTCGACCTGCGCTTCGTCCCCGACGCCCTCGAGCCCTTCTGGCTGGCCGGTCAGGCCGCCCTCGCCGGCTTCTTCGCCGCCGCCTGCCTGCGCAAGACTTGAGACAACCGGGCGCTAATACGCGAGCGGCGACGCCGTCTGGCTGGCCGATTGACTGGCCCCCAGCGTGAGCAACACACCGCCGCCCGGCGGCACGGAGATCGCGCGGCTGGCCGAAAGATCGTGTGCCGTCCCGCCAACCCAGTCGGTGGCCCAGGTGGCGCCCGACAGCGCCGGGACGGTCAGTGAGCCCGCGGCGCTCCCCAGGTTGAGCGCGGCGACGTAGGGACCGTAGCCGACCAGATAGAGCCCACCGTAGCCGCCGCTGGTGAAGCCGGTGCCGCTGCCGGTCGCCGCGGAGGTGGGCAACAGGATCGTGACGATGCGATCGGCGGTGGGCGTGACGAAGTGCAGGCGGGCCACGTTGCTCAAGGTGCCGGTGGCGCCAGGCTGGACGTAGGCGCTGGCGTCGCCGTAACCGTAGGGGCGCCAGTTGAGCTCGACGAAGCCGTGCTGGCCGTTCTGCTTGAAGCTCAGCGCGCCCGCGACCGGGTCGACCCAGGCGCCATCCGCGTGACCGCTCTCGTGCAGGAGCGTGACGCCCGACGGGTCGGTGAAGGCCCCGCCGGCGGCGGCTGTGATCGCGTTCTGCACCAGGCCCAGATATGCCGTCCCCCAGCGGAACATCCGGTTCTGTCCTTCGTCGATGTTGCCCTCGCTCCAGGGGGGCGGCGACATGCCGTAGAGCCGCTCCTGGTAGAACGCATGCAGCGCGGGCGCGTCGTTGAAGGAAAACGCGGCGACGTAGCTGGCGGCCGCATCGACCTCGCCGACGTTGAAGTTCTTCCGGAAGGTGATCACCTCTTCCCGCCGGAGGGTGGCGACGTCGGTGGCGGTCACCGACGGCGCGACGAAGTTGCCGAAGGCGTGCACGGCCAGGAGCGCCAGATCGCGCACCGGGTGACTGCTGGCGGTCTCGAGCCCGGCGTCCTGCAACATCTTGGCGGTCTCGGCGATGAGCAGCATTCCGTTTTCGCCGTAACCACCGTCGAAGCCGCCGTTGCCGACGCCGTGCACCTCCAGTGACAGACCGGCGGGGCTGAACCAGCGCGGGCCCTTGCTGCTGGCGGTCACACCGCAGGCGCTCTGCACGTAGGCGACGACCATGGCGTCCGCGATCGCGTAGGTCGTGCCGTAGCGCGCGTCGATGAACTTTGCCGCCTGGTTGGACGCGATGAGCGCGCGGGCCTGCAGGATGTCCTGGTTGGGGGCGCTCCCGTGGCGGCCGAGCAGAAACGCGAGGTGCTTCGAGAACATCGTTCCCCAGGCGGTGTAGCGTTTGGTCCCGGGGACCAGCGTGGCGTTGATGTTGGCGTCCAGCGCCGTGAGGAAGGTAGCGTCGGTCGACAGGTTCGTGAACGCCGACCCGAGCGCCAGCGTGCCGTTGCCTTCGATGGCGTTACCGGCCGCCGTGAGCCGCCCCTGGGGGTTGGCGGTGCTGGTGGTGGTGGCCCCGAAGCCGACCCAGCTGGTGAGGCTCCCGAAGGCTCCATTGAGCGACTGCAGGTAGAAGGCGGCGTCCAGGCCCGCGATCACCCGGGTGCGAAGCTCGGCGTTCTTGGTGTAGTCGGGGGTCAGGTTCTGCGCGAAGGCGATACCCATGTCGTCGAGTCGGAGCATCGGGTTGTTGTTGCCCACCGACACCGCGACCGCCGCGGCGTTCAGCCAGGCGGCCGGCGTCATCCCGTTGCCGGGGGTGACGTTGCCCAGGAACAGACCGACGACCTGCGCCGGAACCGTGCCGGCCGTGACCGCCGCATCCCAGGCCGGCCCCCAGGCCTGGATCCACATCCCGCTGTCGACGGTGGCGTCCCGGTAGCTGCCGATCCGCTTCGAATACCGCTGTTGCAACGACGTGAGGTAGGCGGCGTTGAACGCCAGCGGCGTCGGCGCCGTCGCGGCGGTCTGGGAGGTCTGCAGGTCGCTGCCGAGGAGATTCAACATCGGCGCCGTGTGGGTGAAGGCCGCGTAGAGCGGCCGGCTCTTCTGTCCGGCCCCGAGCTGCGTGGTGGTGCGTCCGCCGTAGTAGTTGAACGCCTCGGCCGCGTCGAGCGTCAGGCTCACACTGGTATTCCCCTGCGTCGACGCCAGCGCGATCGGCATGGTGACGTAGACGAACCGGCCCGGCGCCATCGGCGTCGCGTCCTCCTGGATGTCGATCTCCGGAATGCTCTGCCCGTTGTAGTTGCTCTGCTGGGTGCCGCGCGTGCTGTCGTAGAGGTAGACGATCCCGATGGTGGTGTCGCCGCCCCACAGCTTGACGGTGAGGTAGTTCTGTAAGGTCGGGTCGCAGGCCATGGTGAAGGTGAGCACCACGTTCTGCGTGGGATCGCCCGGCGCCGTGCTGGACGCCGCGATGACCCGGGTGGTCTGCCCGAACATCCCGGTCCCGTCGGTCGCGGCGGCGAGGTTCATGCCGTGCGCCGGCTCGCTGGTCACGTCCGAGCCGCGGTTGCCGAAGTTGATCCGATCGAGATAGTTCGCGACCGGCGCGGTCGCCACGCCGCCCACGCCGCCGTTTCCGCCAGCGCCCGCGACGCCGGCTCCCGCAGCTCCACTGCCGCCAGAAGCGCCACCGGCTGCGGAAGCACCTCCGGCGCCAGAAGCGCCACCGGCTCCAGCGGTGCCACTAGTCCCGGCAATGCCACCCACGCCAGAGCTGCCCCCAGCTCCGGAACCGGCCGTTCTTCCGGATGTCCCGCAACCGACCGCGACGAAGCCCGCCAAACCGGCCATCAGAATTCCAGGTCGATTTATAACGATATGCATCGTCGCCACGATAGGAGCGTCGAGCCCCGCGCGCAACCACATCGGCTCGAGGCGCGGGCTTCGAGGAGACATCGTGTCGGCGGGCGTATGCGGTCTACGAGGTCCGGCGGCGCTTGCTCAAAAGAAGGCCCAGGCCGACCAGCAACCAGACGCCCATTTCGCCAGATCCCGCGCCCTCGCCGACGCCGCAACCGCAGCCGCCAGAGCTGGCAGGTGGAATGTTGCAGTGGAGGTCGCAGCTGGGGGTGGTGCCGTTGGCCGCGCCGTCGTCGCACGCCTCGCCGGGATCGACGATGCCGTCGCCGCAGACGGGCGCGACGCAGGTGGTGTGGCAGGCGCCCGGAACGGTGTCGCTGTTGGCCGCGCCATCGTCGCACCCCTCGCCGGGATCGACGACGCCGTCGCCGCAGTGGGCCAGCGTGCAGTCGGTGCGGCAGGCGCCCGGGGTGGTGTCGCTGTTGGCCGTGCCGCTATCGCACTGCTCGGCCTGATCGATCTGGCCGTTGCCGCAGAAGGGGGTCCAGCCGATGTCGCGCATCAGCGCCGCCTCCATGCGCATGTCGTGGCTGACCTCGTACGAGGCGTTCGGCTCCTCGGTGAGATTCGGTCGGGCCAGCGGGTCCCAGTGTGATACCGACGACCCCTCGATGATCGGGTCAGACGCGTAGAGGTACATCCGCCCCTGGGCATCCGTCCCGACCAGGCGCGTGCCGTCGGCATCGAGGGTGGCGGTTTCGCCGCCCCCCGCCAGCAGGTCCGCGTCGTCGAGGGTCACGCCGATGGTGGGGATGCTGACCGGGAACATGGTCTTCTGGCCGAGGGGAACTTCGATCGACGACGGCGGCGACACCCCGTCGGGATCCGCGATCAGCACGGCCAGCGCGCCAACCGACTCGGCCAGCGAGGTCTTCTGCACCGACGGACAATCGCCCCCCTGAAACAGAACGACTTCTCCGGCGTAGCTGGGCAGCTGTCCACAGCCGTCGACCGGATTCCCCACGACCACCCTTCCGTGGACGGGGCCCGCCGATAGATAAGGACCGAAGTTTGCTTCGGCGAGCGCGCCCTCGAGCGCGGCGAGCGCCGGGCTCACCGCGATTCGCGGCGCCCCCAGGGCTAGCACCTGAGGCGCCATCGCGGCGACGTTGTCGCCCTGCCAGACCAGGTGGCGAACGTTCATGGCCGAGGCTGCCCGTTCGGCGTTGCTCATGTCCGACCAGAGCTGGCCGGTTCCGTTGTCGAAGAGGTGCGCCGAAAACGAGTCGATGAAGCCCCGGCTGGACGCGCTCGCCCCCGCGAGCTCGCCGGTCGTGTCATCGACCCCGCTGAAGAACCCCAGCCCGTGCCCGAGCTCGTGCAGGACGACGGAGACCAGATCGATCTGCGCGCCCGAGGCCTGGCCGTCGAAACCGTAGTACCAGTCCTCTTCGCCGCCGCTGCAGGCCGCCAGATCCCCGTTGAACGTGGCCTGGATGTCCGACATGCCGGGAGCGAGATCGACGCCCGCGATCCGGTCGGCGAGCGCCTCCGGGAACAGCATGTCGGGCGGCAGGCCCGGCACGTTGAACTCGAAGCCGGTCGACAGAGCCTGGCCCAGCGTGATGCTCGACGCCGAGCAGGAGAGCGACCCGAAGTTGGCGTCGATCACGATCGGAACGTTGCTGTCGATCAACTTGCCCCAGATGCCCGTCACCTCGAGGAAGACGTTCATCCGTTGCTGTCCCAAGGTCGTCCCGCTGTTTCCACCCACGGGCGCGGCGGGCGTCGGATCGTTGAACCCCTGCCCCGCCCCGTCGAGGTTCTTGATCGTGAACGTGGCCGACGCTTGGGCGAGCCCCGACCAGGCCGCCAGCGCCACCCAGGCCGCCAGCGCCGGCCAGGCGACCCCCACCGGCGCCACCGCTCGGCCACACCGAAATCCGCAGTTGCTCATGGCGTCTGGCGCGCGCTCAGAATCTCGGGGACGTTTCGGCAAGCTTGCTTGTACGACCCGTCGGGCTGCCGGTCGAGCGTGCGGACGTGATCGGTGCTGGCCCGGAGATCGATGCGGAACCCGCCGTTCGGCATCGCCACCGGCGGGGGCAACTTTCGAGCATGCGGCGGGCCGCTCGGCCCCCGTCACCCTCACGGTCGACGAGCGCGTCCCCGATGGGCTTGCCTATGCACCGCTCGGTGCTCCCGGCGCGCCGACAGAAGGTGCCCTTACGGTCGATCGCGGGCGTGTTCGCGTGCGACTGGAGCGCATCTAGGTGAACGAACCGTTCGGCGTCATCCTCATCAAGACGGTCTTGGTCGTCTTTGTTGTAATCACCGGCTTTGCCTACACGCTGCTGTGGGAGCGCAAGCTCATCGGACGCTTCCAGGCCCGCTACGGACCCAACCGCACCGGTCCGGTTGGCTACATGCAGCCGCTCGCCGACGTGGTGTCCACCAGACG
>CALAOV010000380.1 GCA_937889515.1 uncultured Myxococcales bacterium | reverse complement strand
ACAGGAACGCGGAGTGCATCGCCTCGCGGACGCGGTTGTTGCCGCGGAAGCTGAAGGAGATGTTCGAGACGCCGCCGCTCACCTTGGCGTGCGGTAGATTGGCCTTGATCCAGCGGGTCGCGTTGATGAAGTCGACCGCGTAGTTGTTGTGCTCCTCCATCCCCGTCGCGACGGTCAGGATGTTGGGATCGAAGATGATGTCCTCGGGCGGAAAGCCCACCTCGTCGACCAATATCCGGTAGGCGCGCTCGCAGATGCGGATCTTGTCTTCGTAGGTGGCCGCCTGCCCCGCCTCGTCGAAGGCCATCACGACCACCGCGGCGCCGTACTTGAGCACGGTGCGCGCGTTGCCGCGGAACTTGTCCTCGCCTTCCTTCATCGAGATCGAGTTGACGATCCCCTTGCCCTGCAGGTACTTGATGCCCGCCTCGATCACCTCCCACTTGGAGGAATCGACCATGAACGGCACCTTGGCGACTTCCGGCTCGCTGCCCAGCAGCGACAAGAAGCGCGACATCGCCGCGACGCCGTCGATCATCCCCTCGTCCATGCAGATGTCGATGATGTTGGCGCCGCTTTCCACCTGTTGGCGGGCCACGCCGACCGCCTCCTCGAACTTGCCTTCCTTGATCAGCTTGGCGAACTTGGGCGAGCCGGCCACGTTGGTGCGCTCGCCGATCATGATGTAGACGCCCGGCTGCTGCGTGAACGGCTGCGAGCCCGACAGGCGCAAAGGTCTGGGCGCGATGGGCTCGCTCACGAGCGAACCGCCTCGCCCAGCGCGCGCGGCGGCTTCGCAGCGAGCGCGCGCGCGATCGCGGCGATGTGCTCCGGCGTGTTGCCGCAGCAGCCGCCCGCGATGTTGACCAGGCCGCCGTCCGCGAACTGCGACAGATAACGCGCCATATCGACGGGCTCCAGATCGAAGCCGGTCGGCGACAGCGGGTTCGGCAGACCGGCGTTCGGATAACAGGAGACCGCCGCGTCGGCCTTTTCGGCCAGCTCCGACAGGAACGGGTACATGAGATCCGGCCCCAGAGAACAGTTGAGACCGATCGACAGCGGCCTGACGTGCTTCACGGCGGTCCAGAGCGCTTCCACCGTCTGCGCCGAGATCATCGTCTCACCGCCCCGCCCCACCGCCGCCGAAATCATCACCGGCAGCTGCACCTTGTCCTCGTCGAACACCTCCTGGATCGCCACCAGGGCGGCTTTGGCGTTGAGCGAGTCGAAGATCGTCTCAACCAGCAGCACGTCGCTGCCGCCGGCGATGAGCGCCCGCACCTGCCGCAGGTAAGACGCCTTGACCTGATCGAACGTCACCACCCGGAACCCGGGGTCCTCGGCGTCGGGCGAATTCGACAGCGAGACGGTCAAGGGGCCGATCGCCCCCGCCACGAAGCGGGGACGCCCATCGGCATTGGCGACCCGATCGGCCCACTGCCGGCACTGCCGCGCCGACTGTTCGTTGATCTCCCAGGCCAGGTCATCGAGAAAGGAGTCCTCGATGATCTTTTGATAGAAGGCCGGATCTTTCCGGCCGCCGTGCTCGCGCGGATCGTCGACGAAGAACTCGCTCTGCGAGATGCTGGTGGCGCCGAAGGTGTTGGTTTCGATGATGTCGGCGCCCGCCTCCAGGAAGCGGCGGTGGATGTCGCAGATCATCTCGGGCTGGGTCAGCGAGAAGAGATCGCCGTTGTTGAGCAGATCCTTCTTCGCGTCCGCAAACCGCTGGCCGCGGATGTCGCCTTCCTTCATTCCGTAGGTCCGGATGGTGGTCCCCATCGCGCCGTCGATGATGGCGATGCGGCTTTGGAGTAGCTCTTCGAGTGGATGCATCATGCCCGCTTGGTCTTGCTCTTGCCGTTCTTGCCGTTCTTGCCGTTCTTGGCGGCCTTGTCGACCCCGTCGACTTTGCCAGGCCTGTCGGCGATCGCCAGGACCACCTGCAGGTGCGGCTTCTTGATCTCCCGGCAGGCGATCTCCGAGCTGACGACCGACAGTCCGGCCCGCGACAGCAGCGCGCGAACGGCACGGGGCGGAAAGCCCGGGTGGCGCTCGCCATAGCGGGCCGTCACCTCCGACTGCCGGTGCTCGTCGAGACACAGGAGGACCAACCGCCCGCCGGGCCGCAGCACGCGGGCGCACTCGGCCACGGCCCGCGCCGGCCGCTCCGCGTAGGTGAGCGTGTGGAACATCAGCACGGCGTCGAACGACGACGCCCCGAACGGCAGGTCGTGGAGATCGGCGACCTGCGTGCGAACGTGGTCGTAGCGCGCGAGCCGCTCGCGTGCCGCTTCGATCATGCGCGGGTTGGTGTCGATGCAGGTGAGCGACCGGCAGAAGGGGGCCAGCGAGCTGGCCGCAGCCCCGTCGCCGGAGCCGGCGTCGAGCACGTCCCCCAGCTTGAGCAGGCCGGAGAGGCCGACTGCCAGGGAATGCCAGGTGCGCCCGGGCGAGTAGTCCCGTTCGATCTCGCTGACCGCCGACTCCGGCAGGCCGCCGCGCCGTTCGGCATCGAGCTCGGCCAGCCGTTTCTGGTCACCCTCGAGCGTGGGATCCTCGGCGTTGGCCGCCTCATCCAGGATCACCCGCGCCGAGCTGGGGAGGCTGTCGGTGGCGAGCGCGTAGAACGACTGCGCCCCCTGGCGGCGATCCCGGACGAACCCCGCCTCGCGCAGCCGCCCGAGATGGGTCGAGACCCGCGACTGGGCCACGCCGGTCACCCGCACCAGGTCGGTCACGCAGAGCTCGCGACCACGCAGCAACGCACAGAGGCGGATCCGGCTCTCATCCCCCAACAGATTCAGCGTATCGACGTGTTGCGCGAGGTTCATATCCCTGTATCTCGATGTAGAGATATTATCCGCTCGCCCCGCGCCCTGTCAAGGCACCCGGACCAAATCCGCCTCACCGCCGCCGAGGGTGGCGGGCCGCCGCTTCGATCTTCAGCTGCTGGTTCCGGTAGCTGGCCCAGCGCTCCCGCGACAAGCTGCCGTCCTCGAGCGCCGCCGCGATCGCGCACCCCGGCTCGGTGGCGTGCCGGCAGTCGCCGAAGCGGCAGCCGGTCGCGATGGCGATGACGTCCTCGAATCCCGCCAGGCTCTCCACCTCCCACAGGCCGAGCTCGCGCATTCCGGGGGTGTCGATCAGCAGCGCCCCGCTCTCCATCAAAACCAATTCACGGTGGGTCGTGGTGTGCCGGCCGCGCGCGTCGCTCTCCCGCACGACACCCGTTCGCTGAGCCGCGCGCCCCACCAGCGCGTTGACCAGGGTCGATTTTCCGACCCCCGACATGCCGACCAGTCCCAGCGTCCTGCCCGGCGGCAGGAAGGGCGCCAGTCCCTCGAGGCCGAGGCCATTCTTGGCGCTGATGAGCACCACCGGCACGCCCGGAAAATGACGCCCCAGCGGCTCGGTGATGGCCGCGGGATCGACGCTCAGATCGCTCTTGTTCACGATCAGGAGCGCCTGGGCGCGGCTCTGCTCGACGGCGGCCAGGTAGCGCTGAAGCTGCGGTTCATTGATGAGCCGTCCTTCTGTTGGCCGCCCTTCTATTGGCCGCCCTTCGCGTGACCGCCCTTTCATTGACTGGCTTTTCATTGACTGGGCTTCCCGCCCACTCTTCCCCTCCCCCAGCGCGACGACGATCCCCACCACGTCGACGTTGGCGGCGATGACCTGGGCAACCGCCCGCCCGCCGGACGCCTGTCGCATCAAACAGGTGCGGCGTTCCAGCAGGTGCTCGACCGACAGCACGTCGCCCGATTCGGCGAGGTTCCCCGCCACCCAATCGCCGACCTGAGGACGATCGATCGCCTCGTCCCAGCGGACCGGCTGCTTGCCGACCAGGACCGCCTTGCAGGTGCCTCGAGCCGACCAGGCGACGTAGCTCTCCCCGTGGGCGATCGCGATCCGCGCCGGCGTGAGCACACCGTCGAGCGCCGCCAGCCGGGACTGGAAGTGCGCGTCGTACCCGATCGCCTCCAGGTTCCAGCCGCCTGCGCTCAGGTCGATCTCCGTCATGGCCCCTCCCGCAGGGAGAACCGCACCGGGACGACCACCTGGCTGAACACGGGCGTGCCACTCGCGCGCGCCGGCTCGAAGGTCCAGCGGCGGACGGCGTCGAGCGCGGCCCGGTCGAGCGACGGATGGCCGCTGCTGCGGTTGATCGAAATTGCGGTCGGCGTCCCGCTCATGTCGACGGCGACGTCGAGCAGAACCACCCCTTCCTCGCGCCGGCGCCGACTGGCGATCGGATATTCGGGAGTCGGATTGGTCCGGTAACGGGGCTTGGCGGTCGGAACGACCCCGCTGCTTTGGAGCAGATGCGACGGCGCCGGCGCGCCGGCAGGGCCGCGACCGGCTAGCGCCGACGGCGGCGGGGGATCGGCGACGACCGGAGAGACAACCGCCGAGGGCTTGCCCACGGTGGCCACCTGCTCGGCGCGCCTGACCGTTCGTGATCGGCGAAGCGTCGAGACGCCCGGACGATCGCCGAGGGGTGCGCCGGCGGGCACGGCCGGGGCGATCGGGTCGGGCTTGGCGGCGACGATCTCGACGTCGACTGCTTGCGCCACCGCCGGTTCCCCCCGCGGGTGATGCGCGAGCACGGCGGCGCCGACCCCAAAGAGGATGCCGTGGCAGATCGTGGCGACCAGGAGGCTGAGGGCGAGGCGCATGTTCGGTCTTCGCGGGCGTCAGTAGTGAACGGTCAGGCTGGCGCGGACCTGAAAGGGCTCCGTCGGGTGCACATGGAAGTCGTTCATGCCCGCCGCGGGCTCTCCGGGCAGGCGTGAGGTGTAATAGTAGGCGATGTCGTCGGCCTTCGAATCGAACAGATTCAGCGCCTCGGCGCTGATCTCGTAGCGACGGAATCGATATCCACCGATGGCGTTGACGATGGTCGACTCGGGCTGTCGCCGGCTGTCGTCCTCGATGATCGGCTGTGAGCTGAAATATCGCAGCCGAACGCCGCCGAAGATCCCGCTCGGGGTCTCGACCACGGCCGCGGCCGAGATGACCATCGGGATCGAGTTCGCGATGAAGCGACCAGATTGATTGTCGACCGCCAGTTGATCGTCGAGATATCGCGCGTGGGTGAGCGCGAGGTCGGCGCTCAGCGTCAACCACCGCGTCGGCTTGTAGAAGTTCGCCCACTCGACGCCGTACTTGCGGCTCGGCCCATTGGCTTGCGTGTCGCCGGAGTCGCCCGAGAAGGTCAGCTCCGAATTCGATTGCAGGAACCAGAGCGAAAGCGTGCTGACCAGGCCCGGCACGATCGACGTCCGCGCGCCGACCTCGGCCCCCTTGGTGCGCACCAACAGGGGTGCCCGCCCCTGCGGCGCCAGCGTGATCGGGTCCACCGTGACGGTCACGCCGCGCGCGTCGTTGCTGTGAAAGCCGAAGCCGCCGTCCAGATAGATTTCCGTCTTCTTCCAGGGGTCGAAGACCAGCGTCGTCTTGGGGCTCAGGATCCAGGCGGCGGCGTCGCCGGAGTTCGCGGCGGTGTTGCTGTCGACGTCGACCGCGAACACGTCGCCCCGGACGCCGAGCTCGCTCTTGAGCCAGGGCCGCCACTGCACCTGGTTGTTCCCGAAGACGCCCGCGCTGAATTCCTCGATCTGGTCGTAGATCCGCACCTGCAGGATCCGACGTTCGGCCGTGTGGTTGAGGCCGGAGTCGGGGATGGTGTCGTTGCGTGCCTGGAGGCCCACCGTGTTCCTGACCTGGCCCCCCCAGACGCGGTCCCAGGTGTGCCTCAGATCGGCGCCGCTCACGAAGCGGAGGTCCACCTGCTCGAACTGATCGCCGTTGGTCTGGTCCTGCAGGAAATAGGTGAAGTCCGAGAAGAGATTCAGGCGGTAGTAGAAGCCGTAGACCAGCAGCTTGGTGGTCCCGCCGTCGTCCAGGTGGGTCCAATCGAACGACAGGGCGACGCGGCCGGTCCTCCCCCCGTCGGTCGGATCGAGCGATCCGAAGCGGGAGATCTGTCCCGGTCTCGTGCCGAGGGCCCGCTGCGCGACTTGATCGGTCGACTGCCAATCGGGAGCCCAGTAGGCGCTGCCGGTCAGGGTGTATTCATTGCGCGCGCCATCCCAGTGATAGCGAAGGACGCCGTCATAGCGGTTGGAGTGCTCGGCAACGTCCCAGGGACCGTTGGTGTGGTTGTATTCGAGGGCGTAGAGCAGCGTCCCGGGCCCCAGCATCGGTGAATCGGCCAGCAGCGCGCGTGCGTACCCGAACTGGCCCCCCTGCAGGTTGGCGATCCCTTCCGGCAGCTTGCTCACCAGATGAATGTCGGCCGCGCCCGAGCCGGAGAAATCGCCGACCTCCGGATAGAACGACCCCTTCTTGAACTCGATCGATTCGACCAGCTCGGGTATCAGGAAGTTCAGGTCCGAGTACCCCTGCCCGTGGGCGTGGCTGGGCAGGTTCACCGGCACCCCGTCGATCGAGAACGCGAAGTCGGTGCCGTGATCTAGGTTGAAGCCGCGCAGAAAGTACTGGTTGGCCTTACCGTCGCCCGAGTGCTGGGTGACCACCATGCCGGGAACGGCCTCCAGCAGCTCCCCCCGACGAAGCAGCGGCAGGTCCTCCAGATCCGCCTCACCGACGGCGCCCTGCGAGGCGCTTACCGCCGTACCCAGCAGATCCTCGGCGCGCCCGCGCACCACCACCTCGGGCATCTGGTTGGGCTGGGTCGCCTCCTCGGCCCCCGCGCCGTGCTCGACTTGCAGGACGCCCACCGCGATCAGCGCGGCCGCGCACCGGCGAGAGGTCGGACCGGCGGGCCGTCGCATCCCGATCGTCAAATCGGCGGTAGCACGAATCTCCATAAAGGTAACGCCTCATAACACGTTCGCCCACCAAGGTGCCCCCGGTTTTCCCCCTCGGAGGCGCTAGCGTTTGGGCGTCTTGGCGTTGCGACGGGGCGCCGGCCGGCGCGCGGGTCCGTGGTCGTGCCCGTGCGGACCGGGCGGACCGTGGTCGTGCTCGTGCGGAAGGTGATCGTGCCCGTGCGGACCGTGGCGGTCGTGGTCCGGCGCACGCACCGGCGCGGCGACCCCCGGGATGATCTCGATTCCGCCGTGCTTCACGCCGCGCATCGCCAGCATGCGATCCGCGATCAGCTTGAGGCGGTCGGATTTTCCGTGCATCACCACCACCTCCAGACAGAGGTCTTGGCTGAGGTGGATGTGCAGCGCCGCGCGGACATCGTCCCCCAGCTGGTGCTGCAGCTCGGTCAGCTTCTCGCTCAGATCACGGACGTGGTGGTCGTAAACCAGCGTAAGCGCCGCCACGCCTTCGACCCCGGTTGGAACCCGCGCGCGCGCCACTTCCGCCCGGGCCAGGTCGCGCAGCAGCTCCGAGCGGGTGCAGCCGCGCTTATCTGCCAGGGCATCGAGGTCGCGCAGGAGCGCACCCTCGATGGCGACGCCGAACCGGACCAGGGGATCCTTCATCGATCGCACGCTACCGCGCGTCGCGACTGCGCGGAAGACCTGGGCGACCCGGCCGGCCGGCGCGCGCCAACCGCCCGCGGTGAGGCAAACCTGTACCTCGCCCTCTAGCCCGAAAAACAATTTCGCCACACGGCGGGCGCGGCTCGGCGCCTCTGGTGGTCGCCAACATCGTGGTTCCTGCGGACTTGCGGGATCGACGTCCGCGGAAATCTCTGGCATGGCGGGTGCTTGCGTAGGTCGAGCCCCGACAGCCGTCGGGGCGAACTTCAACAGGAGAAACTCATGAACCTCACCCGCTCGATTTTCCTCGCCCTGGCCGTTCTGATCCCGACCTCTTGGACGATGGCGAAGGCCGAGGACGCGCCGGCCGCCGACGCGCCCGCCAAGAAGGAGAAGAAGGCCAAGAAGAAGAAGGCCGACAAGGAAGAGAAGAAGGACGACAAGAAGGCCGAGTAGTCCTTCCCCCGTCGTGCGCAGGCACGACAGGACTGAAAAACCCCGGCTCCGGCTGGGGTTTTTTTTGCCCGGCGCCCGACGATCCCCGGGCAGGCGCAAGGCTCAAAGATGCGGGTGATCGGTGGCCGCCTCGGGCTGGAGGCCGTGGGATGCCCCCTCTCCGCTCCGCGACGCGCCGACGATGCGGCCGGCCAGCGGATGGGCGGCCGGATCGTCCGACGCCCTTGGGGCCCAGGCGACGCGGTAGCGATCCAGGCGCTCGATGAACTCGTGCGTGCTCTTGGGCATCGGCGCTCGGGCCCGGGTGATGCTCGCCACCAGCTCCTTGCCACCGCCCACCAGCGCAAGGCCCTGCGACGCGCGCAGCCGCTCGTCGAGCGACGCCCGCTGGGAGAGCAGCGGCTGGAACGCGGACAGCGCCTCGCCCGATGACACGAACGAGGACCAGGCGTCGAAGATCTCGGCGTCGGTCTGCAGCGTCTCGCACTTGACCTTGGCCGCCCGGGCGAACACCCCGATGTGCGGCGCCAGGCCCGCGAACATGGGCACGCCCGCAAACACCGAGGTCAGGGCGTCGCAGATGCGGTCGATGTCCCGCATGGTCGAAGCGATCTTGATGTAGCGGCTCTTGTAGAAATCCTCGATGGGGAACGCGAAGGCCTTGAACGGCTCGCCCCACAGCTCGTCGATGCCCTCCTCGCCGCTGCGGTGCAGGACCAGCCGGCCGAGCGCGAGCGCCTCCTGCAGGTGGTCCCCGCACTGACGCATCAGATCGTTGTCGGGCCGGATCTCCACCCCCAGCGCCTGCAGCTCCACGGCCTTGGTGAAGACATCGGTCGCGCGGTTGAAGAGGGCCCCGGCTAGCATGGCGCCTTTGACCCGCTTCCTGGAGGGATCGGTCTCCACGTTGAACGCGCGCCGGGCTTCACCGAGCCGGCACCCGGGAATGTTCAGGCCGTGCTCGACGTGGTTGAAGAGCCGCCGTGTCAGGGCCTCGATCAAGCTCTTCTTGGCGTGGAGCGTGTCGGCCGGCGCGTCGTAGGCCTTGATCCAGTAGCCGCCGTAGAAGACGCACCAGCATCCGCCGATCGCCCGCTTCGCGCCCTCCAAAACCAAAGAGTCCTGGTTCATCTCCCGTTTCCGGTCATC
Organism: uncultured Myxococcales bacterium; assembly: GCA_937889515.1. Taxonomy (GTDB): domain Bacteria; phylum Myxococcota_A; class Polyangia; order Fen-1088; family Fen-1088; genus JADGRB01. The sequence goes on along the minus strand of CALAOV010000380.1, from coordinate 3,105 downwards.
AGACTGTACGCGCGATCTCCGCCCGGTCGTCCTGCCAACCGCGTGCTGCGCAGAGAGTTAACGGCCGGGAAATCTCCGGGAAGTAATTAGACGGTTTTCCGTTCACCGGCCAGATCCTGGCCGCGTCTGGTGCGTCGATAGGTACGGGCGACCGAAGGGGTACAATGTGCCCCTGGAAAATCGCCGGGTGGCCTTTTCAAGGAGGCAGGGCGTGAAGAGCAGGTCGATCTCGAAGATCGTCTGGTTGGTCGTCTGGTTGGTCGGCGTTTTATCCACAGGCTGGGCGGCCCGGGCCATTGCGGCGCCGCACGCGCACGCGGACAGGGCCGGCGATCCCGCGCTGGGGGTGCCCGACCCACTCAAGCCCTGGATCCCCTGGGTGTTGCACGACGACGACGCGCAACAGACGCGTTGCCCGCAGCTCTCCGAGCAGGAAGGGGAGCGGGTTTGCGCCTGGCCAGCGCGGCTGGCGCTGGCGCTCGACAGCCGGGGCGGCACCTTCAGCCAGGAATGGGAGGTGTTCAAGGCGGGACCGGCGGCGCTCCCGGGCGACCAGGAGCACTGGCCCCAGGAGGTGCGGGTGGACGGCAAGCCGGCGGCGGTGGTCGGCGACGACGCACCGGCGCTGGAGCTGACCGCGGGGCATCACGTCGTCTCCGGACGCTTCGCCTGGGATGCGCTTCCCGACGCGCTGGCGGCGCCGGTCGAAACCGGGCTGCTGTCGCTGGTGATCCGCGGTCGGCGGGTCGATTTTCCCCCCCGCGACGATCAGGGCCGCGTGTTTCTGGGACGCAAGGAGGTGGCCGCCGAGGCCGACACCGTCGACATCTCCGTCTACCGCAAGTTGATCGACGACAACCCGCTCCTGCTGGTGACCCGACTGCAGCTGGCGGTGTCGGGCAAGAGCCGTGAGCTGGTGCTGGGACGCGCGCTGCCGAGCGGATTCGAAGCGCAGGCGGTCGACAGCGCGCTGCCCTTGCGCCTCGATCCGGATGGTCGGGTGCACGTGCAGGTCCGCCCCGGCAGCTGGACGCTCACGCTGACCGCGCGTCGCGTGGTGGCCGGCGCCGGCGTCACCCGCCCCTCACCGGGTGGCCTCTGGAAGGAAGGGGAAGAGGTCTGGGTGTTCGAGGCGCGCCCCGAGCTACGTCTGATCGACGTGCAGGGCGCGCAAGCGATCGATCCGGCGCAGACCACGCTGCCCGACGACTGGAAGGCGCTGCCGGCCTACGCGCTCGCGCCGGGGGCGACGCTGACGCTGGTGGAGCGCCGGCGGGGAGACGGGGATGCCGCGCGCGATCAGCTGCAGCTGGCGCGGCAGCTCTGGCTGGACTTCGACGGCGGCGGCTACACGGTCAATGACCAGATCACCGGCCTGTTTGCCGAGAGCTGGCGGCTCGACGCCGACCCGCATACCAAGCTGGGCCGGGTGTCGATCGACGGCCGCGATCAGTTCATCACCCGCACGGAAAGCGGCGGGCGCGAGGGGGTCGAGATCCGCAGCGGCCGGGCCAACATCAGCGCCGACAGCCGGATCGAAGGCCGCCGCATGCGCCTGCCCGCGACCGGCTTCCTGCACGACTTCGAGAGCCTGTCGGCCACGCTGGCCATCCCGCCGGGGTGGCGCCTGATTCACGCCACCGGCGCCGACAAGGTCACGGGCACCTGGATCGATCGCTGGTCGCTGCTGAATTTCTTCCTGTTGCTGGTGACCGCGCTGGCGATCCAGCGCCTGTTCGGCTGGCGGCTCGGTCTGCTGGCGCTGGCGGGGATCGGCCTCACGATCACCGAGAACGGCGCGCCCGCCGCGATCTGGCTGGCGGTGCTGCTGGGCGAAGCCGTGGTCCGGGCGCTGCGGGTGGGGAAACTGCAGGCGCTGGCGCGCGCGTACCGGGTGATCGCCTGGACGGTCCTGGTCGGACTGCTCCTGCCCTACGCGGTGTCGGAGGTCCGGCGGGGCGCGCACCCGGCCACCGAGCACGAGCGCTCGGGGATCGACGAGCTCACGGACAGCTTGATGATCGGCGGCGCGGCGGCGCCCCCGGCGGGCGCGGTGCGGGACGACGAGAAAGCGCCCGCCGCTCCGGCCGCGGCGGAGGCGCCGAGCGAGAGCGCCGCGGATCTACCCAAGCCGAGCCCGAAGATGGGCAAGCACGGCGTGGCAAAGGGCGAGATCGAGGACAAGAACCTCGAGGACCTCGACGACCAACTCAGGTCGGGGGGATCGGGCGGCGGGAAACACAAAGATGGCATCGCCAGAGCCTATGGCGTCTCGGGCGTCTCCGTGAACAGCCTCTCTAGATCCTCGCGGCTGGCGCAGAACCGCTACCTCTACGATCCGAACGTCGTCGTGCAGACCGGCCCCGGCTTGCCCCACTGGGGCTGGGAGACCGCCACCCTCACCTTCAACGGTCCGGTGCGCCAGGACCAGGAGCTGCGGCTCTTCTTGGCGCCGCCCTGGTTGAACTTCTTGCTGTCGCTCGCGCGCGTCGCGTTGCTGGCGGCGCTCGCCCTGTCGATCCTGCGGCGACCGTTGCGGCTCGGCGGCGGGTGGCACCCGTCGCGGCCGCTGCTGGGGCTCGCCGCCGCGCTCGTGATGCTGGTCGGCTTCGGGACGCCGGCCCGCGCAGCCGAGTCTGCGCTCCCCTCGCCGGAGCTGCTCGCCGAGCTCAAGAAGCGCCTGCTGGAGGCCCCGCATTGCGCCCCCGACTGCGGCGCGATCGGCCGCATGGCGCTGGAGGCGACGCCCGGCCAGCTGCGGCTGGTCCTCGAAGCCTCGGCGGCGGCGCCGGTGGCGATCCCGCTCCCCGGCGGCGGCAAAGACTGGTCGCCCACCGCCATCCGCGTCGACGGCAAGGCGGCGACCGCGCTGAGCCGCAGCGGCGACGGCCTCCTGTGGCTGGCGCTTCCGGCCGGCACCTTCCGCATCGAGCTCGACGGCCCGCTGCCGGCCCACGACAGCGTTCAGATCGCGCTGCCGCTTCCGCCCCGGTTCGTGACGGCGCGAACGCGGGGCTGGACGCTGGATGGCCTGCACGAGGACGGCGCCGTCGACGAGAGCAGATCGGAAGAGCACACGTCTGAACTCCAGTCACTGACCAATCT
>CALAOV010000379.1 GCA_937889515.1 uncultured Myxococcales bacterium | reverse complement strand
CCCCAGCGGACGGCACGACGGCCGCGCCCGCCGGCGCCAGCGACAGTCCGCCGGCCGCGCCCCCACCCGCGCCCGCGCCGTGACGCGAACGCCCCCGCCCTGAGGGCGCGAAATGCCCGGCAGGGCGCGCAGTAGAAGACCTGCCGCCCACCGGGTAGAATCGGAGGCGGACGCGATGCCGCTGCCGTTCGTCAAAGTCGAGGGGATCGGGAACGACTTCGTGGTGGTCGACCTGCGCCCGGGTCGCCCCGGCGCGCTGGCTGGCGGACCGTCACCGGAAGATCCCAAGGTGGTGCGCGCGATCTGCGATCGTCGCTTCGGCGTGGGCGGCGACGGGGTGCTGGCGATCCTCCCCAGCACGATCGGCGACGCCCGCATGCGCGTGCTCAACGCCGATGGCAGCGAAGCCGAGATGTGCGGCAACGGCATCCGCTGCGTCGCCAAGGTCCTCTACGAGAGCGATCCGTCGATGCGCAAGCAGGTCCTCCGTATCGAGACGGGAGCCGGGCTGCTCGAGTGTGCGCTCTCGGCGACGGCCGGCGTGGTGCGCGGCGTGGAGGTCGACCTGGGACGCCCGCGCCTATCCCGCGACGAGATCCCACTTCTCCCCGGCGGCACGTCGCGCGCCCTGAGGGAGGCCATCGCCGTGCGCGATCGAGAATTCCGTTTCACGGCCGTTTCGATGGGGAATCCGCACGCCGTGATCTTCGTCGACGATCGGGACGGCGCCGGCGGCGATCTGCGCGCGCTGGCCGAGACCTACGGTCCCACGCTGGAGGTTTCGGATCGGTTCCCCCGCCGGACCAACGTCGAATTCGCGCGGGTGCGCGGCGGCGAGATCGATCTGGTGGTTTGGGAACGCGGCAGCGGCCTCACCCTCGCCTGCGGCACCGGCGCCTGCGCCACGGTGGTCGCGGCCGTGCTCGAGGACCGCCTGACCGCCGGGGTCGAAACGCCGGTTCACCTGCCGGGCGGCACGCTGGCGATCACGGTCGCCCCGGACCTGACGAGCGCGCGCATGCGCGGACCGGCGCGCATCGTGTTCGAAGCGACGATCGACGTCGCCCGACTCCTGGAACGCCCGGCGGGCTAGAACAGCGTGCCCTGCGGCCGGCTCGGCACCGGTAGGCCCAGGTGGTCGTAGGCGCGGCGGGTGATCTGGCGGCCGCGCGGCGTGCGGAGCAGGAAGCCCTCTTGAATCAGGTAGGGCTCGTAGACGAACTCCAGCGTGTCGCGATCCTCGGCCAGCGAGGCCGCCAGCGAATCGATCCCGACCGGGCCGCCGTCGAAGCGGTTGACGATGGTGGTCAGGATCTTGCGGTCGCCGGCGTCGAGGCCGGCGGCGTCGACCTCGAGCCGCCCCAGCGCGTATTCGGCGAGATCCTTGGTGACGCGCCCGTCGCCGCGCACGTCGGCGAAGTCGCGAATGCGCCGCAGGAGGCGGTTCGCGATGCGCGGCGTTCCCCGGGCCCGGCGTCCGATCTCCTCGGCGCCCGCGTCCTCGATGGGGATGCCGAGCAGGCGCGCCGAGCGCTTGACGATGGTGGTGAGATCGGCCGCCGAATAGAACTCGAACGTCTCGACGATGCCGAAGCGCGACAGCAGCGGCGAGCCAAGCTGGCCCGTGCGGGTGGTGGCGCCCACCAGCGTGAAGCGCTCGATCGGCAGCGGGATGGCGCGCGCGCCGGCGCCGGCCCCGGTAACGAGCTCGATACGAAAGTCCTCCATGGCGGGATAGAGGCTCTCCTCGATCACCGGCTGCAGGCGGTGGATCTCGTCGATGAACAGCACGTCGCCGCGACCGAGCGAGGTGAGGATTCCGACCAAGTCGCCCTTGCGCTCCAGCACCGGCCCCGACGTGATGCGCACCTCCGACCCCATCTCGCGCGCCAGTAGAAAGGCCAGCGTGGTCTTGCCGAGGCCGGGCGGCCCGGAGAGCAGCACGTGGTCGAGAGCGTCGCCCCGCTTGCGCGCCGCCTGGACGTAGACCGCCAGATTCTCGGCCACCTTTCGCTGCCCCACGAACTCCGCGAAGCTGTGCGGGCGCAGCGCCGCGTCCTCGTCGCGATCGCGCGCCATCTCGCCAGCACCGGCGGAGACGACCCGCTCGCCGTCGCTCGTCGACCGGTCTGCTGTCGACCCGTCTTTCGACCCGTCTCCGGCCGACTCGTCTTCGTGCTTCTTGCGTGCCATCGCCTACGATCTCCGCAACGCGCCCAGCGCCTCGCGCACCAGATCGGCGACCGGACGCGCCGGATCGAGGCGGTCGAGCAAGGGCTCGATCTCCCCCGGTTTGTACCCGAGCTGTACCAGCGCGCCGTAGACATCGCCCAGTGGGCCGCGCGGCAGCTCGGGGCGCGCCGGCGCCGGCGCGGCCGCCAGGCCTTTGCCGGCCGGCAGGGTCAGGATCTTCTCGCGCAGCTCGAGCGCCAGCCGCTCGGCCGTCTTGCGCCCCACCCCTTTGATCTGCGTCAGGCGCGGGATATCCCCGGTCGCGATCGCGCGAACCACGTCACCGGGTTCCATGCCGGCCAGGATCGCCAGCGCCACCCGCGGTCCCACCCCCTGCACGCTGATCAGCGTCTGAAAGAGCCCCCGCTCGCCGAGGTCGGCGAAGCCATAAAGGCGGAGCGGCTCGTCCTTGACGAAGTGGGTGTGGACGAAAAGGTGCGTCTCGCCGGCGCCGGGAGAGAGCGCCAGCGTGGCCGCCGTCGAGGCGCTCACCAGCACCTGATAACCGACGCCCGCGACATCGACTACCGCGGCCTCGCCGTCGGCCTCCATCACGCGGCCTCTCAAAAACGAGATCATCGACTCTTCCCACGAGTCGGCTGGCAGCGGGCGTGGCAGATGGCGATGGCCAGGGCGTCGGCAGCGTCGGGCTCGGGCGTCCGGCGCAGCGACAGGAGCGCGCGCACCAGGTAACCGATCTGATCTTTGGTCGCGCGCCCATGTCCGACCACCGTCTTCTTGACCGTCGCCGGCGGGTAGCCGGTCACGAGGAGCCCATACTCCGAGGCGACGAACAGCGCGACGCCGCGCGCCTCGCCGAGCGCCAGCGTCGACTGGACGTTGATGCCAAAGAACGCCTCCTCCATCGCCACGACGTCCGGCCGGACCTCTTCGATGAGATCGCGCAGGCCGCGCCCTATCTCGCCGAGCCGCACCGAACGCCCATCCCGCGCCGACGCCGAGATGACACCGCACTCGACGTAACGGACGGTCGAGGCGCCCGCACCGGCACACTCGATGACGCCGTAGCCGAGCCGGAGCGATCCAGGGTCGATGCCCAGAATTCGCAGCGACGCCCGTGGCGATGCCCGCAACGATGCCCGCGGCGACGTCCGTCTCCCCGCCGGTGACGTCGGACGCGGCATCGACCTCGCCGTCAGCCGACGCTCTCCAGCACGGACTCGTCGACGTCCATGTTCGAGTAGACGTTCTGCACGTCGTCGTTGTCCTCGAGCGCGTTCACCAGCTTGACGGCGCCTTCCGCCTCCTTGCCGACCAGCTTGACGACGTTCTGTGGAACCATCGTCACCTCGGCGGAGTGCGGATCGGGCAGGCCGGCTTTTTTCAGCCCGTCTCGAATGGTCTCGAACTCTTTCGGCTCGGTCACCACCACCAGCGATTCGCCCTCGGCGCGAATGTCGTCGGCGCCGAGCTCGATCGCCAGCTCCGTGACCTTGTCCTCGTCGACGAGAGCCTTCTCGAAGACGATGAGACCCTGCTTCTTGAACATCCAGCCGACCGAGCCGGAGGCGCCCAGGTTGCCGCCGTGCCGGGTGATGACGCTGCGGATGTCGCTGGCGGTGCGGTTGCGGTTGTCGGTCATGATCTCGACCAGCACCGCCGCCCCGCCCGGGCCGAACACCTCGTAGTTGAACTCTTCGTAGTTGACCCCTTCGAGATCGCCGGTCCCCTTCTTGATGGCGCGATCGATGGTGTCGTTCGGCATGTTCACGCTGCGCGCCTTGTCCGACGCGGCACGCAGGCGCGGGTTGCCGGCGATGTCACCGCCGCCGAGGCGGGCCGAGAGCGTCAGCTCCTTGATGACCTTCGTCCAGACCTTGGACTTCTTGGAGTCCGAGGCCTCTTTCTTGTGCTTTATCTTCGACCACCGGTTGTGCCCGGACATGCCTATTTCCTATCACAGTCCGCCACCCCTGAGAGGTTCCTGAGGCCACGAGCTCGCGCCGAACAAGGCGGCCCCACTCAAGGCGGCCCCCACCCGGGGGTGGGCGGCAGAGGCGCGTGGTTCCAGGCGGCCGCGCTGTCGCAGGCGGTCTGGACCAGACGGTGGACCGCGTTGCCGTTCCAGCTCCCCGCCGACACGGAGACCCAGCCGCCGTAGCTGGAGACGACCGCGGCGCCCTGAACCAGCTGCACCGCCTCGCCCGAGTTGGAGAGACCATCCGCGCCGATCCGCGTGTCGACGCGAACCAGCAACGTCCCCGCCCGCGGCGACGGATCGCTCCCCTCGTCGGGATCGTAGGTGGCGGTGACGACCAGCGCGTAGCCGCCCGCCGCCAGGGTCTCCGCGGGCAGATCGTCGCCGCCCTTGCTGTCCTGCAGGCGCAATCCCGCCAGCGGCACGTCCGCATCGCCCAGATTGCGCAGCTCGACATACTCCTGCTGCGGCTCCGGCCCGGCCGGGTTGGCCAGCACCTCGGTGATGGCGATCGGCGGCAGCGCGGCGGGCGTCGTGAACGCGAAGGGGGCCGAAGTCGCGCTGTTCCCCGCCAGGTCGGTGGCGGTCACCGTGACGGTGGCCGCGCTCGAGGGCGGCAGCGATCCCAGCGGAATCCCCAGATCGAAGCGGGTCTGTCCGGAGCCGGCGGGCGTGTCTACCTCGACGCCGCCGGCCACCACGCTCACCGTGCCGCTCGACGCCTCGTCGGTCGAAAAGGTCACCGCCAGGCACGGACCCGCCACCTCGACCGAAACGTCGCCCAGGACCGGGGGCGTCACATCGGGCGCGGCCGCGTCCTCGAAGACGCCGATCGGGCCCGAAGCGATCACGGCGCCGGCCGCATCGAGCGCCCCCGCGGCGATCGAAACCGAACAGGAGACACTGGCCGGCAGGCTGCCGCCCAGCTCGGACCGGTAACAGACGCCCGTCGTGTCGGCGGCGCAGGGAGTCTCGACCGGCGGCGAGGCCGGCACGGCGCCCGGTCCGTCGCAGACCACCAGGCCGCCCGAGCTCCAGTTGATGGCCGCCGGGAACTGGACCACCACCGCCGCCAGATTGAGCGGCACGGCCGCCGCGCCGGCCGCCGGATCGACCAGGACGGCGCCGGCCGGGCCGCTGGGTGGCGGCGCGGTCGCGCCCGGGGCGGGAACATCGGTCAGGTCGGTCTGGGGCGCGCAGGCGGGCACGACGGCCCCGGAGATCAGCAACAGAGTCACGAGTCGCATCGCCCAGTTGTCGGACCGCTCTCGCGAAGGTTGTTCGCGTGGTAAAAGCCCGGCCGATGGCGCGGCAGGGAGATCCGGATCTGGTGCTAGCCTCGGCCTCGCCGCGGCGGCGCGAGCTGCTGGAACGGCTGGGGCTGGTCCTGGAGATCATCCCCGCCGACGCCGACGAGACCACCCAGCCGGGCGAGCTGGCGACCGACTACGTTCGTCGGGTCGCGATGGCCAAGTGCGACACGGTGTTCGCGTCCCTGGCGGCCGCCAACGCCGCGGGAGATCCGGCACCCGCCGTGCTGGGCGCCGACACCACGGTGGTCGTCGACGAGACCATCCTCGGCAAACCGGCCGACGAGCAGGAGGCGCGCGCGATGCTGGCCCGTTTGGCCGGCCGGCGCCACGAGGTCATCACCGGCACCAGCGTGCGCTTCGGCGCGCGGCACATCGAACGGGTCGTCACCACGCTGGTCGCGATGCGCGCCCTGCAGCCGGCGGAAGTCGACGCCTACGTCGCCTGCGGCGAATGGCGGGGCAAGGCGGGCGGCTACGCCGTCCAGGGGATCGCGGCGGCCTTCGTCACCGACCTGCGCGGGTCGGTCACCAACGTGATCGGGCTGCCGGTGGCCGAAGTGCTGGCCGACCTGCTGGCGCTGGGCGCCCTGCCCCGCTACCCGGCGGCCGCCTTCGGGGTCCGTCCCGGGGAGTGAGGGGCGATGACCCGCGCCGAAACCATCGCCGCCAACCTGGCCGACGTGCGCGCGCGGATCGCCGCGGCGGAGCGCGCGGCCGGCCGGGCGCCCGGATCGGTCCGGCTGGTGGCGGTCAGCAAAAAGATGACCGCCGACGACGTGCGCGCGGCGCTGGCCGCCGGACAGCGGGTGTTCGGCGAGAGCTATGGGCAGGAGCTGCGCGACAAGCGCGCGGCGCTGGAGGCCGAGGCGACGCCGCCCGAATGGCACTTCATCGGTCCGCTCCAGAGCAACAAGGTGAAGTATGTCGCCGGCCAGGTGGCTTTGATCCACGCGGTGGACTCGGCGGCGCTTCTCGAGGCGATCGACGCCCGCGGGGCGCCGCAAGCCTGTCTGGTGCAGGTCAACGTGGCGGGCGAAGCGCAGAAGCGCGGCGTCGCACCGGCGGAGCTCGGCGCGCTGCTCGATCGGTTCGCCACTCTGAGAAACTTACGGTGCAAGGGCCTCATGTTGATCCCGCCGCTCGGGGCATCGCCCGAGGACGCCCGCTCCCACTTCGCTGCGTTGCGCGCCCTGCGTGACCGCGAAGCCGGCCGCCCGCGCCCCAACGTCGATCTCAAAGAGCTGTCGATGGGCATGAGCGACGACGTCGAGATCGCGATCGCCGAAGGCGCCACCCTGGTCCGCGTCGGCACCGCGATCTTCGGCGGCCGGAGCACATGACGATGTAGAATTGGC
>CALAOV010000378.1 GCA_937889515.1 uncultured Myxococcales bacterium | reverse complement strand
CCCATCGGGTCGGCGCCGATCTGGACGCCCGCGCGCGCGATCCCCGCGACATCGATGGCGCCGGCCAGATCCTCGATGTAGGGCGACCGGAAGTCGTGCTCGTGCGTGGTGGGCGCCAGCCGGGCGGCGGCGTACGGTAGACGCCGGACCTCGGTACCCGCACGGAGCAGCTCGTTGGCGCGCGCCTGAATGCCGTCGGTGACGTCGCTGTCGGCCGGGCCGCCGTGGGGCGGGTTGTACTTGAAGCCGCCGTCGCGCGGCGGGTTGTGTGACGGCGTGATGATGATGCCGTCCGCCAGGCCGTCCCGCCGCCCGTCGTTGAAGACGAGGATCGCGCGCGACAGCGCGGGCGTCGGCGTGTATTCGTCTTCGGCGGAGACCCGCGTCTCGACGCCGTTTGCCGCCAGCACCTCGAGCGCCGTCTTCAGCGCGGGCGCCGAAGCGGCGTGCGTGTCGGCGCCCAGGAACAGCGGGCCGGTGATGCCGAGGCGCGCGCGGTGTTCGCAGATCGCCTGCGTGATCGTGAGGATGTGCGCCTCGTTGAACGCGCCGTCCTCGGCCGCGCCCCGGTGTCCGCTGGTTCCGAAGGCGACCTGCTCTCGCGGGTTGGCCGGATCGGGCCGGCGGTCGTAGTAGGCGGCCACCAACCGATCGACGTCGATCAGGGCTTCCGCGGGGGCTGGTTTTCCGGCGAGCGGCGAGACGGGCATGGGGCGACGGTAAGCTCGGACGCGGCCGGTGGGAAGCCCCGTGCGTCGATCGGCCGAGCTGGCATTCTCGGCCCGCAGATCTTAGTTGCCAGGCCGAGTTGCTGGTGATCGGGGCGTCGATGGCGCTGACCGAGATCGGGCGTTAATCTTGCCCCCGGGGGGCGAAGACCTTGAAGCCGAGCTCCGGCGGAACCTGGAAGCGCACCGCGACCATCGCGGCGATATCGGCGGCGGTGACGGCGTTCATCGGATTCGTCGCCGTCAACGCGATGTCGGGCGAGCACAAGATCGATAGGCCCATCTCGTCGCCCTATGGCGTCGACGATCCGGAGTTTTCCCGCGCCATGAGCGAGCTGTTCGGGCCCGCGCTGACCGCCGGAAACGCCGTCACACCCCTTTACAACGGCACCCGCATCTTCGACGCGATGCTGGCCGACATCCGGCGCGCCACGAAGAGCATCACGTTCGAGACCTACATCTATTGGTCCGGTCGGGTGGGCGCCGAGTTCACCGAGGCGCTCGTCGAGCGGGCCCGCGCCGGCATCCCGATTCATCTCATCATCGACGCCGTCGGCTCCGGAAAGATCGACGCCAAGCAGCTGGCCGCCATGCGCGACGCCGGCGTCGAGGTCGAGAGGTACCACTCGCTGCACTGGTACACCCTCGACCGCATCAACAACCGCACCCACCGCAAGCTGCTGATCGTCGACGGGCGCGTCGGATTCACGGGCGGGGTCGGAATCGCGGACAAGTGGGACGGCGACGCCGACAGCCCCGATCACTGGCGGGACACCCATTTCCGCGTGGTCGGCCCGGTGGTCGCGCAGATGCAAGCGACCTTCGTCGAGCACTGGCTCTCGACCCGGGGCGTGCTCCTGCAGGGCGCGGCTTACTTTCCCGCGCTCGCGCGGGCCGGCGAGATGCCGGCCCAGATGGTGCGGAGCGCCGCCGACGACGGGACCGAGAGCATTCGCCTGATGTACCTCCTCTCGATCGCCTCCGCCCGGCACAGCGTCTTGCTGTCCAATTCCTACTTCGTCCCCGACGATCTCTCGGTCCGGACGCTCATCGAAGCGCGACAGCGGGGCGTCGACGTCCAGATCATCGTGCCCGGATCCAAGATCGACAGCGAGGTGACGCGGGCCGCCTCACGCCAGAAGTGGGCGCCGCTGCTCGAGGCCGGGATCGCCATCTACGAATTCCAGCCCACCATGTTTCACTGCAAGGTGATGGTAGTCGACGACCGGTGGGTCTCGGTCGGTTCGACGAACTTCGACAGCCGCTCCTTCCGGCTGAACGCGGAGGCCAACCTAAACGTCCTCGACCGCGGATTGGCGCTGCAAGAGCGGCGCGCCTTCGAGAAGGATCGGGCGCGGGCGCGTCCCATCACCGTCGAAGAGTGGCGTCACCGCCCCTGGCTGGATCGGGCGGGCGATTGGTTTGCCGGCCTGGCCGGCTCGCAGCTCTAGGTCCGTCCCACCCTCACGCCGGTCATTCGCCGCTCGGTTGGAACGGTTCCTGCTATGAGGCGGACCCGCGTGCTCGACCTATGGTGTGAACGAGACCGGCCGTCTCCCGAATTTGGGCGTCCCGCCCGACAAACCGGCCTCTCGGTCGAGCCGCTCCCATCCCGGCATCCGCGAAACGTGACCAGCGTCGGTTTTCTGACGGCGCGAGGGAAGCCCCCAGTTTCGAAACCGCCGGCGCCTCGGGCGACGGACCGACCCTCAGCTCAAGGAGCCATCTCGTGATTCGCATCGGCCGATACCACCCCTTGTCCCCCGCCCTGGTTGCGCTGGCGAGCGCCGCGCTGGCGTTCCTCGCATCGTCGCCGTCCGCCGACGCCCAGATCATGTTCCAGACCCAGCCCTGGACCACCCCCGCCCCCATGTCGACCGCCCAGGCGATCTCGGTCTTCGACGGGTTGACCAGCGGCGCCGGGTACGGGTGCACGCGTCCGACGACGGTGAGCGGCACCAACAACAGCGGTCAAAACGGCGGTCCCAGCTCGAACATCGCCTATCACGTCTCCGCGGTCTTCGTCGTCGCCCCGACGCAGGTGGGGACCTGGGCTTTTCGCTGGGGCGGCGACTTTGGATTCGGCGGGACGTTGCTGGTCGACGGCGTGGAGCTGCAGTCTCGCTGGTCGGACATGTGGTGGGGCGGCGCGTTCACCGACCCGAACCAGTACCTGCAAGGCTCGGTGAACCTGACCGCCGGCACCCACATCGTCGAGGTCTTCGGTTTCGAGGGCTGCTGCGACGGCCCCACCGACGCTCAGTTCCTGGCACCGGGGAACAGCACCTATCTGGACATCTCGACCGCCAATCTGCAGATGATCGCCCCGGTCTGTGCCCCCAACCTGCTTCTGACCTCCAGCGCCTCGCCCAACCCGGTCCTCGACGGCGGGCAGATCACCTACACGTTCAAGTACGAGGGCACCGGGACCGCCCCCGCGACCTCGGTGATGCTGGTCGATCCGCTGCCGGCCAACACGACGTTCGTCTCGGCGTCCGCCGGCGGCACCTACGATCCGACCGCCGGCACCGTCACCTGGAGCCTGGGCGCGCTGCCCGCGGGAACGACAGGCACCGCGACCATGATTCTGCGGGTCGCCACCCCGCTGGCCGACGGCACCGCGATCGCCGACACGGCCACCCTGAGCGCCGCGAACGCCCCTTCGTCCGTCGCGACCGCGAACGTGACGGTCAGCAACGCCGTCCTCACGCTCACCTCCGCCGCCGCGCCCAATCCCGTCGCGGCCGGCGCGCCCCTCACGGTCACGCTCACCTACAAGAACACCGGCAGCGGCGTGGCCGCGGCCGCCGCGATCGTCGACGTGCTGCCCGCGAACACCACCTTCGTGTCGGCGACGGCCGGCGGCAGCTACGACGCCGGGATGAACCGGGTGACCTGGAGCCTGGGAGACCTCGCGATGGGCGCCTCCGGGACCGTCTCGTTCGTGGTGCAGGTGGCGAGCCCGCTGGCGAACGGCACGCTGCTGAGCGACATGGCGAGCTTCTCCGCGACCACCAATACCACCGTCACCGCCAGCTCCGTCACGACCGTCAGCAGCGCGCCCGCGATGACCTTCACCGATCTCCCCGGCGCCAACCCGGTGGCCGCGGGCGCGTCGCTGGTCTACACCCTGGGATATTCCAACGCTGGAACCGACGCCGCGCAGAACGTCGTCGTCACCTATGGCCTCTCGGCCAACGTGACCTTTGCGTCGAGCACCGGCGGTGGGACCTACGGCAGCGCCTTGAACCAGGTGGTCTGGAACCTCGGCACCGTCGCGGCCGGCGCCTCGGGTGCGGTCACCGTGACCGTCCTGGTGGCGAGCCCGATCGGAAGCGGCACCGTCCTGATCGACACCGCGTCGCTGGCCGCCTCCAACGCCAGCACGCTGTTGGCCAACGCCAGCGTGACCGTCACCAGCGCGCCGATCGTGTCGTTCACGGAAACCGGAACGCCCAATCCGGTCGCAGCCGGCGCGCAGCTGGTCTACACGCTCGCCTATGCCAACAGCGGCAGCGACGCCGCGCTCGGCGCCACCGTGGTCGCGCCGATTCCCAGCAACACCAGCTTCGTCTCGGCGACCGGCGGTGGCGTCTACGACAGCGGCACCAACCAGGTGAGCTTCACCCTCGGCAATATCGCGGCCGGTACCAACGCGGCGGTGACCTTCACCGTTGCCGTGCAGAGCCCCCTTCCGAACGGGACCAGCCTCTTCGCGAGCGCGACGCTCTCCTCGACGAACGCGGCCTCGGTGCCGGCGATGGCCACCACGACGGTGCAGAGCGCGCCGACCCTCTCGCTCACCGACACCGGCGCGCCCAATCCGGTCCAGGCCGGAAATCAGCTGACCTACACGCTGGCCTTCGCCAATAGCGGCAACGACATCGCCAGCGACGCGGCCCTGACGGTCGTGCTGCCGGCGGGAACCAGCTTCGTCTCGACCAGCAACGGCGGCAGCTACGCGACCGGCACCAACCAGGTGACCTGGAGCCTCGGCAACCTCGCGGCCAGTGGCAGCGGCTCGGTGACCTTGGTGGTCCTGCTCGACCAGGGCCTGGCAGCGGGCACCCTTTCGGATACGGCCGTCCTCAGCGTCGCCAACGGCGCGCCAATCAGCGCGACGGCCATGACCTCGACCACCGCCTTCCCTGTGCCGGATGCCGGCGCGGATGGCGGGGGCAACGGCGGCACGAGCGGCGCAACGGGCACGGGATCGGGCGGGGGCGGCGGCGGCGGTGGTGTGGCCGGCTCTACGGGCACCGGCGGATCGGGTGTGGGTGGCGCGGGCGGGGGCGGCGTGGCCGGTTCTAACGGCGTGGGCGGCGCGGGCGGCGCGGGCGGCGGCGGGGCCGCCGGTTCTACCGGAACGGGCGGGAGCGGCGTGGGCGGGAGTATCGGTGGAACCGGCGGCGCGGGCGGTGGCAGCAGTGGCCTCGGCGGTTCGACCGGGACCGGCGGCTCAGGAGCCGGCGGCAGCGGCGTCGCAGGCTCGGGCGGAGCCAGCGCGGGTGCGGGCGGACACGGCGGCCCGGGGGGAACCGGCGGTGGTGGCGGTAGCGGTGGTAGCGGAACGACCGGTGGCTCCGGCGGCGGAGCGGGATCGGGCGGCAAAGGCGGAGCCGCTGGCTCCGCGGGCGGCAGCACGGGAACGGGCGTGGCCGGGAGCAACGGATCTCCCGACGGCGGCAAGGACGGGCCCGGATCGGGCGAGCTCAATCCCTCCGGCGGGGGCTGCGGTTGCGACGTCGGGGCGGCGCCGGGCCGGGCCTCGTTCCTCTGGCTGCTTCCGATGCTCACGCTCGTCGTCCGACGTCGGTGGCGCAAACGAAGCCGCTAGCGACCAGCCGCTGAGCGGCCATCCTCGCGGGGATCGGCCCGGCCCGAATGCCCGGGCCTCGCCCCGGGATCGTTGTTAACGCGAGCCGAGCCGCGGCGACACCTCGCCGAAACCGACGCTGGCTAGGCTATGGTGAAAGAGTGACGACGGGTTCTCAATCGGGAGCGCCGCCTGAGACCGAGTGGCGGGCCGAAAACCTCACCATCCCGGAACGCACCGAGCGGGTCGAAGGCGCCGATCTCCACATCAAGGTCCTGGGGCCCTGCCGCTATCAATCGCCGCTGGTGGCACGGCTCGGACAACGCGCCATGCACCACGTCGGCGAGGCCGATCGCGTGCTGCTCGACGATCGCGTCTCGAGGGTGGCCGCGGCGCGCGGCCGTGGGCTCGAGGACCTTCCCACCTTCGAGCTGGCCGGCCCGCGGGATCGGATCTTCTTCGATCCGACCACCTTGCGGGTAGGGATCGTGACCTGCGGCGGACTATGCCCGGGCATCAACAACGTCGTGCGCGGGCTGGTCCTCGAGCTGACCCACGCCTATGGCGTCCCGGCGATCTTCGGATTCCGCTACGGCTTCGAAGGGCTGGTGGCCCGGTTCGGTCACGAGCCGCTGCTGCTTCGGCCCGACATGGTCGGCTCGATCCACCAGCAAGGCGGCACCATCTTGGGGACCTCGCGCGGCAGCCAAGATCCGGGCGAGATGGTCGACCGCCTCGCCACGCTCGGAATCGGGGTCCTGTTCGTGATCGGCGGCGACGGAACTTTGCGCGGTGCCACCAAGATCGTGGCGGAGATCGAGCGGCGGCGACTCTCGATCGCGGTGGTCGGGATCCCCAAGACGATCGACAACGACATCCACTTCATCGATCGCAGCTTCGGCTTCGAGAGCGCCGCGGCGGCCGCCGCCGACGCCATCCGCAGCGCCCACGTCGAGGCCACCGGCGCCCGCAACGGCATCGGCCTCGTCAAGCTGATGGGGCGTCATTCGGGATTCATCGCCTGTCACGCCGCGCTGGCCTGCACCGACGCGAACTTCGTGCTCATCCCCGAAGTGCCACTGCACCTCGAAGGCGAGCTGGGGTTTCTGCGGCAGCTCGAGCGACGGCTCGAACAGCGGGCGCACGCCGTCGTCGTCGTCGCCGAAGGGGCAGGACAGTCCCTGTGCGTCGATGCCGCGGAGATCACCGGCGGCGGCTCCGCCCCATCCGACGCGAGCGGCAACGCCCGGCTCAAGGACATCGGCCTGGTCCTGCGCGATCGGATCACGCGACACTTCGGGGCGCGCGCGATCGACATCACCCTCAAGTACATCGATCCGAGCTATCAGATACGCAGCGTGCCCGCCTCCCCTTCCGACAGCGTCTACTGCTGGAACATGGCGCGCAACGCGGCGCACGCGGCGCTGGCCGGCAACACGGAGATGCTGGTCGGCCGCTGGCACGGTCGCTTCGTCCACGTCCCGTTTTTGCTGGCGACCCGCTTCCGCAAGCAGGTCGACGTCGAGGAAGATCTCTGGATGTCGGTCATCGAATCGACCGGACAGCCCGCGACTTTCGGCTAGGGGGTCAGCGCCCGCGCGTGGTGCGCGAGGTGATCGGCCACGAAGGTCGCGACGAAGAAATAGCTGTGATCGTAGCCGGCGCGGCGCCGAAGCTGGAGCTGCTGCCCGGCGTCGGCGCAGGCGGCTTCGAACAGCTCCGGTCGCAGCTCGCGCTCGAGGAACTTGTCCGCCGTGCCGACGTCCACCAGCAGGCTCGCTGGCAGCGGCCGGGCCCGGACCAGATCGCAGGCGTCGTGGGCCGACCAGGCGTCGGGATCGTCGCCCAGGTAGCCCGCGAACGCCTTTAGTCCCCAGGGGACCTTCGAGGGCGCGACGATGGGCGCGAACGCCGAGACGCTCCGGTAGAGAGTGGGATTTCGCAGCGCCAGCACCAGCGCGCCGTGCCCGCCCATCGAGTGCCCGAAGATGCCGCGCAGCGCGGGCGCGATCGGGAAATGCCGCTCGACGATCGCCGGCAGCTCCCGGGTCAGGTAGGTCTCCATTCGATAGGTCTGGTTCCAGGGCGCCTGCGTGGCGTCCAGGTAGAAACCGGCGCCGAGGCCGAAGTCCCAGCTCGCGTCGTCGCCCGGGTAGCGGGCGCTGCGGGGGCTGGTGTCGCAGGTCACCAGCGCCAACCCCAGCGACGCGGCCACGCGCTGGGCGCCGGCCTTGAGGACGAACGTCTGCTCGGTGCATTCGAGGCCGGCCAGGAAATAGACGGCCGGGCACGGGGCCCCCCTGGCGCGCTCCGGAACGAAGACCGAGAAGCGCATCGGGCCGCCGGTGGCCGGCGAAGCGTGGCGATAGAACCCCTGCACGCCCTCGAAGCAGCGTTGCTCGGAGAGCGTCTCGAACCCGTCGGTCATCAGAACTCGACGACCGTGCGGATCGACTGGCCGGCGTGCATCAGATCGAACGCCTCGTTGATGCGCCCGAGCGGGAGCTTGTGCGTGATGAGGCTGTCGATCTCGATCTTGCCGTTCATGTACCAGTCGACGATCTTGGGCACGTCGGTGCGGCCGCGCGCGCCACCGAAGGCGGTGCCGCGCCAGACCCGCCCCGTGACGAGCTGGAACGGGCGGGTGCGGATCTCCTGCCCCGAGCCCGCCACGCCGATGATGATCGACTCGCCCCACCCCCGGTGGCAGCATTCGAGCGCCTGGCGCATCAGATCCACGTTGCCGACGCACTCGAAGCTGTAGTCGGCGCCCCCGGCCGTCAGCTCCACCAGGTACGGGACCAGGTCGCCCTGGTGCTCCTTCGGATTCACGAAGTGGGTCAGCCCGAAGCGGCGGGCCAGCGGTTCGCGCGCCGGGTTGAGATCGACGCCGATGATCCGATCGGCGCCGGCCAGCCGCGCGCCCTGCACGACGTTGAGGCCGATCCCCCCCAGGCCGAAGACCACCACGTTCGCTCCCGGCGTCACCTTGGCGGTCCAGAGCACCGCGCCGATGCCGGTCGTGACGCCGCAGCCGATGTAGCAGACCTTGTCGAAGGGGGCGTCGGGCCGGATCTTGGCCAGCGCGATCTCGGGGAGCACGGTGTGCTGCGCGAAGGTCGAGCAGCCCATGTAGTGGTGGAGCTTGGTCTTCCCGAGCGAAAATCGGCTGGTCCCGTCGGGCATCAGACCTTTGCCCTGCGTCGCGCGGATCGCGGTGCAGAGGTTGGTTTTTCGGCTGAGGCACGATTTGCAGGTGCGACACTCCGGCGTGTAGAGGGGGATGACGTGGTCGCCGGAGCGCACGCTGGTCACGCCGGGCCCGACTTCCAAGACCACGCCAGCGCCCTCGTGCCCCAGGATCGCCGGGAAGAGCCCCTCCGGATCGGCGCCCGAGCGGGTGAACTCGTCGGTGTGGCAGACGCCGGTGGCCTTGATCTCGATCAGCACCTCGCCCGCCTTGGGTCCTTCGAGCTCGACCTCCTCGACGACCAGCGGCTTGCCCGCTTCATAGGCCACGGCGGCGCGCGTTTTCATGGGCGTGAGGCTATCGCGAACACGATCCGCGGGCCAGGCGGTCACGCCTATTGGGTGAGCGTGAGCAGGCCCGGTTGGTAGGGGAGCAAATCGTAGCTGGTGTCATTCGAGCTGGGGCTGCGACCCTGGTAGAGGAACTGCATGTTGCACGGGTCGATGGTCATGGTTTCGTCGGGGTTGTTGCGAACCATGTCGCCGTGGCTGATGTCGTTGGTCCAGGCCGTTCCGCTGAAGGTGACGTTGGCCTTACCGGCAAAGGGGTTGCTCTCGGTTGCCGCCAGGGCGGTCCACGAACCTCCCAGATCGGTGGCGGTGAACGAGCGGAAGTATCGCCCGTTTGCGCCTTGGGCCTCGACGATCATCAGGTACTGGTTCGCGCCTTTGACAGCGTAGACCTCCACCGCCTCGAACAAGTTGACGGTGGTGTCGGACATGACCGTCGTCTGCGCGCCGAAGGTGCCCGGGAAGTTGCCGATCGGCATCGACGATCTGTAGATGCTTCCGTTGTCCCCGGCGAAAAACAGATAACAGGTCGTGCTGTTGCAGATCATCGTCTGATCGATGGGACCGGTGCCGCTACCCGCGTCGGCGATGCTTCCGGCGAAGAGCGATTTCTCGGACGACCAGGAGGTGGGGTTCGTGGGGTCCGCCGAAGTCACGTAGCTAAATGGCGTCGAGCCCCACTGATAGGCGAGCACCCAGGTGTTCTTCGGCGTGAAGTAGAAGAGCGTCGGCGCGACGCCGTGGGGCGTGACGGACTGCGTGGCCGTGGCCGCATTGGGCCAGTCGCTGAACGTGAACATCGCCGAGCCGTAGCTCGTCGCCGTGTCGTGGGTCGACATGTAGACGATGTGCATGTTGTTGTAGACGACGTCGCTGAAGTCCTTGAGCGCGACCCAGGTCTTGCCCGCGGGCGCTTTGGGCGTCGCGACCGGGCCCGACGAGGTCCACTTGAACGTCTTCGGCAAAGCACACGTCGTTCCCGAGCCGCCGGCGCCGGCGATGCCGGACGCGCCACCCGAGCCCGCCCGACCAGCCCCGCCGCTGCCAGTCGAACCGGCCATACCGGTGACCCCACTCCCGGCGACGCCGCTCGTCCCGGCGGCCCCCGTGGTGCCGCCGCCCCCGGTTCCAGCTTTTCCGCCCCCACCGGCCGTCCCGGAGGTCCCGGCCGTGCCGGAGGTCCCGGCCCTGCCGGAGGTCCCGGCCACCGCGGCTCCCCCCCCTCCGGTCGTACCCGCGGCGCCCGAGGTTCCGGCGGTACCTTTGCCGCCGCCTGTGGTCCCCGCGCTGCCCGGCGAGCCGCCCCCGTTGTCGGTCTTCGCGCAGGCCAGCAGCGCCACCCCGCAAGCCAGCACGACGGCGATTCCACGGGATCCCAAGCGAGGACTCTTCATGACTCCATATTCCCAGAAGCGGCCCTCGGGCGCCCCGGACCTTTCTGGCTTTCCGCCGTCCAGCGTTCGACGAGGTTCCGCGCCGCGTCTGGCCATTCCGGGAAATCGAACGAGAAGCCCGCCCCGACAAGACGTCCCGGGATCACGCGCCGGCTCTTCATGAGCAGCTCAGAATCGGTCCGCAGAAAGAACGCGCCGATCTCGATCATCCATTTCGTGGCCGGTAACCCGAGTCGCGTCCCCGCCGCGCTTCGCAGTGCGGCCATGAACGCCCGCTGGGGAATCGGACTAGGGGCCGCCAGGTTCACGGGACCCACGATGTCGTCCCGCTCGATCAAGAGCTCGATCGCTCGCACGAAATCGCGATCGTGAATCCACGAAATGAACTGGCGCCCGCCGGCGATCGCGCCGCCCAGGCCCAGGCGGGTCAAGCCGCGCAGGACATCGAAGATGCCGCCCCGGTCGGGACTCATGACCATGGCGGACCGCAGAGCCACTTTCCGCGTACGTGGCGTCTTCGCTTCACGCTGCGTCCGCTCCCAGGCCTCGGCGATGTCGACGCTGAACTTCCAGTAGGCCGGCACGTCGGGCTCGTCGCCGCCCAGGCGGCCGGTGGCCTCGTCGTTGGGGGCGTCGAAGCGGTGGGCATAGATTGTCGCGGTGCTCATCTGCAGCCAGACCCGCGGCGGTCGCACCGCCTGTTCTATGGCCAACCCCACCACCCGCGTCGACTCCACGCGCGAGCTCATCATCGCGTTCAGGTTCGCCCGGGTGTAGCGGCAATTCACGCTGCGGCCGGCGAGGTTGACGACCACGTCGGCGCCGTCGATCTCGCTCGCCCACGGTCCCAACGTGCGGCCATCCCACGCCACCACGCGCGCATCGGCGGTGTCGCTCCGGCTGAGCACCACGACCTCGTGACCGCGAGCGCTGAACGCCCGGACGAGTATTTGGCCGACCTGGCCGGAGCCGCCCGGAATCACGATCTTCATGAGCTCACCTTGTGTGCGCCGCGACGTTCAATGAACGCGCGCCGGCGACTCGCAGGCGCATCCTATCGCGGGATCGCGCGAACGCGAGCGCTGGCTTGGTGCCCTCGAAGTGGTACGGTCAACCGATGGCTCCCTCCGGCGTTTCGTCCTTCGTCGCCGCGCTGGGGCTGGCCCTGCTGGCCCCTGCCTGCGGCCTCACCCCGCCGATTCTAAATGGCGGCGCGGCGGTCACCATGGACGGGATCTCGGTCGCGGTCCTCCGCCAGAGCTGCAGCGAAACGGTGCAGCCCAAGCAGCCCGGCAACGATCTGGTCGAAGCGATTGTCGAGGTGCAGGTGACGAACCCAACCGCGACGCCGCTCGCCATTCGCCGCGACGGCTTTCGTCTGGGCGCCGCCGACGGCAGCGCGATCCGAACCTCCACCTGGTTCGCCAGCGATCCGCTCACCGTCGGCGCCGGGCAGAGCCAGACGTTTGCGCTCCGGTTCATGAGCCGGGGGGGGCTGAGCTGCTGGAAAGAGATGGAGCTGCGCGCCGCCCCGGCGATCACCCGCGGGACCGCATCCCTGAAGATTGGATCGGTCCGGTTCACGCCCTCGCACGCCTTGCCAGGATACGGCACGCAAACGGCCCACTGAGGCGGCCCTCTGCCCGAGAAAGCATGAAACACATCCCCGCCGATTTCCGCGTTCGCGAAGGACACCCGGTCAAGCTCAAGCACTGGCCGACCGCGGTAAAGCCGCTCTACCGCTCCAAAGCGCACTACCAGCGCCTGCTCGCCGACCATGTCGCGCAGCTGAGCAAGCGGCAGCGCCTGCTATATGCGTCCGACGAGTTCGCGCTCCTCGTGATCTTCCAGGCGATGGATGCCGCCGGAAAGGACGGCGCGATCCGGCATGTCATGTCGGGCGTCGACCCGCAAGGGTGCCAGGTCTTCAGCTTCAAGCACCCCAGCCCGGCGGAGCTGGAGCACGACTTCCTCTGGCGCACCACCCGGTGCCTACCGGAGCGCGGGCGAATCGGCATCTTTAACCGCTCCTACTACGAGGAGGTGCTGATCGCGCGGGTTCACCCCGAGATCCTGCGCGGCGAGGGGGTGCCGGGCGGGAAAGCGGCGAACGAGGATCTCTGGCGGGCCCGATACAAATCGATCCTGGATCTGGAGAGCCACCTGCACCGCAACGGGACCCGGATCATCAAATTCTTCCTGCACCTGTCCAAGGAAGAACAGCGAAAGCGCTTCCTCGATCGGATCGACGATCCTGAGAAGCGCTGGAAGCTCACCCAGGCCGACGTCGAGGAACGGAAATATTGGAAGGCGTACATGAAGGCCTACCAGGAGTGTCTGAGCGCCACCAGCACGACCGCCGCGCCCTGGTACATCGTGCCCGCCGACGACAAGGAGAGCGCGCGGCTCATCGTCTCGCGCGTCATCGTCGACACGCTGACCGCGCTCCAGATGAGCTATCCGAAGGCGTCGGAGGCGCGCTTGCGCGAGCTGCGTTCGATCCGAAGGGTCCTCGCCAGGTAGCGCGGCGTCCACCGACCGGGGCGGTCAGTTTCCGCAGGTACCGCCGGCGCAGGCCTTGTCACCATCGCAGTCGGCGTTGGTCTGGCACTCGACGCAGGTGAAGGTGGCGAGGTCACAGAGGTTTCCTTTCCCCTTCTTGCAGTCGCCGTTCAGCATGCAGCCGACACACGTGTGGTCCAAAAGATTGCAAACGCCGTCCGTACAATCGGCGAGCGACTGGCAGCCGGGCGCACCGGCCGCGCCGCCCAGGGGTGGAGGCATCGCGGGCGCGCCGCCCGCGCCCGGCCCGCCGCCGCTGCCGTCTGTCGCGCGTCCGTCGGTCACTTCCGCGGGCGTTCTCGAATCGTGCGCGGCATCGGTCGCGACGCCGATCGCGATGAGGCCGGCATCGAGATTGTCCGTCGCTCCCCCGAACGTCACCTGCCCACACCCCACAAAAAGGAGCGCGAAGAGGGGAACCCGAGAGGCCATACGAGCGAAGATAAGGACGCGTTCGATTCTGGCAATGCCATTCCCGGATGCCCAATCGAGCCTTAGCTTCTCTGCATGCTCACACTTCTGGTAGTTTTGCTGATCCTTTCGGCGATCTTCGGTGGCTGGGGTCACTCGCGTTTTGGCTACAGGGGGTGGTCACCCCTCGGCATCGTGTTGGTGGTTCTGGTGATTCTGTGGGCCACTGGCAATTTCGCGAGCGGGCACCTGCTTCGGTTCCGCTGATAGCCGCGAATGAAGTTTTTGCGAAACAGCTGGCGGCTGCTCAAGGAGGCGGCCAGCGAATGGAGCAACGACAAGGCGCCGCGACTGGGGGCGGCGCTCTCCTATTACACGATCTTTTCGCTGGCCCCGGTCCTCTTGCTGGTCATCGCCGTCGCGGGCCTGGTCCTCGGCCCGAAGGCTGCACAGGGGAAGATCGTCGAGCAGTTCGGGGGATTGCTGGGCACCGAAGCGGCCAACGTCATCCAGGCGATGCTCGAGAAGGTCAGCAATCGGGGGCATGGGATCCTGGCGACGGTGGTCGGATCCGTCACCCTGATCGCGGGCGCCACCGGCGTGTTGGTCGAGCTGCAGGACGCGCTGAACACGGTCTGGAAGGTGGTGGCGAGACCTGGGCGGGGGCTGTGGGGAATATTGCGCGACCGCCTGCTCTCCTTTGGAATCGTGCTGGGATTCGGTTTCCTGCTGTTGGTGTCGCTGGTCTTGAGCGCGGCGCTCGCGGTTGTCGATTCGTGGCTCGGAGGGCTCATACCGGGATGGGTCGTGGCCGGCTACGTCCTCAGCTACGGCATCTCGCTGGGATTGGTGGCCCTGGTGCTGGCCGCGATCTTCAAGATTCTTCCCGACGTGAAGATGTCGTGGAGCGACGTGTGGGTGGGGGCCCTGGTCACCTCGCTGCTGTTCCACGCCGGAAAGTTCGGAATTTCGGTCTACATCGGGAAGGCCGGCGTGGCGTCGACGTTTGGCGCCGCCGGCTCGCTGGCGGTGCTACTGGTGTGGGTCTACTACTCGTCGCTGATCGTGCTCTATGGAGCGGAGTTCACTCGGGTGTATGCCAACCGCCACGGCACGCACGTGGTCCCGGAAGACAACGCGATCGCGGTCCCGGAGACGCCGCTGGCCCGCGCGGCGATGGAAAAACAGATCAAGAACGGCGAGGTGCCGAGCTCGGCGCATTGATGTGCGGGTGGGCGGGGATCCAGAACCCCATCAGTGGCGTTTGAAATACTGGACCTCGCGCTCGTGCTTCTCCGCCGCCTGCCGGCTCGAAAAGGTCCCCAGATTTCGGCGCCGGCCGGTCTTGGGATCTGTCTTCCGAGAATAGAGTCGGTACCCGCCCGAGCTGAGCTTTCGAATCATGGTGACCTCCGACGGAGCGGCCGTCGGAGGTAAGTTGGGCATCGAACCGCCTCCGTCAACCGGCTTGGCGTTTCAGGTCAAGGAGCGCCGCAGGTCAGCCAGGTGCCGAGCTCCATCCGCTCGGTGGGCGACGGTGCCGTCGTCGAGGGCGGCATGTACGTGCTGGTCACCGCCACGTCGATGAGCACCATCGGTTCGGACTGTACATTCTGCTGGGTGAAGCCGTGGCAGCTATTGCAGTACTTGGTCAGGAACGCCTGCCCAAAATTCGCGTAGGTGAGCTGGGGCGGGTTGCAAGACGCCGGCAGCGCGTCCCCGGCCCCCGCATCGATCGGGAACAGGAGGTCGGGATCGCCCGCGCCAGCGCATCCCATGGCCAGCGGTATCGCCAGCAACAGAACGGCCCGGACGAAGGGGGTCATCCTCCCATTCATCCTCGCATCCTCACGCATCGTCCGTGCCAAGCGATCCGAGGCGCAATGGGCGCGCCGATCTTCGCCATCAAGGACCGCGCACATGACAGAGGTGTCGCGGTGCCACCGAATTTTCACGGTGCCTCCGAGCCCGCGACTCGCGCCAGACCGTGTCGTTGACTTCGAGCGACAACCCCGTACATTCGCGGCTTCCGATCCAGGACGCGGTGGCAACGACCTCGATACACAGGTGGCGATTCTTCCGGGCGGGCGGCTTCGACCAGGTCAAGATCTGCTCCGGTCTCGACCTCGCCAACCTCGATTCGTTGGATCAGAAGCTCTGGGTGGCGCTGGCCTGTCCGACCCGAGGTCTGGATTTTGATCCCCGGACGACCGAGCTCATCGACACCGACAAGGACGGACGGATCCGCGTCCCCGAGCTGATCGCGGCCGCCAAGTTCGCCTGCGAGAACCTCAAGCGGCCCGACGATCTGCTCGACGGGGCGACCGAGCTGCCGCTCGCCGCCATCAACGACGACGCGCCCGGCGGCAAGACCCTGCTGGCCGCCGCCCGGCAGGTGCTGATCAACCTGGGACGGAGCGACGCGACCAGCATCTCGGTCGAGGTGTTCGCTGATCCGGTCAAGCTGTTCTCCGACACGATCTTCAACGGAGACGGCGTCATCATCGTCGAATCGGCGGCCGACGACGAGGAGGCCAAGCGGGTGATCGGCGAAGTCGCCACCAGCATCGGCCAGACGCCCGACCGTTCTGGCAAGCTGGGGGTCAGCCAGGCCCAGATCGAGGCGTTCTTCGCGGGGCTCCGTGAGCAGGACGCCTGGTTCAAGGAGGGCGAGGCGAACCCCGGGGTGTTCTTCCTCGGCCGCGCCCGCACCGAAGCGGCCGCGCAGGCCCTCTCCGCCGTGAGCGCCAAGGTGGACGACTACTTCGCGCGCACCCGCGTGGCCGCCTTCGATCCGCGGACACCGGCGCTTCTCAACCGCAGCGAGGAGGCCTACCAGGAGATCTTCGCCGGTGAGATGACCCTGGCCGCCAGCGAGCTCGGTGCATTCCCGCTCTCCCGGATCGAAGCGAGCCGCCCGTTGCCGCTCACGGCGGAGCTCAACCCGGCGTACTCGAGCGGCATCGCGGCCCTGCGGCGAGACACCATCGAGCCGATGCTCGGCGAGCGAGCGGCGCTGACCGAGGCGGAGTGGCTAGGCATCCTCGAGCGGTTTGCGCCCTACCTGACCTGGCAGGCCGACCAGCGGGGCGAGGCGGTTTCGGGTCTGGGAATCGAGCGGGTTCGAGAGATCCTCGTTTCTGGCGTCGAGACCCGGGTGGCGGAGCTCGTCGCCAACGACCTGGCGCTCGAGCCGGAGGCCACCGCCATCGACAGCCTGGAGCGGCTGGTCCGCTACCACCGGGATCTCTACCGGCTCTGCCGAAACTTCGTCAGCTTCGAAGACTTCTACGAAGGGAAAGAGCCCGCCAGCTTCCAGCTCGGCACGCTCTATCTCGACCAACGCGCCTGCCACCTCTGCCTGCCGGTCGACGATCCGGCGCGCCACGTCGTCATGGCCGGGCTGGCCGGCGCCTACC
The DNA here is from genome assembly GCA_937889515.1 of uncultured Myxococcales bacterium. Taxonomy (GTDB): domain Bacteria; phylum Myxococcota_A; class Polyangia; order Fen-1088; family Fen-1088; genus JADGRB01. Next base: position 4,805 of record CALAOV010000378.1, on the reverse strand, counting down.
TGGCGTATCTCGACTGCGCTCGCACGGCCCCCAGCGAGAAGATGCAGATCGTGGCGGCGTTCACCGCCGGCGATTCCGACAATCTGATGATCGGACGCAACGGGGTCTTCTACGATCGCAAAGGTCGCGACTGGGACGCGACGATCACCAAGATCATCGACAACCCCATCAGCGTGCGGCAGGCGTTCTTCGCCCCGTACAAGAAGCTCGCGCGGTTGATCGAAGAACAGGTGGCGAAGCGCGCCTCGGCCGCCGACGCCAGCGCCAATCAGCAGCTCGGTCACGCGGCGGCCACCACCGTCAACCTCGACAAGAATCTACCGCCCACGGCGCCCACGGCACCGCCGGCGGCGGCGAAGAAGCTGGATATCGGCACCGTCGCGGCCCTGGGCGTCGCCTTCGGTGCCATCGGGTCGTTCCTGACCGCGATCGTCGGCTACGCCACCGGCGTGTTCCGACTGGGGATCCCCGCCACCGCCGGGGCCTTCCTGGCCGTGGTCTTGATCATCTCGATGCCGTCGGTGGTGATGGCCTACCTCAAGCTGCGAAAGCGGAACCTGGGGCCGATCCTCGACTCCAACGGGTGGGCGATCAACACCCGCGCCCGGATCAACGTCCCGTTCGGCGCCACCCTCACCGCCGTGCCGAAGCTGCCCCCCGGTTCGCGCCGGGATCTGCAGGATCGCTTCGCCGAAAAGAAGTTCCCCTGGAGGAGGCTGGTGGTCTTCCTGGCGCTCATCGCGCTGGGCGTGACCTGGTACCAGGGCAAGCTCGATCGCCACCTGCCCGAGCGGGCGCGATCCGCGCGTGTGCTCGGCAGCTGGGCCCCCTAGGCTCTGTCGCCGCAGCCTCCGGAGGGGCTAGGTGGTGGCCCGTTTCGGCTGGGTGGCGCGCTGGACGGCGGGGACCCGCTCCGGCTCGAGCGCCAGACCGAGCTGGCGCCGACAGGCGAAATAGTCATCGCTGACGGAGAAGGCCACCAGATCCGCCATGCGGCGGCGGGCGGGCACTGGCGAGAGTGGGACCTGCTCGCTCGAGATCACCCGGAAAGCGGCGGCCAGCTCGCCGGTCAGCACCAGCGCGACCCGGGCGGCTGTGAGATCGGTGGCGGCGATCCATTTGCCGAGCTCGGCGTCGGAGTCCCGTCCCTCGGGGAGCTTCCGGATTGCCTCGGCCAACCGGGCGAGGATCGCGGGCGGCATCGTCCGCTGCAGATAGATCTTGAGCTGCTCGGCCTCGCCGCTGACCGGGCGCGCGGGCGCCGAGGTCGACGTCGACGTCACCAGTGCGCGCAGGGCATCCAGGCTCACCCGCAAGAGGCCCGGCGTCCGCAGCGCGACCCTGGGAAACCGCTCGGGCCGCAAGAACGCCAGGTAGGTAGCCAGATCGTAGAGCAGATCGAAGCTGTTTCGCCGCAGGGTCGGCGGACCCAGCAGCAGCACCGGCCGCGGGCCGCCCCGGTGTTGGACGTTGAGCAAGGTGGTCTGGCCGGTCTCCCCCTCGATCCGGAAGAGATCGGGCAGCGGAAGCGCCATCGCCTTCGAGAGGTGGACCAGCGCGCGCACCGGCAGGCTGTCGTCGTGCGCGACGTCGATCTGACCGCGACGCCGCAACCCGACGCTGGCGGGATTCTGCGCGGCCGGCGCCGCCAGAAAAGGCGACGCGATCGCGAAGATCTCGTCGAGCCCGCTGTTCTCTTCGGGGTGGACCACGCGCCGCCAGATCTCCTCGTTGAAAGCCTGCCGCACCGGCTTGACCTGGGGCGGGCGGAACCGCCGGAACAGCTCGTCCAGCGCCGGGTTGGTCTTCTTCAGGTACCAGAGCGTCGCGGCGACGCACCACTGCTTGTCGGTCTCGCCGATCTCGCCAAACAACTTGGCCAGCGCCAGGTACGAGTCGGTCCGGTGGGGATCGTGCACGATGAGGCGCTGGTGCGCCGCGATCGCCCGATCGCGCGCCTCGGGGCCGATGATCTCGTAGATTTGCGCCAGCGTCTCGACCCGCTGAAGATCGTGGGGCGCCAGCGCCGCCGCCGCCTCGTACGCCTCGAGAGCCAGCGGGCGATCGCGCAATCGGCGCAGCGCCACGTCGCCCAGCTTGCTCCACAGGCCGAGGCGCAGCTCGGCCGGCGCCTCGGGGGGCAACCGATCGAGCATCGAGCGATAGCTCTGGGCCAGCCCCTTCCAGTCGCCCGCCTTTTCGCGCAGCTCCACCAGCTCCTCGAGGGCGCCGGGGGTGGCGGGCGCATCCTCGAGACAGCACTCGAGGAGCTCGGCGGCCTCGACGAGTCGGTGCAGCTCGCGGAGCAGGAGGCGCGCGGCCTGGTGATAGGTCGACGCCCGGACCGCCGGATCGGTCTCGGCGCGCGCGCGGGCCCGCAGCATCTCCACGGCCGGCTCGAAGCGGCCGGCCGCGATGTGCATCGCCAGCACCTTGCCGATGGCCGAGCGCCGCGCCGGCTCCGCCTCCACCGACTTGCGGTAGGCCGCCTCGGCGCGCTCGGCGTCGCCCAGCTTCTCTGCGCACGCGTCGCCGATCGCCTCCCACAAGCTTCCCGCCTCGGGCCCCGCCAGCGCCGCCAGCTGCTCGCGCTCGAGCACCCAGGCGCTCCAGTCGCCGCGCTCGGCCTGAAGCGATGCCAGCGCCTCACCGGCGGCTCGGTGCTTGGGATCGAGGACCTTGGCCTCCCGGTACGCCTCGATGGCGGCGTCCACGTTTCGAAGCTCGGTCTGACAGCGCCCGATCCGGAGCAGGACGTCCAGCGTCTCCGACGCCAGCAAGGCGGGCCGGTGCAGGCGCACCATCGATCCGTAGAGCTCGGCGGCCTCTTTCCACTCGCCGCGACCGAAACGAAAGTCGGCGTAGGTCCGCAAGAGCGGGAGCAGCTCGGGCCGCAGGCGATAGGCCGCTTCCAGCGCGACCAGCGCCTTGTCGGTCTTACCAAGCTCCAGGCAGGCGACGCCGAGACGGGTCTGCAGGTCGGCCGACCGATCGGGATCGGCGGCATCCGCGCGGCGGACCGCGACGTCCAGCAACCCCTCGACCTCGGGCCACCGGGCCCGCCGAACGTAGATGTCGACCAGACGCTCGTTCGCGGGCCCCTGCTCCGGATCGGCGGCCAGCGCCTGGGTGAAGAGCTCGACGGCCTGCTCTTCGTCGCGCAGATGGTCCACCGTCTCGATCCCAGCCTCGGTCAAGAGGCGGGCCCGCTCCGGCGGATCGGTCTCCTGCGCGGCGGCCTTCTGATACAGCTCCGCGGCGCCGCGGTGATCCCCGCCGTCGCGGCGCACGCGCGCCAGGATCGCCAGCGCCCGCGGGTGCTCCGGCGCCAGTTGAAAGACCCGCGCCAGCGAGCTCTCCGCGGCGCGCGCGTCGCCCAGCCGGTCGGCGAAGACCCGCGCCGCCTCGACCAGGAGCTCGGCCCGGACCTCGCCTTCGGCCTCGACCTCCGCCCACTTGGTCAGCGACTCGGCGCAGAGCGCCCAGCGCTCGAGACGCTCCGCCAGCCGCGCCGTCGCCTCGTGCACCTCTTCGCGCCGGTCGCCGGACGCCTCGGCGGCAGAGAGCGCCTCGAGCGCCTTCTCCGGATCTTCGAGCTGGTTTTCGTAGATCTGCGCCAGCTCGAACAGCAGCTCGCGTCTCGCCTCCGCCGTCTCCGTCACCTCGATGCGCCGCGCGAGGGCCTCGGCGAGCGCCGCGAACCGGCCGGCCGCCCGATCGATCCGGATGAGCGCCGCAAACGCGTCGGCGTCGCGCGGCTCCTGGCGCAGGATCTCTTCCAGCGCGGCGGCCGCCCGATCGAGCCCGTCCGGCCGGACTTCTCCCTCCGTGGCCAACCGGCGGAGCAACGCCAGCCGCTCGGGCCTGGACCCCGCCGCCTCGGCCGACCGCTGCAGCGTCCGCAGGTAGTCGTCGTGGCGTTCGGCCCGCCGGTAGATCTCCTCGAGCCGCGACAGCGTCGGAAGATCGCCCTGTGTGGCGAGCGCCTCCAGCTCATCGGCGGCCGAGCCGAGCGCGTCCAGGTGCTCGGCCAGCACCTCGGCGCGGCGGAGCCGCAGCGGCGCCGCGTCCACCCCGGCCAGCCGGGCGTGCCGTTCCAGCAGCGCCACCAGGTCCACCCACCGCCGCTCTTGTTCGTAGAGGCGCTCCAGCGTCACGATCGCCGCCAGAGAATCGGACGACAGTGCCAGGACGCCTTCGTAGGCGACGATCGCGCCGGTGGCGTCGCCGGCCGAGCGCTCCAGCACCTCGGCGGCCTCCAACATCAGGGCGATGGCGTTGGCCGGATCCTCGGTCTGTGCGGCGGCCTCGTGCAGCAGCGACGCCAGATCCTTCCACCGCCCCATCAGGCGCAGCAGCTCGAGCTGCGCCTCCCGGGTCTCCCGCTGGCCGGGCGCCGCCAGCAGCGACTGCCCCAAAGCGGCCAGCGCCTCCTCCGGACGATCGAGCTCCTCGCGCTCGACGCGCGCGATCTCGTTCCAGATGCGCGCCGCGCCGGGCGTCGCCGGGGCGGCCTGCGCGACCCGGGCCGCCTCCGCCACCAACTCCTTCCATCCCCCGCAGGCGCGGGCATCGGCGCGCAGGTTCTCCCAGAGATCGTCGTCGGTCGGCAGCAGGCGCAACATGGCGATCTCCGCGGTCAACGCCCGTTCGGGCGCCTCCAGCCGCTCCCGGAAGATCCGCGCCACCTCGCCCAGCGCCGCGATCTGCTGGCGCCGCTCGTCCTGCAGATCGAGCCGGCGCAGCAGGAGCTCGACCAGCCGGTCCCAGCGCTCGTCGTCGCGCAGGGCGGCCTCGGCCCGGGC
>CALAOV010000377.1 GCA_937889515.1 uncultured Myxococcales bacterium | reverse complement strand
CTTCGTCGTAGTGAACGGCCACCGAGCGATCTCCGGCCAGCGTGATGCGGGTCGGCGCGAGCCGGTCGAGGGCGCGACGCGCCTCGGGCGGCAAGGCACCCAGGACCGTCGCGCCCAGATCGGCGTCGGGCGCGGCGAGCTCCGCGAAGCTCCGCCGTCCGACGCAGCCGAGCCGCACCAGATCCGCGACCGCGTCGGCACCCAGGACGGGCAGGGGGGCCTCGGGGGCGATCTGTCGCGCGAAGGCCAGCCGGCGGAGCAGCGGTGCGATGGCGTCGCCGCCGGGCAGACGATCGATCCCACGGGCCAGCGCCGCGGTGGCCAGCAGGCGCGCCGTTTCTTCGTCGGGGGGCGCCGGCTCGGTGTGCTCGTCGAGCATGAGCGCGCCGAAGCGCAGGCCGGTGGTGCGCTCCACCCGTTCGGTGCCCGCGTCGAAGGCGCGGTGATCGACGTCCTCGATGCGATCCGAAAAGAGATCCAGCAGCCAGTCGGGCTCGATGCTCGACGCCAGCCGGATGGCGGGGCCGCGCGCGCCGAGGCCCTTGCTCCGCCGATCTTCGACGTCGACCGCCACCAACCAGTCGGAGGTGGCCGGAAATCCCAGCTCGGCGCTGCCCCCCGCGGCGAGCACGACCGTTTGGGCGCCGGTCTCGCGCCGGCGCGCGACGCGATCGGGGAAGGCCGCCAAGATCGCCAGACGGAGGCCGCGCGTTTCCGCCGGGCTGCCTCGCGGTTCCCAGTGGCCCTTTTCGAGAGCGCCGGCGAGCTGCCGGTGGACCCGGCCCACCTCCTCCGCGGCGCGGCCATCGATCTCCAGCCGACGGAGCGCGCCCGGGTTGAAGCGCGCGGCCTCCGCTTCCCGGTACAGGTCGACAAGGTCGACAAGATCGGCGCCACGATCGAAAACGGCGGCGTGCCCGGGGCGAAAGGGCGTGCGGGCGGTGGCGCGGATGTCGCGTTCGGAGACCAGCGCCGCGGCCAGGCAGGCCGCCTCGCCGGCGCCGCGGGTTTCCCCCTCGACCACCAGGCGCGCCAGACGCGGGTGGACCGGAAAACGGAGCATGCGGCGGCCAACTGCGGTGAGCTGTCCGCCGCCGGGATCGACGGCGCCGAGGCGGCCCAGCAGCTCGCGCGTGGCGCCCCAGGCCGAGGCGGGCGGCGCCTCGAGCCAGGTCAGCGCATCCGGATCGGTGATTCCCAGCGCCGCCAAGGTCATGGCCAGCTCGGCCAGATCCGCGCGCGCGATCTCGGGCGGATCGTAGAATGGGCGACCGTCGAAGTCGTGGCGCGTGTAAAGGCGCAGCGCGCGACCGGGCCGGGTGCGTCCGGCCCGGCCGGCGCGCTGCTCGGCCGACGCCTGGCTGATCTTGGCCAGCGCCAGCGTCGGCAGCCCGGTCCAGGGCGAATGCGCGGCGATGCGCGCCAGCCCCGAATCGATGACCGCCACGACGCCGTCGATCGTCACCGAGGACTCCGCCACGTTGGTCGCCAGCACCACCTTGCGCCGCGCGGCCGGTGCCACGGCGCGCGCCTGGTCCTCCAGCGACATCTGACCGTGCAGCGGCAGGATGGCCAGGCCGGCGGCGCCCGGTAGCTCGGCCAGCGCCGCCTGGACGCGCCGAATCTCTGCAGCGCCGGGGAGAAACACCAGCAGATCGCCGTCCCCTTCCTCGTGCAGGATCCGGCGAGCCGCGGCCACGACCTGGCGTTCGAGGGGGCGATCGTCCCGGGCCTGGGTCGCCGGCAGGTGCTCGATCTCGACCTCGAAGCGCCGGCCGTCGCTGCGCACCGTGGTCGCGCGGCCGGCTGTCCCGGCCAAGAAATCCCGGGCCGGCTCGCTCTCGAGGGTGGCCGACATCGCGACCACCGCCAGATCGGGTCGCGCGCCCGCGCCCGGCAGAGCGCCGCGCGGTCCACGCAGATGGCGCAGCCAGGCCAGCGCCAGATCGGTCGCGACGTGCCGCTCGTGCAGCTCGTCGAGCACGATCGCCGATACGCCGCGCAGCTCGGGATTGGCCAGCAGGCGCCGCACGAACAGACCCTCGGTCAGAAAACGCAGCCGCGTCTGGGGCCCGCCCGCCTCGTCGAAGCGGACGCTGTAGCCGACGGTCTCGCCGATCCGTTGGCGCAGCTCGGCGGCCACGCGGGTGGCCGCCAGGCGCGCCGGTAGCCGCCTGGGCTCGAGCACCCAGATCTCGCCTCGGCGCCCGTACCCCGCGTCGAGCAGGGCGCGCGGGACGCGGGTGGTCTTCCCGGCGCCGGGCGGGGCCTCCACCACGACCGCGCCGTCGGCCCCCAGGCCGGCGACGATCGCGGGCAGCGCGGCGTCGATGGGGAGGGGCGTCAAGCTCCCGCCGTCGACCGTCGATGAGGTGGGCACGGAAGGGTACAAACTCGCACAACGGGAACGCTCGGGTGGGTAAAGCGACTACACATTTTACGATAGACTGCCGGACGCGATGATTCGCTGTCCGAGCTGTGGGCGTCGGCTGAGCGACGCCGCCGCTGTCTGCGCGGTGCACGGCGCTCCGCCGCCCGCGCCCGCGACCGCGAACGTTCCGGAAGAGGACAAGACGCCGTTCGTCGTACCGGCACCCGATCTCCCCGCCTTCCGGGTCCGTCGAACGCTGGGCCAGGGGGGCTTCGGCGCGGTCTTCTTGGCCGAACGGATCTCCGACGGTCAGCCGGTCGCCATCAAGGTGGCCCGCTCCGACAACGCGACCGCGGGTGAGAGCCTCATGCGCGAAGCCTATGCGCTGTCCGCCATCGGGGTTCCCCACGTCCCGGCCGTCTTCGAACGCGGCCTGCTCAACGACGGGTCGGTCTACGTGGTCATGGAGTTCGTCCGGGCGCCGATCCTGGGCGATCGGCTGGCGGCCCTCTCGGGGCCGATGTCGCTGGACGAGTTCGCGCGGGACGCGCTGGCGATCCTGGGGGTCATCGAGACCGCGCACGGCCGCGGGTTCGTTCACTGCGATCTCAAACCGGAGAACGTGTTCGTCGACGACAAGTTCGGCGCCAAGCTGTTCGACTTCGGGTTGGTGCGCAGCCTCGAAACGGGCGCCGAGCGGGTGGAGTCGACCAAGGAAGAGGCGCCGGCGGGAACCCCCGAGTACATGTCGCCCGAGCAGTGCGAAGGGCGGCTCGACCTCGACGCCCGGAGCGACATCTACGCGCTAGGGGTGATCTTCTACGAGATGCTCTGCGGCGCCCCGCCGTTCTGGGGAAATTCCGCCGAGGTGCAACAGAATCACCGGAGCCGGCGCCCCCCGGCGCTGTCGCGCCGGGTGGAGGTGGCGGTCGCGCTCGAGGACGCGATCATGCGATGCCTGGCCAAGGATCCCGAGCGGCGCCCGCAGAGCATGGCCGATCTGCGGCGCGCGCTGCAGGCGGGGATCGCCGCCGAGCGGGCGCGGCGTGACGCGGCCGCCGTGCCGGTAGCGGTCGGATCGGTTTCGGCGCCCGCGTCCGCGCCCACCTCGGCCCAGGCGGCCAAACCTGCGGCGCCCGCCCGCGAGCGGCGGGCCGTCGCGCTGCTGTTCTTCGAGAGCAAGAGCAACGTGGCCGCCGTGCGAGAGGCCGGCAGCAGCGTGGGGGCCCAGCTGGCCCACACCGCGGGCACGCAGTACGTGCTGGCGTTCGGCCACGAGGTCGGGGACAACCCGACCCGGGCCGCGGCGACGGCGGGCGAGATGATCGTCGCGCGCGGGATCGCCCAGCACGTGCTGGTCGATCTCGCCTCGGTCTCGATCCAGGCGCGGCCGGACGGTTCGCGTCGGTATCAAAGCCCGCTCTTCGCCAAGAAGGAGCAGTATCCGGGCGAGACCGATCCGCGCGGCGTGTTGCTCTCCGCTGCGGCGATGGAGGTGCTGCCGGACGTCGCGGTGGAGCCGGTGCCCGGCCGGGCGGGGTTGGCGCTCCTGCAGAAGGCCGCGCAGCCGGGCGAGCGGACCACCACCCGGATGGGGGTCGCGCCGCTGGTGGGCCGCGACGATCTGCTGCGCACGCTGCTCGAGACGGCGCGCGCCGCGGCGAATGGCGGGCGGCCGACGATCGTGACCCTGCGGGGCGACGCGGGATACGGCAAGACCCACCTGGCGCAGATGCTGGTGCAGCACCTCGAGGTGCTCCCCAGCCTGCAACTCATGTTCGTGCGGGCGAAGGAGGTCTTGGGCGGGGTGGGGGAGCAGACCACGCGCGAGCTGCTCACGGCGACGCTGTCCTTGCCCGGCGCGGCGCCCGCCGATCTGGGTCGGGCGCTCTTGACCGAGCGCCTCGGCGCCGAGATGGCCAAGGAGGTCTGGGCCGGCGTCGCGGTGGCGATGGGCTGGGCGCCTCCCGAGCACCCCGAGCTGCGGGCGCTGGCCGCCGCCCCCGGTGCCCTGCGTTCGGCCGCCGCCCGCGCCGCCGGAGAGGGCTTGCGCCTCAAGGCACGCACCCGGCCGCTGGCGCTGGTGGTCGAGGACGCGCACTTCGTCGACGAGACGACGCTCGACGCGATCGAATATGCCGCGCTGGCGGAGGCCGCCTGTCCGCTCTGGATCTGCGTGGTCGGGCGGCCGGCGTTCGGGCGCGGGCGAACGGGATGGGCGGGCCGGGCGGCCGAGCGCCACGAGATCACGTTGCCGCCCCTCGAGCCCGCGGCCGCCGCCGAGCTGGCGCGCCGGCTACTGTCGCCGGCCGAGAACGTTCCGGCCAGCGCCCTGGCCCGCCTGGCCGCGCGGACGGAAGGGATCCCGCTGCTGCTGGTCGAGCTGGTGCGCGGCCTCAAGCGCGACGGGTTGGTGCGCAAGGCGGCCAAGGGACAGGGCTGGATTCTCGCCACCGACGAGCTGGACCGGTTGCCGGATCTTCCGCTCGTGCAGTGGCTGGCCAGTCGAGAGACGGAATCGCTGCCGCCCGACCTGATGGCGCACGCGAGATTGGCGTCGGTGCTGGGTGCGGAATTCAGCAGCGACGAGATCGAGGGCGTGCTGCAGGAGCTCGAGCGGGCGGGCGCCTGGACCGAGACCCAGCTGGACGCTGGAATTGGGGTCCGGCGCCTGGCCGAAAGCGGGATCCTATCGCAGCACCGCGGCGGGCGGGTCGGGTTCCGGCTCGCGCTCCTGCGCGACACGGTCTATCAGTCGGTCCCAGCGCCCCAGCGCGAGGTCATCCACCGCGCCGCCTATGAATACTACCGGCGACAGGACCGGCTGTCCGACGGCGCGCGCCTGCCGCCGATGGCGTTCCACGCCTCCCGCAGCGGGCTCAAGGTGGTGGCCGGGCACCTCTATCTGGATCTGGCGGGGCGCTCCCGGGCGCGGCATGCCTACCTGGACGCCGAGCTGCTCTACCGGAACGCGCTCGAGAACCTCTCGGCCGAAGACCTGCTGGGGCAGCTCAGCGCCGCGCAGGGACGGGCGCAGATGCGGTACCGCCTCGGTCGCCACGAGGATTCGCTCAAGGACTACGCCGATGCCCTGGCGCACGCGCGGCGGGTCGACGCCAAGCAGGCCCAGATCGACATCCTTCTCGACGAAGGGGTGGTGCTCGACCTGAGCCACGACTGGCCGCGCGCGGAGGCCGCCACCGAGGAGGCGGGGGCTCTCTTCGCCACCGACGCCTCGCTTCGCACGCCCGTGGTGGAGGCGCGACTGCTCATGTCGCGCGGGCGCAGCCTGCTGCGCGCCGACAAACAGACCGACGCGCTGGCGGTTTTTCGGCAGGCGATCGAGATCTCGCAACCGCTCGGCGAGGACGCCTACGAGGCCTACACGCAGAGCGTCTCGCTGGGCGGCTTCGTCGCGGCGACGCTGGGAAGGTTCGAGGAGGCGGAGGCCGCCATGAGCTTGGTGCTCGGCGTGTTCGAAGAGCACGGCGACATGGTGGGCCTCTGTGGCGCCCTCATAAACCGCGGCCTCCTGTCGCTGCTGACCGGCAACGTCGATCGGATGCTGGCGGACTACGAACGTGGCGTCCAGGTAGGACGCGAGTTCGGGATGTCGCTGGCCGAGAGCCTGTGCGTGCGCGATCTGGGCGAGGTCTATCTGATCCTGGGCCAGCCGGCTGCCGCGGAGCCCTACATCCGGCGCGCCATGGAGATGTACACCCAGACGATGGGCGAATCGGCGGCCCGGGTGGCCAACTGCGAGGTGCAGCTGGCGCGCCTCAAGTGGTACGGGGGAGAGGTGGACGTGGCGGCGGAGCTGGTCGCCAAGGTGCTGGCCCAACAGGCCGAGGCGCTGGCGGCGGGGCAGAAGGACTCCCTGCTCAACGACAGCGAACGCCTGGCGCTGGACCAGGTCGGTCTGGCGCTTCGCCACGCGCCGGCCGCCGACTTCGACGCGCTCATCGCGCGGGGGCACGAGCTGGCCCTGCAGCCGCAGGACATCGTCGAGATCATGGAGTGGAAGGCGCTCTCCGCGCTGCGATCGGGCCGGCGGGCCGAAGGAATCGGCCTCCTGCAGGAGACGCTGGCGCAAGCCGAGAAGACGGCGAGCCTGGCGGTCGATCGCATTCGACGCCAGGTGACCTTGGCCGGGTAGGATGGGGGCGTGCCGCCCGCCATCGAGGTTCGCGATCTCACGTTCGGCTATCCGGGGGCGACGACGCCGATTTTCTCCGGGCTGTCGTTCTCGCTGGCCGCGGGCTCGCGCTGTCTCCTGCTGGGCGCGAACGGCGTTGGCAAGAGCACGCTGCTGCGAATCGTGTCCGGCCGCCACCTCATCGCCCCGGACGCCGTGCGGGTGCTGGGCCGTCCCGCCTTTCAGGACACCACGCTGGCGGGCGACGTCGCGTTTCTGGGCGGGCCCTTTCCGTTCTCGGCCGACATCAGCGTCGCCGAGATCCTGGCGGGACGGCGGGGCCCCGGGTTCGATCCCGCCCGGCGGGCCCGCGTGCTGCAGCTCCTGGACGTGGACCCCGCCTGGCGAATGCACCGGGTCTCCGACGGCCAGCGCCGCCGGGTCCAGATCCTGCTCGACCTCGAGCGCACGCTGCGGGTGGTGCTGCTCGACGAGGTCACGGCCGAGCTGGACGTGCTGGCGCGCGCCGATCTGCTGGCCTTTCTGCAGGAAGAGAGCGTAGAGCGCGGGCTGTCGGTGGTCTACGCCAGCCACGTCCTCGACGGTCTCGGTGACTTCGCGACCGATCTCCTGTTCCTCTCGCCGGGCCGGCTGCGCTGCTTGGTCCCCATCGGGGAGGCCCTGGCGATCGCGGATCGGGTCGCACCGGGCGCCGGCTCGCCGCTCCACCGCCTCTGCGCGCTGTGGATGCGCCAAGATCGACAGCAAGATCGACAGGAAGATCGACCAGCCGATCGCGCGCCCCGAGATTCGTGAAGCAACCGGTTTGAACCGCGGTAGTCTCTGCCCGATGGACATCTCCCCGGACCAGGTTCAGCGCGCGCTCCTGGCGCTGGCCGCGTTCGTCGTCTCGGTGTCGGTCCACGAATTCGGCCACGCCTTCGTGGCGGATCGCCTGGGCGATCGGCTTCCGCGCACGCAGGGGCGGCTCACGCTGTCGCCGCTGGCGCACATCGATCTGATCGGGACCATTGTCATGCCGCTGGTGGGCGCGCTCCTGCCGGGCGGGTATCCCCTCATCGCCTGGGGCAAACCGGTGCAGACGAACCCGCGCAACTACACGGCCCGGCTGTCCCGACGGGTGGGCCACATGCTGGTGTCGCTGGCCGGGCCGGCGATGAATCTGCTGCTGGCCATCGCCGTTTCGATCGTATTCGTCGTCCTAGGCAGAAGTGGGCACCTGTCGCCCACGGTGGCGGCTGTGCTCCTCCGCTATGTTCTGGCGCTCAATCTGGTGCTCATGTTCTTCAACCTCATTCCGCTCCCGCCGCTCGACGGGGGGGCGGTGCTGGCGGCGATCCTGCCGGAGTCTCTCCAGTTCATCCCGCGGGCGCTCGAGCGCTACGGCATGATCCTGTTCTTCATCCTTTTCCTGTCGGGCGTGCTCGCGGTCTTCATGCGGCCGGCCTATGCGCTGATCGGGATCTGGTCCGACGCGCTCCGACGCTCCGTGGCGGCATGAGCGCCGAGGGCGGCGCCTATCGCGTTGCGCTCCCAGAGTTCGAGGGACCGCTCGATCTCCTCCTGCACCTGTGCAAGACGCACGAGATCGACATCGTCAACATCCCGATCGCCTTCGTCACCGAGAAGTATCTGGAGTACCTGGACGTGATGCAGTCGATGCCGTTCGACGTGGCGGCCGACTACCTGGTGATGGCGGCGACCCTGGCCTATCTGAAGTCGCGTGAGCTGGTCCCCGTCCCCGAGCCGCTGGACGTGGCCGGTGAAGAGGACGACCTCACGCTCGATCCGCGCGAGGAGCTCATTCGCCGGTTGCTCGAATACCAGAAGTACAAGGACGCCGCCGAAAAGCTGGGCGGCCGGCCCATCGAGGGGCGCAACGTGTTCGGGCGGGGCGCGCCGATCTCCGCCGACGAAAAGGAAGCGCTGCTGGGAGAGCAATCGGTCTGGAAGCTGATCGAGGCGTTCGGCAAGATCCTGGAGAAGACCGGCCACAAGCTGACCCACGACGTGGTCGTCGATCGGCTCTCGATCGGCGATCGGATGGGGCAGCTCCTGGACAAGATCGGCACCGGTGGCGGCTCTTTCCAGTTCGACGCCTGCTTCGATCTCTCGCTTCCGGAGCACGAGCTGCGGCACCAGATCGTCGTGACGCTGCTGGCGATCCTCGAGATGGCCCGCCTCAAGATCGTGCGCGTGCTGCAGTCGGCGAACGACGAGACCCTGTTCATCACCCAGGCGGCCGGCGTATCGCTGGAAGCGGCGCGCGAGCTCGCGACGACGGTTACGGTGGGCGAAGGCCCGACCGAGGATACGGTGGGCGATGGCCCGACCGAGGAGAAGAATGACGAAGCGTAAGAAGAAGGACGACATGGCGGCCGCGGTGGCCGTCTCCGACGACGAGCCCACCAGACCGGGCACCGAGGACGCTCCCTCCCCCGTCGACATCGACCTGGAGGAAGACGGTGACACGCAGGTCGGGCCCCCGCCCGCAGACGAGTGGGAGGCGCACACCCGGGTGATGGCGGCGCCCGAGATCGCCGAGATGGCGGCCGCGTCGGTCGAGGCGGGATCCGAGGACGTCCCCGAGCCGCCGCCGGTCGAGGCCCCCGGGCGCCTGGCCAACATCCTCGAGAGCCTGCTCTTCGCCAGCGATCGGCCGCTGACCCTGACCGATCTGAAGCGCCTGGTCGGCGAGCGCGACGGCAGCAAGATCACCGCCGTGCTCGAGGAGCTGGGGGCCCGTCGGCAAGACAGCGGCATTCAGCTGGCGCAGGTGGCGGGCGGCTGGCAGCTGCGGACCAATCCGGAGAATGTTCCCTGGGTCTCCCGCCTGCTGACCGGCAAGCCGCCGCGCCTGTCGCGCGCCATGCTCGAGGCGCTGGCGATCATCGCCTACCGGCAGCCGATCACCCGGCCAGAGATCGACGAGATCCGCGGGGTCGACTGCGGTCCGGTCTTGAAGACGTTGCTCGATCGCAGCCTGGTTCGCATGATCGGCAAGAAGGAGGAGGTCGGGCGCCCCATTCTCTACGGCACGACGCCGGAGTTCCTGCGCATGTTCAGCTTGCGCGATCTCTCGGAGCTGCCGACGCTGCGCGAGTTTCACGAGCTGGGCGCCGCCGAGATGGCCAAGGTCGACGCGGCCACGCCGCCCGCCGTCGACGCCCCGGCGCCGGTCGAGAGTGCGCGTCCGCCGGCGCCCGCGATCCGGGAGCCGGATCCCGACGAGGAGGATCGGCTGCTGGCCGATCTCGAGAACGCGGCGACCGCCGCGAGCAATGCGGCGGCCGCCCGGGAAATAGAACCGCCTGCCGAGTCGGCACCTCCGGCCACTTCAGAAGGGGCGGGCCCGGAAGGGACCGCGGACTAGCGGCCCGTGCGACTTCAGAGATTCTTGGCCCAGGCGGGGATATCCTCGCGGCGCAAAGCGGAGACGCTCATCGCGAGCGGCGCCGTGCGCGTCAACGGCGTGGTGGTGAGCACGCTGGGATCGTCGGTCGGTTCGCACGATCGCGTGGAGGTGGAAGGGCGTCGGGTGACGGCCGACGCGCCGATTTACCGCCTGCTCCTCAAGCCGCGCGCCTGCCTGGCGACGCTGGTGAAGGACGGCAAGCGGCCGACGCTGGCCCGCTACGTCCGTGACGCGGAGCCGGGGCTGAAGGTGGTCGCGCCGCTCGATTTTCCGGCCGAGGGGGTGGTGCTGCTCACCAACGACGGCGCCCTCGCCCAGGCGATGACCAAATCGGGCAAGGTGCCGATGACCTACCACCTCAAGCTGCAGGGGATCGTGGGCGACGACGACGTCGAGCGCCTGCTGCGCGGCTGGCGCTGGGAAGGGCGGGCGATCAAGCCGGCCTCGGTGGCCCGGCTGGCGACAACCGAGAAGAACACCTGGGTCGAGATGGTGGTCGCCGAGACGCGCCCGCGCGCGCTCAAGGGCGGCGGCGACGTCATCCGCCATTCGCTCTTGAAGATCTCCCGGGTCCGCCTGGGCGGTCTGTCGTTCGAAGGCCTCGCCATGGGTGGCTGGCGCGATCTGTCGAAGTCCGAAGCCGCCGATCTCCGCCGCCGCGCGGGGGTGGAATGATGCTAAAAACCCCGGATTAGATGACGAATCTGGCCAAGGTTTCGCGGGCGCTGATCTCCGTCTCCGACAAGACGGGGGTAGTCGATCTGGCGCGCCGGCTCTCGGCGGCCGGGCTCGAGATCCTGTCGACCGGCGCGGGCGCTCGCCGCCGCCGGCGTCCCGGTGCGCGAGGTCAGCGATTTCACCGGCGCCGCCGAGATCCTCGACGGCCGCGTCAAGACGCTCCACCCGCGGGTCCACGGCGGCATCCTCGGCCGTCCGACGGCGGCGCACCGGGCCGAGATGCAGCAGGCCGGCTTGGTCCCGATCGATCTGGTGATCGTGAACCTCTACCCCTTCCGCGAGACGGTCGCGCGCGGCGCGCCCTTCGAGGAGGTCATCGAGAACATCGACATCGGCGGCCCGGCCATGATCCGGTCTGCCGCCAAGAACCACGAACGCGTGGCGGTGATCGTCGACCCGGCCGACTACGCGGTGGTCCTGGCCGAGATCGACGCCGAGGGAGAGATCTCGGCCGCGACCCGCTTCCGGCTGGCTCGCAAGGCCTTCGCCCATACGGCCGCCTACGACGGCGCGATCGCCTCGCACCTCGGCCGGCTCTCGTCGCCCGACGCGCCGCTGGCCGACTTTCCCGAGGCGCTGGTGGTCTCGGGGACGCTGGCGCGCGCGTTGCGCTACGGCGAAAACCCGCATCAGAAGGCGGCCTTCTACGCGCTCGACGGGGCGGTCGGCTCCTCGCTGGCGCGGGCCGAGGTGCTGCAGGGCAAGGAGCTGTCGTACAACAACCTCCTCGATCTCGACGCGGCGATGCGCCTGTGCGCGGAGTTCGCCGGCCCCGCAGCGACGATCGTCAAGCACAACAACCCCTGCGGCGTCGCGCTCTCCGAGAGCGGAATCGCGGACGCCTACCGCCGCGCGCGCGAGACCGATCCGGTGTCGGCCTTCGGGGGCATCGTCGCCGTCAACCGGACCGTCGACGGCGAGCTGGCCCGCGAGCTCTCCGAGACCTTCCTCGAATGCGTGATCGCGCCCGGTTTCGCCCCCGAGGCGCTGGCGCTCCTAGCGGCCAAGAAGAACCTGCGCCTGCTGGCGGGGGAGATCGCGCTCGACGCGGCCGGGGCCTTCGAGCTGCGCAGCGTGGCGGGGGGCTTCCTGGTCCAGACGCGCGATCGCGACACCGCGGCCGCCGCCAACGCCAAGGTGGTCTCCAAGCGACCGCCCACGCCCGCCGAGCTCCGCGATCTCGATTTTGCCTGGAGGGTCTGCAAGCACGTCAAGTCGAACGCGATCGTCTTCGCCGCCGGCGGACGGACCCTGGGGATCGGCGCCGGACAGATGTCCCGCGTCGACTCGGTGCGCATCGCGGTATCGAAATCCCGGGCGCCCCTGGGCGGCTCGGTGGTCGCCTCGGATGCGTTCTTCCCGTTCCGCGACGGGGTGGACGAGGCGGCCAAGGCCGGCGCCGTGGCGGTCATTCAACCCGGCGGCTCGGTGCGCGATGTCGAAGCGATCGCGGCCGCCGACGAGCACGGCATGACTATGGTGGTCACCGGCGAACGTCACTTTCGGCATTGACCATGCGGCTCCTCCTGGTCGGGGCGGGCGGGCGCGAGCATGCGCTGGCCTGGAAGATCGCCAGCAGTCCCCTGTGCGAAAGTCTGCTGGTCGCGCCGGGAAATCCCGGGATCGCCGGGCTGCCCAAGGTCACCTGCATCCCGATCGCCGCAGAGGCGGTCGCCGAGCTGGTCGCGATCGCCGTCGCCGAGCGGCTCGATCTGGTGGTCTGCGGCCCCGAGGTGGCGCTGGACGCCGGTCTCGGCGATGCGATGCGCGCCGCCGGCATCCCCTTCTTCGGCCCGTCGCGCGCCGCCGCCGAGATCGAGGGCTCCAAGGCCTTCGCCAAGCGTCTCATGGGGCAGGCCGGGGTGCCGACGGCGGCCTTCGGCGTCTTCGAGGACCTGCCCAGCGCCGAGGCCTTCATCGACGCACAACCGGGGACGGTGGTGGTCAAGGCCGACGGCCTGTGTGCAGGCAAGGGGGTGGTGGTCGCCGCGACCGCCGAGGAGGCCAAATCCGCCGCGCGCGCGATGTTGACCGGGCGCGCCTTCGGCGAGGCCGGTGCCCGCATCATCGTCGAGGAGCGCCTCTCGGGCCGCGAGGTCACCATGATGGCGATCTGCGACGGCAAGCGGCTGGCGCTGCTGGCGTCGTCGGAGGATCACAAGGCGGTCGGCGACGGCGACCAGGGACCCAACACCGGCGGGATGGGGACGACATCTCCGTCGCCGCTCGTCGACGAGGCGCTGGCGCAGACGATCCTGGAGACCCTGTTCGTTCCGACCCTCCGCGCGCTGACCGCCTCCGGGAGACCATTTGCCGGCCTCCTGTACGGCGGCCTCATGCTGACGCCCGATCGTGGCCCGATGGTGATCGAGTGGAACTGCCGCTTCGGCGACCCAGAGACCCAATCGGTGCTCATGCGCCTCGACGAGGATCTGCTCCCCTGGCTGGCCGGCGCGGCGGCCGGCGCGATGCCGCCGGGGAGGCCGCGGGTCCGCTCGGGCGTGGCGGTCTGCGTGGTCCTGGCCGCGGCGAGCTATCCGGCGACGCCGCGCCTGGGCGACGCGATCGATGGTCTGCCGCACCCCGCGGAAGATCTGATGGTCTTTCACGCCGGCACGCGCCGGGCGGCGGACGGACGTTTCGTGACCGCGGGCGGGCGGGTCCTGGGCGTCACGGGGTACGGAGCCGACCTCGAGGCGGCGCGAAGGCGCGCTTACGGCGCCATCGAGAA
The DNA here is from genome assembly GCA_937889515.1 of uncultured Myxococcales bacterium. Taxonomy (GTDB): domain Bacteria; phylum Myxococcota_A; class Polyangia; order Fen-1088; family Fen-1088; genus JADGRB01. The sequence continues at coordinate 8,191 of CALAOV010000377.1, read as the reverse complement.
GATTCACTTCGAGGGGATGCATTTTCGCCGAGACATCGGCCTGCGAGGAAAAAACTCATGAGCGACGAACGCGACCAAGGTGATGGGGACAGGATCGACGTAGCCGTGATGATGGGATCGAAGTCCGATCTCGAGACCATGCGTCCGGCGTCGCGCGCCCTGGAGGCGCTGGGCCTGAAGGTCGAGATGCGGGTGCTCTCCGCCCATCGGACGCCCGACGAGACGGCGGCGTTCGTCAAGGAGGCCGTCCGGCGCGGCGTCAAGGCGTTCATCTGTGGCGCGGGCGGCGCGGCGCACCTGGCGGGCGCCGTGGCGGCGCACACCACCCGTCCCGTGATCGGCGTGCCGATCGCCGGCGGATCGCTGGGGGGGCTGGACGCGCTGCTCTCGACGGCGCAGATGCCGCCCGGTATGCCGGTGGCGACCGTCGCCGTCGGTGGCGCCGAGAACGCGGGCCTGCTGGCCGGGCAGATCATCGCCCTCGGCGACGCGGCGGTGGCCGCGCGCGTCGAGGCGGAGCGGCAGGCGCGCCGCAAGAAGGTCCTGGAGAGCGACGCGGAGGTCCGCGGCGAACGAAAGCCTTGATGCCGCCGACGACCGACGAGGCGGTCGCCGAGGCGGTCGCCGCGCTCCGGCGCGGCGAGGTGGTCGCCTATCCGACGGAGACGTTCTACGGGCTCGGCGTCGATGCGTTCGACGAGCTGGCGCTCGCCAGGCTGCGCCAGCTCAAGGGGCGCGGCGACAAGGCGATCTCGGTGCTGATCGAGGACGACGAGATGCTGGCGCGGCTGTGCGACGACATCCCCCCCCGGGCGGTCGGGCTGATGCGCCGCCATTGGCCCGGCGCGCTGACCCTCGCGCTGCCGGCGCGGGCCGGGCTTCCCGCGGCGCTGGTCTCCGACGGTTGCGTCGCTGTTCGTCAGTCGTCGCCCCCCATCGCGCGCGCGCTGGTCTCCCGCTTCGGCGGCCCGGTCACCACCACCAGCGCCAACCCGGCGGGCGCCCCGCCGGCCACCAGCGCGGAGGCTGTTCGCGAATCGCTCGCTGGCACCTGCCATGTCCTGGACGGCGGGATGACCGCCGGTGGGCTGCCGAGCACCCTGGTCCGGGTGCGCCGAGGCCGAGACCGAGACAGCGACCGAGACAGCGCCCGAGACAGCCTCGAAATTCTGCGCCGCGGCGCGATTGAAATCGCGCCGGACGAGCCCCCGCGATCGTGAGATAGTCCTAGCCGGCGCGTCGTGGCCGACATCGTTCCATTCGCGGGGCTTCGCTACGATCCAGAGCGGGTCGGCGATTTGTCGCGTGTCCTGGCGCCGCCCTACGACGTCATCGGGGAGGCGGAGCGCGCCGAGCTCGAGGCGCGGCATCCGCAGAACGTGGTGCGGATCGAATTGCCGCGGGGCGAAGACGACACGCGCTACACCGAGGCGGCGCGCCTGCTCTCGGCCTGGACCGCCGAAGGGGTCCTGCGCGCCGATCCCGCGCCGGCCTTCTACGTCTACGAGCAGGACTTCGACTGGGGCGGGCGCCGGCACGTCCGCCGTGGTTTTTTCGCCGCGGTCCGCCTGGAGCCGTTCGAGCGCCGGGTGGTCCTGCCGCACGAAAAGACGCTGTCGGGACCGAAGGAGGACCGCCTGCGGCTCATGCGCGCGACGCACACGCAGATCTCGCCGATCTTCGGCCTATTTCGCGATGCCGACAGCGCAGCGCGCGAGGTGATCGACGGCGCCACCGCCGTGGTTCCGACGGTCGACACCACCACGCCCGACGGCATCCGCCATTGCCTGTGGCGCCTGGCTGGCGCGCCGGCCATCGCGCGGCTCACGCAGGTGCTGGCGCAAAAGCAGATCTTGATCGCCGACGGCCACCACCGCTACGAGACGATGCTGGGCCTCGGCCCCGAGTTGCGCGCGCTGGATTTCGCGGCGGGCGGCGCGGCGGCCGACTTCGCCATGATGTTTCTGGCCCGCGCCGAGGATCCCGGCCTCCTGGTGTTGCCGACCCATCGGCTGTTGCGCGATTTCCCGGATTTCGATTTCGCCGCGCTGTGCGCCGCCGCCGCGCCCGCGTTCGAAATCGTCGAGGGGGACGAGACGACGCCGGAGGCGATCGAGGAACGGCTCGGGCGGCACGGAACGGGCGGGGTGGTCTTCGCCGTGCGGGTGCCGGGGCGGGCCACGACCACCTGGTTCACGCTCCGATCGTTCGTCGACCTGTCGGCGCTGGGTCCGCCCGCGCTGCGGAAGCTCGATGTGACCGTCCTGCACGGTGTGATCCTGGGATCGCTGCTGGGCATCGACGCGGCAGCGCTCGCGAGTCAGTCTTTCCTGGCCTACACCCACGTGACCGCCGAGGCCCTGGCCCGCGTCGCTACCGGCGAGGTGCAGGCGGCGTTCCTCATGAACGCGACCAAGGTCGAAGAGGTGCTGGCGGTCTGCGAGGCGGGCTTCGTGTTGCCGCAGAAGTCGACCTTCTTTCAGCCCAAGCTGGCGACCGGCCTCCTCATGTACGGCCTCGACGGCCCGGCGCCGCGCTAGGACGGCGCGTGGAGGTGCAGGTGCAGGGGCGCGCGGAGGCACAAGCCGAAGAACGAGGGGAAGACGGCGCCGTCACCGCCGATGCGCTCCTGCGGGGCCGCGTCCGTCTGTTTCAGCCCGCGCGCGGCGCGCGGGTGAGCCTCGACCCGGTTCTGCTGGCTGGCTTTCTGGCGCCACCATTCGGGAGGTTTCTCGACATCGGCTGCGGAACCGGCGCGCTGGCGTTCCTGCTCCTGGCGCGGGACGGGGCGGCGACCGGTCTGGCGGTCGAGCTGCAACCAAAGCTCTCGGCCCTCGCCGCGCGCGGGCGCGACGAAAACGGGTGGCGCGAGCGGCTCGATATCCTGGGCGGCGATGTCCGGGCCCTCGCCGCGACGCTCGGTGCCGCGCGGTTCGATCTGGTCGCGACCAATCCGCCCTACCGGACCGTCGACGAGGGCTTGCCGTCGCCGATCGAGGAGCGGGCGCTTTCCCACCACGAGATCGCGCTGACGCTTCCGGAGTGGCTCGATGTCGCGGCCCGCGCGGTTCGCCCAGGCGGTCGGGTTGCCGCCATTTTACCGGCGTCGCGCACCGTCGATCTCAGCGTCGAGATGCGCGCGCGGGATCTGACGCCGGTGCGTCTCCGGACCGTCCACCCCTACGCCGATCGGCCGGCTTCACGGATCTTGGTGGAGGCCGAGCGCGCCGGCCGCCGGCCGCTGACGATCGAGCCCCCGCTGGTGCTCCACGTCGAGGGCGTTCGCTATACGCCCGAGGTCCTGCGGCTGCTGGGCGAGGATTGAGGCTCAGGGCGTTGCCGGCGCGGGGGCGGCGGGCGTCGCCGCCGCGGCCGCCGGGGTCTCTTTGAGCGCGTCGTCGATGGGCGGCAGATCGTCGAGGTTGGGGACCAGCGTGATCTCGATGCGCCGGTTCTTGGCCATGTTGTCGCTGCTGTCGTTGGCGGCGACCGGCGACTGGTCGGCGTAGCCGGCGGCGGAGAGGCGCTTGGGCTCCATGCCGACGCCGATCATGAAGTTGGTGACCTCCACGGCGCGGGCGGTGGAGAGATCCCAGTTCGACCGAAAGCGCTTGGACTTGATCGGTACGTTGTCGGTGTGCCCGGCGACCTGGAAGTTGCGGTTGGGCAGCGACTTGAGCACCGCCGTCACCTGGGTGAGCGCGTCCTTTCCTTCCGGCTTGAGGTCGGTCTTGCCGGGGTCGAACAGGATCTTGTCGCCCAGGCGGACGATCATCCGGTTCTCGCGGATCTCGACCTGCAGCTTGCCGGCGTCGGTGAGCGCCTTGAACTGCGTCACCAGCTTGCGAAACTGCGCCGCCCGCGCCTCGGCCTGCGCCTGCGCCTTCTTCAGCTCCTCCATGCGCTTTTGCGCCTGTTCGAGCTCGCCGCCCAGGTTGCCGCGTTCGGTCTCGAGGCGCGAGACGTCCTGACCCAGCGACGCCAGCTTGTTGGAGAGGACCGTCACCCGCGCGTCGCGGGCGGCGACGTCCTTCTTGTGCTGGGCGCGTTCCTTCTCGAGATCGCTCTCGGTGGTGGCCAGCTTCTGCTTCTGGGCGTCGCGGTCCTTGACCGCCGCGTTGTAGACGTCCTCGTTGACGCCACAACCGACGGCGGCGAACGTGGTCGCCAGCGTCGCGATCACGACGGCTGCCTGCAGGGTCTGGTTCTTCATCGGGTCCCTCCTTTGCCGCGTGGGGCGGATTTTCCAGCGGGCGTCTGGCCGTACACGCGGTCGAGGATGGCGTCGACCGCCGCCACGCCGAACGGGCTGGCGCCGGAAGCAAAATCCCAGTCGAGGTTGCCGAGCAGGCGCGCGCGCGTCCGGTCGCGGCCGTGGCCCAGGCGGTGGAGCAGGGCGGCGCGCTCTTCCAGCTCCGTTCGATACATGGATTCCCGGTGCGCCTGTTCGATCTTGGGGCGGTCCGGGCCGCGGTGAGGTTCCATCCAGTCGAACGGCGCGGAAGGGGACCTCGGCCTTGTCATCGCCCGCTACTCTAGACTCTCGGCGCGCTTGGCGGACTGCCAAAGTCGCTCCTGCTCGTCGGGCGGGGCGTCGGAGACGGCGCGCCCCTGCGCGGCCAACGTCCGCTCGACGTGGCCAAAGCGGCGGGCGAAGCGGTCGGTCGAGTCGCGCAGCGCCTGTTCGGCGTCGAGGCCCATCCGGCGGGCCAGGTTGACCGTCGAGAACAGCAGATCGCCGAGCTCCCGCTGCATTTGCTCCCGATCGCCACCCCGGCGGGCCTCGTCGAGCTCCCGGAGCTCCTCGTCGATCTTGGCGCGCGGGCCGTCGGCATCGGGCCAGTCGAACCCGACCGCGCCGGCCTTTTCACCCGCGCGGGTGGCCCGCAAGAGGGCAGGTGCGCTCTGGGGGATCCCGTCGAGGGCGCCGTGCTTCCCCTTTTCCGCCTTCTCGGCGGCCTTGAGCTTGGCCCAGTTGGCCAGCACGTCCCCGGCGTCCTTGGCGACGACATCCCCGAATACATGCGGGTGCCGGCGCACGAGCTTGGCCACGATCCCCCGCGCGACATCGTCGATGCCGAACTTTCCTTCGGCGAATCGCAGCTCCGACTGGAAGACGATCTGCAAGAGCAGGTCGCCCAGCTCCTCGCGGTGGTCGTCGGCGTTGCCGCTCGCGAGCGCGTCCACTACCTCGTAGGTCTCCTCGACCAGAAAGGGGACCAGGGTCTCCAGCGTCTGCTCGCGATCCCAGGGACAACCGCCCTCCGCCAGCAGCCGCTGCATGAGGCCGCACAGCTTGGTCACCTCGGCGCCGGTCTGTTTGCCGGGGAGCGGCGTCAGATCGGGAAGCGCCACGGGCGGGGGCGGGCTCGGCACGGGGCGCAGCATAACGCGTTTGGATGGAGGTTTGAACGCGCCCGACCCGCGTGCTATTGGCATGGACGTTGAGCGACACGGTCACCGAGAGCCTCGTCACCGAGCGTCTCACCCTGGAGGACAACCGGGTCGCCCTGGCGCTCTACGGCGAGCGGAACGCCAACCTCAAGATCATCGAGCGCGAGACCGGCGCGCAGGTTCACTGCCGCGGCAACGATCTGACCATCGTTGGTCCGGGTGAGATGGTGTCGGTCGCGCGCAGCCTGGTCGAGCAGCTCTACGGCATGGCGCGCGGCGGGACGTCGATCAGCCCCGAGGACATCGGCCGCGCGGCGGTCGCGCTGCGCGCCGATGCGGGCGTCGATCTGCGCGACGTCTTCCACGACACGATCCTGGTGGCCGGACGCGCCAGGCCGATCTCCCCCAAGGGACTGGCGCAGAAGCGCTACGCCGACGCGATTCGGGAGCACGACATCGTCTTCGGCATCGGCCCGGCTGGCACCGGCAAGACCTACCTGGCCATGGCGCTGGCGATCCGGGCGCTCATGGAAAAGCAGGTCAAGCGGATCGTCCTCACCCGCCCGGCCGTCGAGGCCGGTGAGCGCCTCGGATTTCTCCCCGGTAGCATGGAGGAGAAGGTCTCGCCCTACCTGCGGCCGCTCTACGACGCGCTCCACGACATGATGGACTTCGAGAAGGCCGACCAGCTGGTCGCCCGCGGCCTCATCGAGGTCGCGCCGATCGCCTTCATGCGCGGTCGCACGCTCAACGACGCGTTCGTGATCCTCGATGAAGCGCAGAACACCACCCCCGAACAGATGAAGATGTTCCTCACCCGCCTCGGCTTCGAGTCGAAGGCGGTGATCACGGGCGACGTGACGCAGATCGATCTGCCCGACAACCGCCGTTCGGGGTTGAACGAGGCGATCGCGCTGCTCTCCAACATCCCCGGGATCGCCTTTCGCTACTTCACCGAGGTGGACGTGGTGCGGCACCCGCTGGTTCAGCAGATCATCAAGGCCTACGACAACGCCAAAGCCAAGCCGACCCCGGGTTGAGGTAATCTGGGGCCCGTGAGCGAGCCGGGAGCGCCACCCACCGAAGAGCAGGCCGCGGCGGAGCGATCCCGCTACGAGCTGTCGCAGCTGGTCGCTACGTCCCGGGCGCTCGCCTCCGAGCGCGACATCGGCAAGCTGCTGGCGCTGATCCTCGACTCCTGTCGGCAGGTGACCGGCGCCGACGCCGGCAGCGTCTACGTGATGGAGGACGACGAGGCGAGCCCGCCGCAGAAGCGTCTGCGGTTCATGCTCTCGCAGAACGACTCGATCAAGATCGACTTCAAGGAGTTCACGCTGGCCGTCGACGAGAAGTCGATCGTCGGACAGGCGGCGCTCTCCGGCCAGCCGATCAACATCGCTGATCTCGCCCGCCTTCAAGACCCGACGACCGGCGCGGCCGGCACTATCGGCGAGACCGGGACCATCGGCGCGACCGGAGCCACGGCCCCGGCCGCCCCGGCCCTTCCCGGTCGCCGCACGCCGACCCTCCGCCACAACCGCAGCTTCGACGACAAGACCGGGTACCGGGCCCGTTCGATGCTCACGGTGCCGATGCTGTCGGCGATGGGCGAGGTGATCGGCGTCGTCCAGCTCATCAACAAGAAACGCGACCCGCGCCGGGCGCTCGCGCCCGCCGACATCGACCGCGAGGTGATTCCGTTCGACCAGCGGGCCGAGGAGCTGGCGCTGGCCTGGGCCGCGCAGGCGGGGGTCTCGCTGGAGAACGCGCTGCTCTACGACGAGATCCGCAAGCTGTTCGACGGCTTCGTCGACGCGGCCGTGATCGCCATCGAATCCCGCGATCCGACCACCTCCGGTCACTCGCGCCGGGTGGCGACGCTTTCGGTGGAGCTGGCCAAGAAGATCGACGCCATCCCGGACGGATTGTTCGCCGACGTGCGCTTCAACGAGACCCAGTTGCAGCAGATCGAATACGCGGGCGTGCTGCACGATTTCGGCAAGGTCGGCGTGCGCGAGAAGGTTCTGGTCAAGGCCAAGAAGCTCTACGAAGAGGACCGGCAGCTGGTCAAGCTTCGCTTCTCGTACATCAAGAAGGCGCTCGAGGTGGAGCACGCCGAGCGCAAGCTGCGGGTCGCGCTCGAGCTTTCGAAGGGCGATCTGCCGGCGCGGTTCGGCGAGATCGACGCCGAGCTGGGGCGCCGGATGGACGAGGTCGACGAGGCCTGGGCCTTCGTCAACAGGGTCAACGAGCCGACCGTCCTCGATCAGGGGGGCTTCGAGCGCCTGGTGGAGATCGCGGGGCTGGTCTATCTGGCGCCGAACGGCGAGCTGCGCCCGTACCTCGAAAGCGACGAGGTGGCGGCGCTGCAGGTGCGCCGGGGAAGCCTGACCGAGATCGAGCGGGTCGAGATCGAACGTCACGTGACCAACACCTACAAGTTCCTGAGCACGATCCCCTGGGGTAGACGCTATGCCGACGTGCCGCGGATCGCGGCGGCCCACCACGAGTACCTGAACGGCAGCGGGTATCCGCATCACCTGGGCGCCGGCGACATCCCCATCGAATCGCGGATCATGACCATCGCCGACATCTTCGACGCGCTGACCGCCTCGGACCGCCCGTACAAGAAAGCGGTGCCCATCGATCGGGCGCTCTCGATCCTCGAATCCGAGGTCCGCGCCGGCAAGTGCGACGCGCAGCTCTTCCGCGTGTTCGTCGACGGCGAGGTCTACAAGAAAGTGATCTGAGGTGCCCGTCTCGACGCTCGTCCACGGGAGCGCGGGCCGAGCCGCCG
>CALAOV010000376.1 GCA_937889515.1 uncultured Myxococcales bacterium | reverse complement strand
GGGCAGGTAGCGATGCCCCGCCCAGCCCGCGGCGCCCACCAGGAGCGCGACGCCGGCCGCTCCGGCAAAGACCTTTGCCCGTTTGCGGAAGCGGGCCCGGGCCAGGCGTCCCTGTTCGGCGCGCAGGACCTTCTCCATCCGCTGCGCGCCCGAATCGGTCCGGCGCTTCACCTCCTCCGCGACGTCGGGGATGGGCTCGGTCAGCGAGCTTTCGGCCGGCTGCGGACCGGTGTTCCTGGGGCCAGACCCGGAGCGGGAGCCCGAAGCCGAGCGCGAGCCCGAGCTGGTGCCGGAGCCCGTACCCGAGCCGCTGTGCGTACCGGTGCCGGGCGAAGTGAGCGCGACGGTCTGTCCGTCCCCGGTGTCGACGACCACCAGCGGGTCCTCGTCGGGCAAGAACAGCCCGTGCAGCAGCTTCGACAGCTCCCGGCTCGAGTAGCGCGCGGCGATGAGGGTCCGTTCGAGGTCGCTCGCCATGTCGGCGGTGGTCTGATAGCGCGCCTCGGGGTCCATCTCGAGCGAGCGCATGACGATGCGATCGAGCTCGCGCGGGATCGCCGCGTTCAGCGCCGACGGCGGCGCAACCGTCTGGGACAGCAGCTGGCGCATGCGGGTGATGTCGTTCTTGGCCTGGAACAGGCGCCGGCCGGTCAACATCTCGTGGAACACCACCCCCAGCGCGAAGACATCGGCCCGCGAGTCGAACGGGCGGACGTGAATTTGCTCCGGCGACAGGTAGCTGACCTTGCCCTTGATGAGCCCCTTTTTGGCTTCCTCTTCGGCGAAGGAGGCGGCGCGCGCGATACCGAAGTCGAGGATCTTCACCGTGCCGTTGTAGGCCAGCATGATGTTGGTCGGCGAGATGTCCTGGTGGACGATCTCCAGCGGCACGCCGTCGGGACCGTTCAAGGTATGGGCGTAGTCGAGCCCGATGCAGATCTGGCGGGCGATGTCGGCGGCCACCAGGTAGGGCATCGCGCGTTGCTCGCGCCGGAGCGTGGTGAGCGCCTCGCGCAGGGTCACGCCCTGCACGTTCTCCATCGCGATGAAGTAGGCCCCGTCCGCCTCGCCGAACTCGTAGATCTGGACGATGTTCGGGTGCAGCAGCAGCGCCGAGATCTTCGCCTCCCGGATGAACATCGTCTTGAAGTCGCCCGTGCCGGACAGCCGCGGCAGGATTCGCTTGAGGACCAGCTCACGCTCGAACCCCTCGGGTCCCGTCATGAGAGCGCGGTAAACCTCAGCCATTCCGCCTTCGCCGATGCGCCCCAGGAGCCGATAGCGGCCAAAGGTGACGGGCGCCGCGGGCGAGGCCTTGGGCCGCGGCTCGGATGACTCGCGGGTAGACACCGGCGTCTTCATCGGTAGTTTCGCCACACGACGTTAAACCCGGTCATCCGAGGACAGCTTCCCACATTGGCCGACATCAAGGCAGGGCACCGCCGTCGATCCAGGCGGCGAGGGTGGCGAGCTGGTCCTGGGTGAGCGGGTCGCCGGGCGGCTCGCGCTGCCCCAAGGTGGTGGGGATGGGCCCTCCGCCCACCGTGGCAGGCAGGACCTTGCGCAGAAGATAGCTGCGGGCCGAATCGCCCGGTGCGACCAGCAGCAGGCTGCTGACCTCCCGGGAGGGGACGTCGATGAGGGCGTTCCGGGCGTCGGTCGCGCAGAGCGACAGCCCGGACATCGGCGCCGCCAGGCAGCCCCCGCTGGCGTCGGCGTGGCAGTTGTCGGCGCAGCGACCGTCCAGGATTGGCTGTACGTCGGAGAGCGTGGGCACCGGCGGGGGCGGCAGGTTGGCGGGCCCGTCGCCGGTGTCGAAGGAGACGATCTCGAACGTGGCCGAGCACCCGGCCAGAGAACGCAGGTCGGGAAACACGCTGGCGCTGTAGCCGAGGTGCGCTATCAGAGACCCCACCGGGATCATCGTCACGGTCTTGTCCGCGAGATCGACCCGATAGGTCTCCGGGACGCGAAATACACCCGTGGTCAGCAACATGCTGGGGGTCCCCACGGTGTCCGGATCCGGATAGTCCGTGAAGGCGATCCCGATGGCGCCATCGGTCGGGGCGGTGGTGCTGTCGGCGGCGGGCGAGGAGCTGGCCACCGCCATCGGCACGCAGGCGCCGGGGTAGGGGGTGGTGCTGGTCGGATAGCTGCAGCCGGTCGCCGCCAGGCCCACCGCCGGCAGGCCCAGGACGACTGTCAGCGCCAGCCGCAGCGAGCGCTCAGCTCTCGCTGTAGAGGCGAATCTGTTCGCGAACCACGTCGTCGGTGATTCCAGTTCGCAGGTAGTCCTGCAAGCAGTCGGCGAGCGTGACGACCATGTCGTCGACGCCGCGGTCCTCGACAAGCTTGCCGAGCAGCTTTCGTCCTTCGGGGCTATCGTCCTCACGCAAGAAATCCCGCACCATGGCCAGGGTGAGATCGCCTGAAAAATCGATTATCGCGTGATCGAGCAGATAGGCGATCAGTTGTTTCACCGGGACACCTCCAGAAGGGTAGGGTGCTGTTGAGGAAAAATAACGGGTTGCTCATATCGCGGATAAACTCGCGGCGCAAGACATGCGCGTGATTGACCAGCCGAAGGCGAGTTGCTACGGTCGAGTCGCATTGGCCCGAAACATCTTCGCGGGAACCCTGAAGGGGTTCCCGTACCCTCCCGCGAAGGACTTCGCTCGGCCAAGCCGAGCTTCGTCCGCGCGATTTATGTTCCTCGTCGGATCGGTGTTTGGGTTGGCGACTTTCTCGGGGTGTGGTCCGGTCGAGTACATCAACCAGGTCGGCAACAAGGCGGCCTCGGCGGTCTCGGCCGCCAAGCTGGCGCAGTCGGATCGCTACGCCCCCTACGAGTACACGGCCGCCGAGGAGTACCTGCACAAGGCGCGTGAAGAGGCCGGGCACGCCGAGTACGAAGACGCCATCGAGTACGGCCGCAAGGCGGAAGAGCTGGCCAACCGGGCCCGGGCGATCACGGTGGCCCGGCTCGCGAAGGACGGCGACGCGGCGCCCGCGTACAAGCCCAAGAGCCAGAACGAAGAGCCGGGCTCGGTCGACGACGATCCCGCGGCGGCGGCCGCCAAACAGCGGGCGCGCGAGCGCGGCGCGACGACGCCAGGCACCGAGTGATGGGCGGGTCTTCGCCTCGGGCGGCCTTCGGGCGCACGCTGGTCCTACTCGCCACCCTCGGCGCGGCGGGCTGCGCCGGGGTGCAGCTCGAATCCAACGTGCACGAGGTGCGCAGCATCGCCAAGGAGGCGCGCGACAACGGCGCCTACAAGTGCGCGCCGCGCGAGCTGGCCCTGGCCGAAACGCACGTCGAGTTCGCCCAGCGCGAGCTGGACCAGGGCGACTATTTTCGCGCGCGGGACCACGTGCAGATCGCGGACCGGAACGCGCGCGCGGCCTACCGTCTGTCGCCGCGCGACAAGTGCACGGCGCCGCCCACGCCCGGCGACCGCGACCACGACGGCATCCTCGACGACGTCGACAAGTGTCCGGACCAGCCGGAGGACAAGGACGGGTTCGAGGACGCCGACGGCTGCCCGGATCCCGACAACGACAAGGACGGCATCCTCGACGCGGCCGACAAGTGTCCCAACGAGCCGGAGGACAAGGACGGGTTCGAGGACGCGGATGGCTGCCCGGATCCCGACAACGACGCCGACGGCATCCCCGACAAGGTCGACAAGTGTCCGGACCAGCCGGAGGACAAGGACGGGTTCGAGGACGCCGACGGCTGCCCGGATCCCGACAACGATAAAGACGGCGTTCTCGACGTGGCCGACAAGTGCCCGAACGAGCCCGGTCCGGCCGACAACGACGGCTGCCCCAAGAAATTCGAGCACATCGTGGTCACCCAGGAGAAGATCGAGCTCAAACAGAAGATCTTCTTCGATACCAACAAGGCGACCATCCAGGCGCGCAGCTTCTCGCTGCTCGACGAGATCGCGAGCGTGCTCAAGTCCCGCCCGACCATGACGGTCCGCATCGAAGGTCACACCGACGTCCGGGGGACCCACACCCACAATATGCAGCTGTCGGCGGGCCGTGCGGAGTCCGTGCGACAACATCTAGTAGGGTTGGGGGTGGATCCGTCTCGGATGGATGCCAAGGGCTTCGGCCCGGATCAACCGATCGAGACCAACAAGACGGCCGCGGGGCGGGAGAAGAATAGACGGGTGGAGTTCTTCATCACGCAGCAATAAGAGGACACAGAAGCAATGATTCGTTCCCACACCATCGCTTTGCTCTCGGTCTCCCTCGCCTGCGCGGGCGCGGTCGTGCTGCCCGCCGCCCGTGCCTTCGCGGAGGATCAGGCGGCGGTCGACAAGCTCGTTCAGATGAACAAGAAGGCTCTCGAGGACTACGACACCCTCGAGTGGGACTCCGCCAAGCGCCGGCTGCTCGACGCGCTGGTGGCGGGGAAGAAGGCCGGCCTCGACAACCACCCGGTGATGGCGCGCACCTACGTTCACCTGGCCGCCGTCTACATGACGGGATTCAAGGATCGCAATAAGGCGATGCAGAGCTTCGCCCGGGCGCTCGAGATCGACCCGACGATTCAGCTTTCGAAAGGGATCGAGACCGCCGAGGTCAGCGCGGCGTTCGCGGAGGCCCAGCGCAAGGCGGGCGGGGGTGCCAGCGACGACAGCGCGCAGCCCGCGCCCTCGAAGAAACGCCGGCGCGGTCCGGTCATGGAAGGCGATACGCCGCCGTCCGAGCATGCCCGCCGAAAGCCCAGCTCCGACGAGGACGACGACGGGGGCGAGCCCGACCTGCCCGCCCACATCGGGGCGCTCGACTGCCCCACGCCGGACGAGGCCATCATCGACAAGCCGCTCATCCTGCGCTGCGCGGTGGCGCCCAAGCTCCCGGTGACCAGCGTCTACCTGCTCTATCGTGCGCCCGGCAAGGAGGACTACACCGAGGTCGCCATGACCAAGACCCCCAAGGGCTGGTTGCAGGCCAAGGTTCCCAAGAAGGCCGTCGACGGAAAATCGTTCCAGTTCTATTTCGAGGGGCGCAACGCCGACGGCAAGCCGGTGGTCGCCAACGGTGGCGCCGACAGCCCCAATATCATCCTGGTCGTCGAGGAAGAGTCGAAGCACGAGGTCTCCAAGGCCAAGTCGGGCAACGAGGAGGACGAGAACCCGCTCGAGGATCAGTCGGAGGGCGGGTCCCGCAGCCCCCGTCTGCACCTCGGGCACATCGACAAGGCGCGCGAGGGGCTCGACACCCGCTTCGGCAAGCGCAAGTGGTGGATCGGCATCGGCCTCGGGACGGGCTACGGCTACGCCAAGGGGAACGGGTTCGAGGCGGTCAACAAGTCACCCGATCCGGCATTCCACGCGTTGAAAGACGAGTTCGTACCGGGCCTGGCCTGGGCCGGCCTCGGCCACCTCGCGCCGGAGTTCGGCTACCAGCTCAATCCCGACATGGCGGTATCGATCGAAGGACGGTTGCAGTACACGGGGCAGCCTGCCAAATACTCGGACTACGCGGCGAAGGGTGCGATTGCCGTGCTCGCCAAGCTGCTGTTCTACACCAAGCAATCGCAGCTCCGGTTCTTCGGCTCGGTCATGGCCGGCGGGGGCGAATTCCGGCTGGTGGTCTACCCCGCGGCGGGGCAGACGAAAGACTCCGACTTCAAGGACACGGTCATGGGCGGATACGGCCTGGCCGGCCTCGGGGGTGGCGTCTATTACGAGGTCTCGAAGCCGGTCTCGCTGGTGGCGGAGATCAACGCGCTGGCCGGCCTGCCGACCTTCTCCGCCGTCGTCGATCTCAACGTCGCCCTGCAGATCAATATTTACTGAGGTCTGACGCCGCCGGGATCTTCCGGGCGGCGGGGTCGGGGCTGAGGAGGGCGACGATCAGGTCGCGCCAGCGGGGGCCGTACGCGGCCAGCCGATCGCGCCGGTCGGCCGCCAGCGGCTCGATCGCAGATCCGCGCACCAGGCTGGCGTGACTGCGCAGCGGGTGTCCAACGCTCATCTCGAAGAGGACGGCGCCGACGGCGTACAGGTCGGTGGCGGGAGAGCTGGGCGCGCCCCGAAACTGCTCGGGCGCCAGGTAGAGCGGTGTTCCCCCGGCGTCCGTGGTGGCGACGCGGGTGGCGCCGATCAGCTCGGCCGCGCCAAAATCGGCGATCACGACCTCGCCGGGCGCGCGCAGGAGGAGGTTCGACGGCTTGAGATCGCCGTGCACGATGCCGCGGCCGTGGAGATATTTGAGCGTGGTGAGGAGACCGCGGGCGGTGGCGGTCAGCTCCGCCCTCTGCAGCCCTCCCGAGATCTCGCGCAGGCGGGTTCGCAAGGTGCCCCCGGGGATCCATTCCATGGCCAGGGCGCGCGCCGTCTCGTCGACGTCGTAGATCGCGACCGCGCCCGGGTGGCGGATCGCCGCCGCCAGGCGGGCCTCGGCGAAGAAACGGCGGAGGGCATCGGACCGCCGCGCCTCGGCCAGCTGCGGGTGCAAGACCTTGAGCGCGACCGTCAGAGCGAGGGTTTCGTCCCGCGCCAGGTACACGGTCGCCGTCGCCCCCCGCCCGATCTCGCGCAGCAGGCGGAAGCGCAGGGTCTCGACCCCCTCCGGCGAGACCAGCGTCTCCGCCCGATCGGGCCGGCCCCCGCCTTCGAGCCCCGCGGTGGCCCCCGCGGGGCGGAGACGCGCCAAACGGGCCCGCGCCTGGAGGTCGTCGATGTCGTCGGCGAGGAGGCGCTCCCAGCGGAGGGCCGCCGACGACGTGGCACCCTCGGCTTCGTCGATTTCGGCCAGCAGTCGCTCGGCTTGCCGGCCGAGGGGGCTGCCCACCTCGGCGCCCGTGCCGGCGTCTTCCAGGGGGGCCAGGGCCTGTCGTGCGGCGGCGCGCTCCCCCGAGGAGAGCAAGAGCCGCGCAAAACGGAGGCGCGCGGGGCCGTCGTCCCCATGGCGTTCGAGGTGGTTGCGCAGCGCGATGGCGGCGCCCACCAGATCACCGGCCCGCTCGGCGCGCTCGGCTTCGGCCAGAAGATCGGCCGGGCCCCCTGCGGGCGGTTCCCCGGTGCTCACCGCACCTCGAGGCGCAAGTCGGCGCTCGGGATCTCGATCACGTCGCCGTGCAGGAGATCGCAGCCGGGACCGATGAAGTGGCCGTCGACCCGCACCGCGAGGTCCCCGCCGCGCCCGAGGCGAACGACGTCGTTGGCGATCTCGAGGGTCAGGCTGCCGGCCGTCGGAAACAGCGGCCCCAGCGACAGAGGCGCGGCGCCGACCAGGGCCCGCAGCCCACGGTCGAGGCCGCTGGCCCCCTCGAACGAGACGCCGCCCGGCGTCTCGGCAAAGCGGAGCACCGTGGTCGGCCCCAGCCCGAGCTCGCCGCTGCCCCCCAACGGGAGGGCGGCGCCCCGGTCGAGGCGGGCACCGCCGAGCGCGACGCCCCCGCGGGATCCGGCGTCCTCGATCCAGATGCCGCCGTCGCCCGCGCGAAGGCGCGCGTGTCGCCGCGAGACGGACGGGTCACGCAGGGGCAGGCCCGCCCCGGGATCGCGGCCGATCTCGCTGGGGGTCACGGCCAAGCGAAACCAGGGACCGCCCGGCGCGCGCAAGCTCACCGCGCGGCCCCGGCAGAGGCGGTTTTCGATGCTCGCCGCACGCAGGCGCGCCGGGGCGGCTTCCTCGCCGCCCGTGATCCGCGCCAGCACCCCCAGCGCCCGGAGCCGCTCGCCGCCGGTGAGGAGCTCCTCGAAATGCCGCCAGAGATCTCCGGTCCCCCGGCGGGCCGCGTCCCGATGTTCTTCGCGCGCGTGCGCGGCCTCCATGCGTTCGAGATCGCCCAGCGCGCCCCAGGCCTCCGCCGCTCGGGTGTCGGCGCCCAGCTCTTCATAGGCCAGCGCCGCCCGC
>CALAOV010000375.1 GCA_937889515.1 uncultured Myxococcales bacterium | reverse complement strand
AACCGGCCGCCGCGCCGCCATGGCCGCCGCCGCTGGTGCCCGCCGTGCCGGTCCCGTTGCTGCTGCTGCCACAGTTGACGTTACCGAGGAACCCCGCCATGCCGACCAGGCCCGCCACCGTCACTAACCGCGCTCCAAAAATTTTCATGATCTATCTCCCAATGTTGCGATATGCGTCCCAACCCCGAGACCGGGCGACGCGCGGCGCAAAGTAACACAACTTTTACAATTCCCGGCAACAAGACCGGGAGGGCGCCGTCCCTGTGGCCGAGCTTCCGGCGACGCCACGCGTCCGACGGCCATTAAGGGGCGCCAGAAATCTGCCGAAGCCATCGGGGGGCCCCACGGTCGACACCGCCGGTCCCCCAAGATGACGGCGAAGCCCGACGGAGAACCAGCGGTCGCGCGTGCAGCGGCACCGGCGCGCATCTTGATCGTGGAAGACAACTTGCTCAATCGCCTACTGATTCACGACATCCTGGAGCTGCGCGGACACGAGGTGCTCGAGGCATCGACCGTCGACGAGGCGCGGCGGGCTCTGGACGCCGGCCGGCCCGATCTCCTGTTGCTGGACGTCCAGATTCCGGGCGGCGGCGGGGAGGCCGTCATTCGGGACGTGCGCGGCCGCCCGGGCTTCGCCGAGCTCCCGATCGTCGCCGTGACGTCGCTGGCCATGCCGGGCGATCGCGAACGGCTGCTCGGGATCGGGTTTCAGGGATACCTCTCGAAGCCCATCGACACCCGAACCTTCGGCGCCATCGTCGAGTCCTATCTCAAGAACGCCACCCCAGCGGAGGATCCCCTGCGTGTCCGTTACGTCGGTTGAACCCCCAGCCACCGTCCTGGTGGTCGACGACAACCTCCAGAACCGGGAGGTGGCGGAGGGACATCTGGTCGGCGCCGGTTATGCGGTCCTGCAGGCGGAGAGCGGCGCCCAGGCGCTGGTGTTGCTGGAGGGGCGCCGGCCCGATCTGGTGCTGCTGGACGTGCTCATGCCGGGGATGGACGGTTTTGAGACCTGCCGCCGGATCCGGGCGCTGCCCGAGGTCGGCGAGACGCCGGTCCTGTTTCTCACCGCGCTCGGCGACCTCGAGACCCACAAGGCCGCGGTCGATTCGGGGGCCGACGATTTTCTGACCAAGCCGCTGAACCGGACCGAGCTCCTGATCCGGGTTCGGTCGCTCCTGCGGATCAAGCAGCTGTCCGACGAGCTTCGCCGCAACTACGAGGTGATCCGCTCCCAGCGCAACGCGCTGCTGGCGGCCCAACGGCAGAAGGAGGAGCTGACCACCCTCATCGTTCACGATCTCAAGAATCCGCTGTCGAGCATCCTCTCCAACGTCCAGTACGTCCTCGGCCGCGGCGCGACGGTGGGCGACGAGCGCGATGCGCTGGAGGACGTCATGCGGGCCTCGCAATCGATGGTCCGCCTGGTCATGAACCTGCTCGACGTCAGCCGCAGCGAAGACGGCGCGCTGGTCCCCCAGGTGACCGAGTTCGATCTGCCGGTGCTGGTCGGCCAGGTCTGCTCGGAGATGGGCCGGCGGATCGAGGACAAGGAGCAACACCTGTCGCTGGCCGTGGCCTCCGGCGTGGGGACCCTGCGCGGGGATCGCGACCTGGTGCGCCGGCTGCTCGAGAACCTGATCGACAACGCCTATAAATATGGACCGCGCCGCGCCACCATCTCCATCGACCTCACGCCCGCGACCATGGACGACGGCGCCGAGCCCGCCGTCGAGATTCGCGTGCGCGACGAGGGGGAGGGGATCCCCAGCGCGTACCGGCAGCTCATCTTCGAGAAGTACGGGCGATTCGAGCGGGCGGGGGCGCAGGACACCCGCACCAGCCATGGGCTCGGCCTGGTGTTCTGCCGGCGGGCGGTGAGTGTCCACGGCGGCGCCATCTGGATCGACGACGGTCCCGGTCGGGGCGGCTGCTTCTGCGTGCGGCTGCCGGTCGCGCGCCTGCCCCTGGCCGGATCGGCCTCGGCATCCGCGCCTTCGTCCGCGCCGGGTCGCGGCGGAATCGCGATCGGGTAGGCGTGCGGCTCGAGGACGAGACTCCGGGGACGCGGCGGCTCTACGCGGAGTATCGACAGGAGATCTGGGAGCACACCGACCGCATGTTCCTCTGGCTGCTGCTCGCGCAGTGGCTGGCGGGGATCGCGACGGCGCTCTGGGCGTCGCCCGATCCCTGGAACGGCTCGCTCATGCACCTACCGCCGCTGGCCTGGAAGGCGTTCCTGCTGGGGGGCGCCATCACGGCGCTGCCGATCTTGGTCGCGATCCGGCACCCCGGCTCGACGCTGACCCGGCACGAGATCGCGATCGGGCAGGGGTTGGTCAGCGCGCTCTTGATCCACCTGTCCGGCGGCCATTCCGAGATGCACTCGGTGCTCTTCGCGTCGCTGGCCTTCCTGGCGATGTACCGCGATCCGACCGTCGTGCTGCTGGCCAGCTTCATCGGCGTCGTCGACCACGTCTTGCGCAGCTACTCCCTGTCGCATGCCGCAGCCGGCCTCTCGCCGGCCCACTTCGAGCGCTGGCGGTGGTTCGTCGACCCCGCGTTCATCGTGATCGAAGATGTGCTGCTGCTGCTGGCGATCGACAAGAGCCAGAACGACATCCTGAGCGGGGCCAAGAAGCAGGCCACCATCGAAACCAGCCGCGCAGCGCTCGAGCGCGAGGTGGCCGAGCGACAGCGCACCGAGCGCCTGCTGTCGTTGCAGTACGTGATCACGCGGGTCCTGGCCGGCGCCAGCAGCCTGCCCGAGGCGGCGCCGTTCATCCTGCGCATCATGGGTGAGAACCAGGGCTGGCACGTGGGCGAGCTGTGGGAGGTCGAAGAGGGGCGGCAGTTCCTGCGTTGCGTGGATCTCTGGCACGCCGAGGCCTACCAGAACCTGGATTTTCTGGAGGAGCGGCGCAACACCCGGATCGCGCCGGACGCCGGCCTGCCGGGTCGGGTCTGGCAGCGTCACCTGCCGCTCTGGATCTCGGACCTCGGCGAGGAGCCGACGCTGCCGATGGCGGGGTTCGCCAGCGCGTCCGGGCTGCACGGCTCGTTCGCGATTCCGCTGCGCAACGGTCCCGAGGTGATCGGCGTGATGGCGTTCTATAGCCACGACGTGCGGCAGGCCAACGACGATCACCTGTCGATGCTGAGCGCGCTGGGCGGACAGATCGGGCAGTTCATGGAGCGCAAGCGGGTCGAGCAGGGGCTGCGCGACAGCGAGGAGCGCTACCGATCGGTGATCGCGGCGCTCGACGAGGGGCTGATCCTCGTCGACGCCGAGGGGCAGGTCATCGCCTCCAACGCGAGCTGCGAGCGGATCCTGGCCCGGCTGTCGCTGGAGATGGTGGGGCGGTCCTCCGTCGACACGTTCGCCTCCGCGGTCGACGAGAGCGAGCGGCCGGTGACCGGCGACGCGCTGCCGTTCCTGGCCACGCTGCGCTCCGGTGAGCCGCGGCAGAACGTGGTGCTGGGCATGACCCGCGGTGACGGGGAGCGGGTCTGGATCTCGATGAACTCGCAGCCGCTGGTGCGCTTCGGCGAGAGCGTTCCCTACGCGGCCATGGCGTCGTTCGCCGATATCACCTCGCGGAAGGCGGCGGAGGTCTCGCTGCGGACGGCGCACGCCGAGCTGGAGGTGCGGGTCGAAAAGCGCACCAGCCAGCTCATGGACGCCAACCTCCGGCTCAAGAGCGAGATCGAAGAGCGCGAGCGCGCCCAGCGCGAGATGCACGTCGCCAAGGAGGCGGCCGACACCGCCAACCGCGCCAAGAGCGCCTTTCTCGCCAACATGAGCCACGAGCTGCGCACGCCGCTCAACGCGGTGATCGGCTTTTCGGAGCTCCTCGAGCAGCAGATCTTCGGCGGGCTCAACGCCAAACAGAGCAGCTACGTCGGCAACGTGCTGGTCTCGGGCCGGCACCTCCTGCAGCTGGTCAACGACATCCTCGACATCTCCAAGGTGGAGGCGGGGCGGATGGACCTGCAGTACGAGCGGACGCCGATCGGCAGCATCATCGACGTCGTGCGCAGCGTGATCCACGCCGTCGCCGCCAAGAAGGGGATCGATCTCGAGGTCGAGGTGCCGCCCAGCCTCCCGGAGGTCAACATCGATCCCGGTCGGATCAAGCAGGTACTCTACAACCTGATCTCGAACGCCATCAAGTTCACGCCGCGCGGCGGGGTGGTGCGGCTCGCGGCGCGCGCCGACGATCAGAACCTGGTCGTCACCGTCTCCGACACCGGCGTCGGCATCGCGCGCGAAGATCTTCCCCGGCTCTTCCGCGAGTTCGAGCAGCTGCGGCAGCCGGGCGGCGTACGCCCCGAGGGGACGGGCCTGGGCCTCGCGCTCACCCGCCGGCTGGTGGAGCTGCACGGCGGCAAGGTCGAAGTCGAGAGCACGCTCGGCCGCGGCTCGACCTTCTCGGTTCACCTCCCGCTCCGCTCGCCGGATGACTCCGGCGGCAGGCGGGCGGGCGAGGTCGCGGTCGGCGCGTAGCCTCTACTTGGGGTCGGTCTTGCCGGCGGAGATGGCCTTCTTGGCTTTGACGCCGGCCTTCTCCGAATCGTTGCCGGACTTCTCCATCTGCTTGGCCTCGTCGCCCTTGGCCTCGCCGGCCTTCTCGACGGTGTGTCCTTTCTTCTTCTTCTCCTTGCCGCCGGCCTCGGCCGTCTTGTCGTCGTTCTTCTTGCCGGCCTTCTCCTCCGCCTTGCCTTCCTTCTCCATCTTCGCGCCCTTGGCCTTCTGGGCGTCGGCGGCCTTCTCCTCGGTGTTCCCCTTCTTCTCCATCTGGTTGCCGGCCTTTTCGCCCGCGGTGTCGGCGCGCGATACGGAACCGGTGAGAAGGACGACCGCCGCGATAGTCAGAGAGAAACGAAGTAATGAGCGAACCATGTGGAGACCTCCGTGGGTTGGTTTTCAGAAACGCGCAGAGTGATCCCTCGCACGCCGGGGCAAGCTAAGGTCTCTATCGCCGTGCGCTAGGGGGCGCGGCGATTCAAACCCGCGGGTCGGCGCGTCACGCGAAGCTGGCGTGGTAGTCCGGGTCTTCGATCGTACGACAGACGCCGGTGGCTTGCAGCGGTGCCGTCGTGTCGAGCATGACGGCCAGCTCGTCGGTGGCGCGGGCGCCGACGCTTCCTTCGTAGGCGCCCGGGTGCGGGCCGTGGATGATCCCGGCCGGGTGGTGCGAGAGGCTGCCCACGCCGACCCCCTTGCGCGAGGTGAAGGTCCCGCCGCAGTAGAAGAGGATCTCGTCGCAGCCGACCGACGAATGCGGGTAGGGGCAGGGGATGGCCTGCGGATGAAAATCGAGCGGCCGCGGCACGAAGCTGCAGATGAGGGCGCCGCGCGCGGCGAACGTCCCGTGGACCGTCGGGGGCAAGTGGGTCAGGCCGACGCGCGGTGCAAAGCGGAGGATCGGGAACGCCCAGGGATAGACCGCGCCGTCCCAGCCGACGACGTCGAGCGGCGCGTGCGGGAAGCGGAAACCGTGAAACCCGCCGGCCCGCTTGACCACCAGATCGCGCAGACCTTCGTCGCGCGGGCCGACGAAGATCGGGCGCCGAAAATCGCGGTGGCTGTAGGGCGCGTCCATCCGGAGCTGGCCGACCTCGTTGCGCCATTGCCTGGGGAGCCCGAAGCCGGCGGCGCATTCGATCGACAGCCAATGCTGAGGCCCGTCCGTGGGAATGAACCGGTGCAGGAGGCCTTTGGGGACCAAGACGTAGTCGTGGGCCTCGAACGGCAGATCGCCGAGCGCGGAGCGCAGGATGCCACCGCCCTCGAGAATGAAGAACAAATCGTCGCCGTCGCCGTTCGAGAAGTAGACCGGATCCGGCGCGTCCGGGTGCAGGACGGAGATGACCACGTCGCCGTTCCAGAGCAGCGGCGTGCGCGCATCGATGGCCGGGCCGCCCCGGTGGGGAAGCTGCTGGCAGCGGTAGTGGCGGCGCGCCAGCGGGCGAGGCTCCACATCGTCGGGCCCGGCGATCTCCCAGCCGTGCGCGGCCGCGGCCAGCGCCGCCGTGTGGGGGCGTTCGGCGTGGTAGAGGATCGTGAACGGACCGTCGAAGCCGTCGCGGGTGAGGCATTCCTCGTGGCGCAGGCGACCGGCGCCGTCGCGCAGCGCCGTGTGCGGCTTGTCGGCGACTTCACCGGCGACCATGCGATCGAGCATTCCGCCGCCTCACATTCGCGGGAGCGTCGGCCCGCCGGCACGCGCCGGTGGGGATCCGCTCGACGGTGGGTGCTGTTGTTCCCGTTCGATGGCCTCGAACAGCGCGCGGAAGTTGCCGGCGCCGAACCCCTGGTCCCCCTTGCGCTGGATGATCTCGAAGAAGAACGGCCCGGCCGCCGGATCGTGGTGGAGGCCGGCCGCCTCCTTGAGGAAGATCTGCAGGAGGTATCTCCGCGCCTCGGTGCCGTCGACCAGGATCTCGAGCTCGCGCAGCAGGTCGACGCTCTCGTCGATGGCGCCCACGCCGATCTGGCGCAGCCGCTCGGGCAGGACGTCGAAGTAGCTGCCGGGTGTCGCCATGAACTCGACGCCGCGCCCGCGCAGGCCCCGCACGGCGCCCACGATGTCCCCCACCGAGAGCGCCGAGTGCTGGATGCCGTCGCCGCGGTTGTCCTCGGCGAAGATGTTGATCTGCGATTCCTTGAAGAACGGGCGGAAGGGCTCGTTGTTGGCGAACTTCACGCCCGAGGCGGGATCCCACATCACCACCGACTTGAGGCCCGACCCGTGGGCGCGCTTCTCGGTCGCCGCCACGTCGTTGGTGTGGAACGCGATCTCCCACAGCGGGACGAGACCGAGGACGTGCTCCATCCAGAGCAGCGCCGGTTTCATGGTCTGGAAGTTGGCGGTCAGGTGATCGATCCGCTCGAACCCGAAGCTATTGTTCGAGGTGGGTGAGGCAGTCGCGACCGGCGTCGCGACCGGCGTCGCCGGCACGAATCCGGGGAAGAGCCGCCCATACCCGCGGCGCTCGACGAACCGGAAGGTCGTGTCGCCGAAGGGCGTGGTGATCGAAAACATCGCGAGCGTCCCATCCGCCTCGGTGAATCGCTGCACGTCGGTGATGAGGGTGCCACCCCGCTCGTCGAGCAGTCGGAACGCGCGGTCGATCTCCTCGACCTCGAACACCACCGTGCCCACGCCCTCGGGGTGCTTGCGCAGATACCGCCAGGCGCGCCCCCCTTCGCCGATCGGCTGGTGGATGACGAAGAGCGCGTCGCCCGCCCGAAAAGCCGCCGAGCGCTGCCGCCCTTGCCGTTCGAGCTCGGGCCCGCTGGCGCCGATCTCCGCGAAGTCGAGCTGGTCGACGAAGAACCGCCGCGTCCGCGGCAGATCGCGCACGTAGTAGTGCAGCGCCTCGATGCGCCGAATTCCGAGCGGGGTCAGGCTCGCCGTCTTTCCCACTTTGCCAATTTTACCCCGCCCGGGGCGCGCGCGCCGTCAGCGCCGGCGGCCAGGCGCGCGATTGCGGTTCGCGGCGGTCACGGCGCCGTGCACTTCGACCCCTGCGGGACCATGCAGGTCCCGGCGGTCCCGACGCCGGTCCCCGCGCAGCGCGCGGGCAGCATGCAGTCCGGGCCGAGAACGTAGTCGCACGGCCCGTTGTCGGGCGCGAAGGGTTTGCAAGCGCCGAGGTCGGTGCCGCTCGCGACGCCGGTCGCCGTGTAGCAACCACCGGCCACGCAGCCGACGTGGGTGCCATCGGCAAGCACCCCGCAGGGGATGCCGGCGCCGGTGCCCCCGTCCGGGCTTGCCGCGCTGGCATCCGCGCCGCCGTCCGGGCCGCCGGCCGCGCCGTAGATGACCCTCATGCAGGTCTTGGCCCCGGCGGGGCCGCCGCAGTAAAGGCCGAGGGTGCCATCGCAGGCGGGCATGGTGCCGCCGCAGGCTTGCCCCACGCGCGTTCCGGCGGTCTCGCAGGTGCCGGTGGTGTTCGTGGCGGTGTCGTTGCCGAAGCAGACCAGGCCCTTGTCGCAGGGGTGGGTCGCATCGCAAGCGCCATTCTCCGAAACCACCGCCGCGCACTGGCGGGTCGCGGTGAGACATCGCTGGCCGGTCGTGCAGCTCGAGTTCGTGCAGTCGGCGCCCACGGCGGGCGCGTCGGCGCAGGTGCCACAGGCGGAGCTCTTGGTCCCCTGGCAGTACCCGCTGCCGCACTGGCCGTTGAACGCGCAGCCGGCGCCGTTGGCCTCGGAGCCGGTCACCGCGCAATCGGTGGGCGGCTGGTTGTCGAAGTAGTTCTGGCAGGTGTAGCTGACGAACTCGGCAGCGCACAGCTCGACCTTCGCCGGGCTGTTCCCGGTCCCCGGCGACATGAGGCCGTTGGTGCAGTTCAGCGTCTCCCGGGTCAGGCAGGTGCTCAGATCGCCGTAGTTCTCGGGGAGACTGAAGCCGGTTCCGGTCGTTCCGTCCGGCAAGGTGCATTCCGACCGCTCGTTGCAGCGCTGTCCAGCGACGTCGGCGCAGGCCTGCGCGATGCTCGGTCCCGAGCTGCCGCTGCTCCCGCAGCCGGCCACCAGAGCCGACCAGAGACCACCCACCGCTACCAAGCCGGGTCCGATTTTCATGAGCGACATGATCGTCGGGGCCGACCACCTCGTCAAACGATCGAGATCACAGTCCCGTCGGACTTACGGGCAGACGGCGCGCCAGTCGTCGGACGGCAGATAAGCCCCCACCAGCGCCGCCAGGGTCGGATCGTAGCTCTGGAGCTCGACCCGGGTGTTGATCGCGTTTTGCACGCCGTTGGGCGGCGTGGCCTGCGCGTTGGCGTCGAACCAGTCCTGGATACCTTCGGCGAAGTAGGCGCCCGCGTTCATGTCGGCGTAGGTGTTGGCCCACAGACCGGCGGCCGTCGCGCTCTGGTAGTCGTTGTCGAGAGTGTTCTCGAAGCCCGAGTCGATGGCGGCGGCGCCCAGATGGATGGCGGAGGCGAAGGTCTGCACCAGGACGTTCTCGCCGGCATAGGGGTCGCCGCCGGCGCAGAGCAGGTTTTCCTCGCCCGCGGAGGTGACCGGGCGGGCGAGGGTGGCGCCGGCACCGCGCACGGCGTCCCAGTTGGTGTTGGGGAAGGCCGTATAGAGATCGTGGTACTCCGGGATGTCGGTGGTGACCTCGTCGCGGGCGATCACCGCCACCCGCATGCTGTCGGTCATCAGCGCCCGCCGGAGAGAGTCGCGCCTCGAAAGCATCCGCACCACGATGGTGCAGGCCTGCGCGAGCGCGGCGTCCGCCGGCTGGGTCGAGCCCAGGACCGGGATGCCGGTGGCGTCGAGGTACTTGGCGTAGAAGGGATCGAGCCCGAGGCTCGCCGGCGGCGGCGCGGGCGTGGCGTCGCAGCCAGCAGCCGGTTGGTCGGCGCCGATGGTCTCGGTCCCGCCGCTGCAGGCGACCGCCCCGAGAAGGCAGAGCGCGATCCCGGCGAGGCCGGTCCGGTTCAAGGCAGGGACGCGGCGTGCGCGCCGCCGGCGCACGAGCCTTCGATGCGCGCCAGCAGCGGCGAGCGCGGCCAGCGCGCCC
>CALAOV010000374.1 GCA_937889515.1 uncultured Myxococcales bacterium | reverse complement strand
CTACACTCTTTCCCTACACGACGCTCTTCCGATCTTTCCACCGGCAGGTCCACCGCCCCAGCCGGCGCGGGATCCGCGAGCGTCGCCGGCTCTCCGCGCGAGGGGAAGAACGCCGCGATACGGACGTCGTGCTCGGCGTGGGTGAGCTCGGTGATCATCAGCTTGTGGAGCTTCTGCATCGCCGCGCGCACCACGCCTTCGTGCGCCTCGGGGTCGTACTCCTGCTTCTTCGACGAGAGAATCGTCCCCTCGTAGAAGAGGTGCGTATAGAGACGCGCATACCCCGGCCCCGAATCTTCGGTCTGGACGTGGAATACGCGACCGCCGTGACGAAGATTGTGGTTGTACCCGAGGATCGGGCTGGGCGAGCGCCGGGCCATTGAGTCGACTGTCGATTATATCGCTAGAGTTCGGAGATTCCTTGAAGATCTCATGCCGGTTCATTTGCTCCCGGCGCCCGGCGGGTTAAGATTTCGCGCCCCGCCTCGCCTTTTTCGGTGACGCCGGGCGGCCCATGACGCGACAAGCAAAGATCGAACGCAAGACCTCGGAAACGGCCATCGAGCTTCACCTGAAGCTCGACGGCAGCGGCCAGCGGCGGATCGAGACGCCGATTCCATTTTTCAACCACATGCTCGAGGCGGTCGCGCGCCATGGCCTCTACGATCTGAAGGTGCAGGCCAGCGGCGATGTCGAGGTCGACCCCCACCACACGGTCGAAGATGTCGGCATCTGCCTGGGACAGGCGTTCCGCGAGGCGCTGGGCGACCGGAGCGGCATCACCCGTTTCGGGGAAGCGACCATCCCGATGGACGAGACGCTGGTCTCGGCGGCCGTCGATTTCAGCGGGCGGGCCGCGTTCGTCTACCGCGCCGATCTGCTCAAGGGGCGCCGGGTGGGCACCTTCGACGTGGAGCTGGGACGCGAGTTCTTTGGCGGCTTCGCCAGCGCCGCGCTGTGCAACCTGCACCTCGAGGTGCGCTACGGCGAGAACGCGCACCACATGATCGAAGCGCTGTTCAAGGCCTTCGCGCGGGCCACGTCGGCGGCGGCGCGGGTCGATCCGCGCGTGGTCGGCGTTCCGTCGACGAAGGGGACGCTCACCAGGTGAGCGCGGCGCGAATCGCCGTCGTGGACCTGGGGAGCGGGAACCTGCGCAGCGTCGCCAAGGCGCTCACCGCCGTCGGCGCCGAGGTGGTGGTCAGCGCGGACGCCGACGTCGTGTCTCGCGCCGACAAGCTGGTGGTCCCCGGCCAGGGGGCCTTCGGCGCCTGCGCGGCGGGCCTCGATCGCGGCGGCGGCGCGCTCCGCCAGGCGGTGGGTGATTTCATCGCCGCCGGACGCCCGTTCTTCGGGATCTGCATCGGGATGCAGCTGCTGTTCGGCAGCAGCGAAGAGAATCCCGAAGCGCCGGGCCTGGGGATCCTGCCGGGGCGCGTGCGCCGGTTCGCCGATCGCCCGGGTCTCAAGATCCCGCACATGGGCTGGAATCGGACCCAGCGCGGGCCGGCGGCCACTGTCGGTGCCGGGGTCGGTGATGGAGTCGACGACGGCGCGTTCTTCTATTTCGTGCACAGCTACTACCCGGACCCGACGCGTGCCGAGGACGTGGCGCTCACAACCGACTACGGCGCGCCCTTCTGCGCGGCCGTCGCGCGCGACAACGTCTTCGGCACCCAGTTTCACCCCGAGAAGAGCCAGGCGGCTGGCCTCGCCCTCCTCCGCCGGTTCGCGAACGCCTGACCCGATGCTGATCTTTCCCGCCATCGATCTGCTGGGCGGCGCGGCGGTGCGCCTCGAACAGGGGCGCCGCGAGAGCGCCAAGGTCTACGATCGCGCGCCCTGGGAGGTCGCGGCGCGTTTCGCCGCGGCGGGCGCGCCCCGGATCCACGTGGTCGATCTGGACGCCGCCTTCACCCGCGCCAGCGCGGCGCGGATCGACAACCACGCCACGCTGAAAAGGATCGTCGAGGCCGCCGGGATCGCGGTCGAGACGGGCGGCGGCGTGCGTTCGCTCGACGACTGCGCCCGCCTCATAGACCTGGGCGTCAAATACGTCATCCTCGGCACGGCGGCGGTCAAAGATCCTGCCTTCGTCGAGGCGGCCTGCGCGCGCTGGCCGGGCGGGATCGTGGTCGCGGTCGACGCGCGCGAGGGGAAGGTCGCCGTCGAGGGTTGGACCGAGGACACCCAGGCCGACGCCATCGAGATCGGCCTGGCGGTGGCGCGGGCCGGGGCCGGCGCGGTCCTCTACACCGACATCGGGCGCGACGGGATGCGGTCGGGCCCCAACTTCGACGCGACAGCACGCCTCGCGGAGCGCCTCCGGCCCTGTCCCGTGATCGCCTCGGGCGGCGTGGCGCGGCTCGACGATCTCGACGCGCTGGTGCCGACCGGCTCTTTCGCGGTGGTGGTGGGCAAGGCGCTGTACGAGGGCGCCTTCACCGTCGAACAGGCGCTGGCCCGTGTCCGCCCACGGAGTCCGTAGCGGCCATGCTCTGCAAGCGGGTCATTCCCTGCCTGGACGTCGACGGCGGTCGGGTGAAAAAGGGCGTGCGGTTCAAGGAGCTGCGCGACGCGGGCGATCCGGTACTGGTCGCCGCCGCCTACGACGCGCAGGGGGCCGACGAGATCTGCTTCCTCGACATCACCGCCTCTTCCGATGGTCGCGCCACCATGCTGGACGTGGTGCGGGAAACGGCCGAGCGGGTCTTCCTTCCGCTCACGGTGGGCGGCGGCGTGCGCTCGGTCGAAGACGTGCGCGCGCTGCTCCTGGCGGGCGCCGACAAGGCCGGCATCAACACCGCGGCGGTGGCCGATCCGGAGCTGGTGCGCCGCGCGGCCGACGCCTTCGGCAACCAGGCGATCGTCGTGGCGGTCGACGCGCGCCGCGAGCCGGGCTCGGCGCCGCTGCGCTGGGAGGTCTACACCCACGGCGGCCGGCGCCCGACCGGCATCGACGCCGTCGCCTGGTGCGAGCGCATGGCACACTACGGCGCGGGCGAGATCCTGCTGACCAGCATGGACCGCGACGGCACCCGCGACGGATTCGACCTGGAGCTGACCCGCGCGGTCGCCGACCGGGTGCCGGTGCCGGTCATCGCTTCGGGCGGCGTCGGAAACCTGGAGCACCTTTACCAGGGGATCGTCGAAGGACACGCCGACGCGGTGCTGGCAGCGTCGATCTTCCACTTCGGCGAATCGACCGTCGGGCAGGCGCACGACTACTTGCGCGCGCGCGGCGTGGCCGTGCGGGATAAGGTGGTGTGATGCCGGCACCCGGGGAGCTGCTCGCCGCGATCGCCTTCGACGGTGCCGGGCTGGTTCCCGTGATCGCCCAAGACGCGCGCACGGGAACGGTGCGGATGGTGGCCTGGGCGAACGAGGAAGCGCTGACGGCGACGCTGGCCACCGGCGCCGCGCACTTCTGGAGCCGATCGCGCCAGGCGCTCTGGCGCAAGGGTGAGAGCTCGGGGCACACACTGGCCGTGCGCGAGGTCCGGATCGATTGCGACGGAGACGCGGTCCTCTACCTGGTCGATGCGGTGGGGCCGTCGTGCCACACCGGCGCCACCTCCTGCTTCTTCCGGCGGGTGGGCCCGGACGGCGCGCTCGAAACCGACGACGGGCCGCCCGAGCCGCCGGCGCTGGTGCTGGCGCGCGTGGCCGAGGTGATCGCGGCGCGCAGGCGTGAGCGCCCCGAAAAGTCGTACGTCGTGTCGCTGCTGGATGCCGGGTTCGAAAAGATCAACGCCAAGATCGAGGAAGAGGCGGGCGAGCTGGCGGAGGCGCTGCCCGCCGGCGACGCCGCGCACACCGCCCACGAGGCGGCGGATCTGCTCTTTCACGCGCTGGTCGGGCTGGAGAACGCCGGGGTTTCGGTGGATCTGGTCTTCGCGGAGCTGCAACGCCGCTTCGGCACCTCCGGTATCGACGAAAAAGCGGGCCGCAAGAAATGACCGGCGCGGCGACGCGCGAGGCGACCCGCCGCGACATTCGACGAATCCTGGGACCCGGCGGCGCGGCGGCCGAGATCCTGTCGGGCTACGAGGCCCGGGCCGGACAGCTCGCGATGGCCGAGCGGATCGCCGACGCGATCGAGGGGAACGAGCGCCTGCTCATCGAGGCCGGGACCGGCACGGGCAAGACGCTGGCCTATCTGGTCCCGGCGCTGCTGTCGGGCCGCAAGGTCGTCATCAGCACCGGTACCAAGACGCTGCAGGATCAGATCGCGACCGTCGACCTGCCGCGCCTACGGACCATGCTCACCCGCGCGGGCATCCTCGACCGGCCCCTCGAATGGGCGGTCATGAAAGGGCTCGGCAACTACATCTGCCGGCGGCGGCTCTCCGAGCGCGATCGGCAGGGGACGCTGGTGGCCGATCCCGACTTCGAGCGCCTGCTGGCCTTCGCCGAATCGTCGGTGACCGGCGACCGGGCCGACCTGGCGGAGCTGGCCGACGAAGCGCCGCTGTGGGGCGAGGTCTCCGCGACGCCCGAGACGCGAATCGGCCCGCGCTGCGCCTTCTTCGAGAGCTGCTTCGTGACGGCGATGCGCCGCCGCGCCGCCGCCGCGCCGCTGGTGATCGTCAACCACCACCTGTTCTTCGCCGATCTGGCCCTGCGCGCGCGGTGGCCCGAGGCACAGGTGCTGCCGCCCTACGAGGTCGTGATCTTCGACGAGGCCCACCAAATCGAAGAGGTCGCGACCGAGTTCTTCGGGGTACACGCCTCGACGCACCGGCTGTTCGCGCTCGCCCGAGATCTGGCGCGCGAGAGCGGCGTCGTCGCCTGGCGCGCCGAATCGGCGGCGGCTCGACTGACCGGCGCCTCCGCCACGCTGGCCGACGCGCTCCGAGATCTCGTCCCGGCCCCTCGACCCGGCGCCGACGAGGCGAGCGGCCCCTTCCCCGCCGATCTGGGCCAGGGCCCGGCGCGCGCCGCCTACCACGGGCTCGACGAGCTGCTCGACGAGATCGCGTCCTGGCTGGACCCGGACGGCGCCGCCGTGGCCGAGTCGCGGCGTCCGGCCGAGGTCGCGGCGCTCGGACGGCGTGCCGCCGCGCTGCGCACGGATCTGTCGGTTCTCATCGACGGGCGGGGACGCGATCACGTGCGCTGGCTCGGCGCCTCGGCCCGCCACGTCGCGCTCCACGCGTCGCCCGTCGACGTCGGCCCGCTGCTGGGGCGCGCGCTCGACGCCTGCCCCGGGCCGATCGTGCTCACCTCCGCGACGCTCACCGTCGCCGGCTCGTTCGACTATCTCCGCGCGCGGGTCGGCCTGCACGACACCGCCGCCGAGGCCACCTTCCCCTCGCCGTTCAGCTACGCGCGCCAGGCGCTGCTCTACGTCGCGCCCGATCTCCCGGAGCCGAACCAGGACGCCTTCGCGCCGGCCGCCGCCGCGCGCATGGCCGAGCTCTGCGCGATCACGGGCGGCCGCGCGCTGCTGCTCTTCACCAGCTTCAAGAACCTGCGGATCGCCGAGGCGCAGCTGCGCGCCACGCTGCCGTTTCCGTTGCTGGTGCAGGGGCAACGCCCGCGCCACCTGTTGCTGGCCGCGTTGCGGACGCACATCGGATCGGTGTTGCTGGCGACCCAGAGCTTCTGGGAGGGGGTCGACGTGCCGGGCGAGGCGCTCTCGCTGGTCGTCATGGATCGAATTCCGTTCGCGGTCCCCGACGATCCGCTGACCGCGGCGCGCATCGACCGCATCCGGGAGGACGGTGGCGATCCGTTCGTCAGCTATCAATTGCCGCGCGCGGCGCTGGCGCTCAAGCAGGGGTTCGGGCGCCTGGTCCGCAGCCGCGGCGATCACGGCATCGTCGGCATCCTCGACGGACGCGTCGCCCGCAAGAGCTACGGCGCGATGCTGCGGGCGAGCCTGCCGATCGACTGCCCGCGCACCGAGTCGCTCGAGGACGTGGCGGCCTTCTGGGCGCGGGTCCACCCGCCGGCGCCCGTCTTCGCGCCCGCGACGCCGACGCCGACGCCATGACCGCGATCCTCCTCTGCGTCGGTGCCTACGTCGCCGGTTCGATCCCCTTCGGCGTCGTGGTGGCGCGCCTAAAGGGGGTCGATCTGCGGAAGGTCGGCAGCGGCAACATCGGCGCCACCAACGTCGCCCGGGCGCTCGGCAAGGGGTGGGCCGTCGTCGTGCTGGCGGCCGACGCCGCCAAGGGATTCGTGCCGGTCTGGCTCGGTCGCCGCCTCGGCCTGCCCCCGAGCGTGGTGGCGCTGGCCGGCTTCATCGCGATCGTCGGCCATATGTTCACGATCTTCCTGCGCGGCCGCGGCGGCAAAGGCGTCGCGACCTCGCTGGGCGTCGCGCTGGCGCTCTCGCCCGTCGCGGCGCTGCTTGGGTTCGGCGTCTACATCGTGGTGTTCGCGGCGACTCGGCTCTCGTCGCTCGGGTCGCTGCTGGGCGTCTGGACGTTCAGCCTCTACTTCGTTTTTCGGTACGCGCCCGCTGCGCCGTTCGTCGGTCTGGCCATCGGCGGCGCCGCGCTGGTCACCCTGCGCCATCGTGAGAACATCGGTCGGTTGCTGCGCGGCGAGGAAAAACGGACGTAGCGGGCGCGCAGCGACCGACGCGCGAGTCCGTCTGTAACGGCGAGTTAGACAGCATCCCTGCGCCAAGCCGTCCCAAGATCAACGCCGGAACTCCCAGCGGTTGTGGGTCAGGGTGACCTCAGCTATCTCTGTCGGATCAAACGGAACGGTGGCGTGCCCACGAACCTCACCGACGATGTGGGCATCGAGCACGGCCACGTCCTTAAACATCGCGCCGCCGTTGAGGACAACGTCGACCACTTGGTAGCCCATGCCTGTCTCCGGCTGAGACGCGAGCCACGTAGCCCACCGAACGGGAAGTTCGCGGAGTTCCTTGGACGCCAAGCAGGGCCCCTATCTAGCGATCTCGTGTTCGGCGGCGGCACGCAAACGCCGTCCGCTGCAACGCGTGGGTACACCGCACCAAGCGTCGGCAGTTAGGTCTCGGAGAACTCCGTCCAATACATCCCACCCGTTGGTGATTTCTCAAAGCCTGCGATCACCACGTACTTGCCTTGGACTATTCCGGCGATCCGATACCGATCACCGGGGACAAGTGCGGCCAAGTCAGTCATGACCGACTGACCCTGGCCGCGTAAGGACGGGCGGTAGACGACGACTTGGCCTTCTCGAAATGGACATTGTTCTTGATCTACCACCGAAGAAATTCCTGTCGCTCTAACGATCTCGCGTTCAGCAGCGGCGCGCAAGCGCCGTCCGCTGCAACGCGGGTTGGGCGGCGGGTAGACGCTTTAGGTTGGCTCCATGAACTTCCTCGCCGACCTTAGAAATTCGTCCCGGGGATCGGGCGAAGGCGTCGGCCACTCTGATTTCAGGAGCGTGCTCAACTTTTCGCCGAGTTCGGCGGCACCCGCGAGCCTGAGTTGATTGGCGGTGCGCTCGAGCAGGCCCCGCCTCGTTTCCGTTTTTCCGTCCGACTCACTCAGAGCGCTGATTGTTCGGAAGCCGGGCTCTCCGTTAAGAATGTCCCACACGCGCGTTCGGATCTGATAGGCCTCTGCACGAGCGAGATCGCGTTGGCGATTGACCAGTGAGATCACCAGGGCCGCTAGCGAAAGGGTGGCTGCGCCAATCGAAATCCAGTCTTTGATTTCCATCGAGGTACACCTGGGTTGTTTAGGGGCGGCGCTAGCGATTCGACGCGCTCGTCACTGCTCTCCGTCCGCCCAACTCGTGTTCTCCCCACAGGGTACCCAATATCCCTGCGAGGAAACACCAGATCGCCAGACTTCCGGACCAGCAATTCCCCGCTGCTTCCGGATGTCCCGCGATTCCGGCACGGTCTGTTCGGCGGATAACGCGATAAGTGCAGCGACCACCCAGGGGAGCGCCGCGCAGACGAGGACCGCGCAGCTTCGGTGCTAACATGATCGGCATGAGCGCCGCAGCACCTGGCTCGCCCGCAACAACCGTGTGGGGAGCGGGCCCGCTGTCGCCTGAAGCGGAGGCCCGCTTTGCGAGTGGCGTCGAGTACTGCGGGAGGTTCTTCATGGGTGAGTCGGAGGCGCACAAGGCGCTCTACAAGTTGACGGCGCTCCTAGACGCCGATGGCCTGCCCTACGCCATCATCGGTGCCTTCGCGCTGCTCGAGTATGGCCACAGGCGCGTCACCGTGGATGTCGACCTGGTGATGCGGGAGGACCACCTGCAGGAGTTCAAGCGGCGCCACCTCGGCAAAGGCTACGTCGAGCGCGTCCCCAACACCGGCAAGCTTCTCGACACCGAATTCGGCGTAAACGTCGACGTGCTGAGCAGCGGACGATTCCCGGGCGACGACAAACCCAAGCCCATCGCTTTCCCCGACCCGACCACGACGGCCGTCCGGGGAGCGCGCTTCTCGCTACTTCCGATGCCTCTTTTCATCGAGCTCAAGCTCGCATCCGGGATGGTCGCTCCCCATCGCGGAAAGGACCTGGTCGACGTCCAGGAACTGATCCGCAGCGCCCACCTATCGCGCGAGGTGTCGTTGGCCCTGGATCCGTGGGTCCGGGACAAGTTTCTCGAACTGTGGGAGCTCGCGCAAGTGGCCGACCCGTTCTGATCGGCGGCGCCGCCGTGGTCACGCTGCGCTAGCCCGGGCATTCAACCTTGGGCCGTCGAGACAGGGCTCCGCCGCGAGCAGACTCGGGATGTCGGCCGGATGGATCGCCAAGCGGGCGGGCCTCGGCCTCGAAGACTCCGAGATCGACGGGCCGGCGTCCCTCTCTCCTGCCGACGCGGGTCCCGCTCCCCGCGAGGAGCTACTCGTCTTCGAGACGCGGAGCGGCCGGCGACTGGCGATCCCGCTCTACATGGTCGCTCGGGTCGAGAGGCGTGCTCTCGTCGAGCTCGAACGGCTCGTCGCACCCGACACCGCGCTTGCCCCACCGACACTTCTCTGGTCATCGACGTGGACGCTGCGCTCGCCGGTGTGACCGCCCCCGTCCGGCGCCGGGGGGAGTGCCTCCTGATGCTCCGCGATGCGGGCCTGACGCGCACGGGGCTGGCGGTCGATCGCATCGTGGACATCGTCGAGGAGGTGGTCGCGATCGAGGTGGGCGCCCCGCCGGTAGCCGGCGTGTGTGGCCGCGCGGTCATCGAGCGGGAGATCACCGAGCTTCTGGACGTCCCCTGGCTGCTGAGAAATGCCCCCACCGCCTGGGCGGGCCAAGAGAGCCCGCCGTGAGCGGCCGCGGCCCCACCCCCCTGGCGACGTTCTGGCTCGGCGAACACTATTGCGGTATCGGCGCGGAAGGCGTGCATGAGCTATTGAGGCATCAACCGATGACCGGGGTTCCGCTGGCCCCCGCCTTGGTGATTGGCCTTCTGAATCTCCGCGGACAGGTGGTCACCGTTTCGGACCTGCGTCTTCGGTTTGGTCTGCCGGAGCGCCCGGCGGGCCTTCGGCCCACGACCGTCGTGCTGCGCACCTCCGCCGGTCTGCTCGGCCTGCTCGTCGATCGGATGGATGAGGTGATCGACGTCGATCTCGATCGGCTCGAGCGGCCGCGCGAGGATCTGCTTGAAACCGGCTCCGATCTCATCGCCGGCGTCCTCGATTTGGCTGGAGAGCGCCTCTTGGTTCTCGATCCGGCTCGATATTTTGCAACCTGGCCCGATGCGAGCTCCCAGCACCGCTCAGGCGAAGGTGGGGATTCCATCGAGCGCGCGACAGATCCGTCTGCTCGAGGTTGAATCGGCTGTGACCGGCCTCGCGGCCCTTCATTCGGTCAGACCTTCGTCGAGCCGAACGCCAACTCGCCGATTGGCCAGTCTCCCCGTCCACTGCGCCGTAACGGGCGCTGGCTTGCTGAGATGAGGTGGAGATCGCGGGACTGGGTCTCGCCGTCTACATCCTGTGTTTGCGGCCACGCTTTCGTCCGCGCGAGTTCGTTGATTCCCGTCGCAACGAAACTTGAACGAAGTCGGCGTTGACCGGCGACTAGGTTGCCAACGTCGGCGCGTTCGGCCGGCGGATCCGGACATTGTTGTCGCGGTCATTCCGACATTTGGACGATAGCCGGCGTCAAGCGACAGCGTTCCGGCGAGAAACACGGCGGCACGACATTTGCTGAAACGAGCGCGTCGGCGTGCAGGCAGCGCCCACCGGACGTCTATCAAGGAGAGTCACATGACGGGAACAGGATCGGGACGGGGATGGATCCGAAGCACGATGGTGGCCCTCGCGGGCCTGACTCTGATCGGAGGCGCCGGCTGCCAGTCGGGCGACAACGACGACGAGCTCCAGGCGTTGCTCCATGACGACCCACTCACGACGGTGACCAGCGGCGCGCTGACCGCGACCGATGCGGGGATGACGACCGGAAGCGCCGGGAGATCGGGAACCGGGAGCGCCGGGAGCACGGGCACCGACGGCGGGATCGTGACGGGCAGCGCCGGTTCGTTCGGCACCGGAACCGCTGGAAGCGGCATGATCGTCGATGCCGGCCAGGCTGGCAGCACCGGTTTCGGAGGCAGCTTCGGAGGCAGTTTCGGAGGTATTGGCGGCAGCTCCGACGGAGGTGCGCCGACCTTCGGTCCCCTCGGGCAGTGGAGCTTCGACGACTGTAATCCAGGTCGTACGAACCTCTTCGACAGTGGCCCCAACGGCAACACCGCCTTTCGCGCCGTCAGCGTCGCCTGTGCGACCGGGATCTCGCAGGAGGCGGTGTCCCTTGCCGACAAGGACAACGACATCGTGTACGTCCCCGATCAGCCCAACTTCACCTTCGCGACGGGCGTCACGGTGGCCGCCTGGTTCAATCCCGCCTCGGTGAGCCAGACCCGCACGCTGTTCCGAAAACGCGACGACGGGACCAGCAGCGCCTTCGCGCTCGTCCTCAACGGCGGCAAGTATCAATTCGTCGTCAACCTTGGAAATGGTAAGGCCGCCACTGTCATTGCACCCAGCAAGGCGAAGGCGAACAGCTGGGCCCACGTGGGCGCGACCTACGACGGGACCTGGCTGCGCCTATATCTCAATGGCACGGAGGTGGCCAAGACTCGCGCGCGCGGTTCCATCGCCCCGGCCCCCGGCCCGTTCCTGATGGGCAACGACGGTAGCAAGCGCCTCTTCGCGGGACTCATCGACGAGGCCTTCTTCGACGCCCGGGCCCTCGCCGCCAACGAGGTGTTGGCGCTCACCTGTCTGCACCATCCTTTCACGGTGGCGGGCACGCCGCCATCCAGCGCGCCGACAACCTCCGGGGTACCGGCGTCGTTCGACATCGCGATCAGCAACAACGACTCCGCGTCGTGCGCCCCCTCCGACTACATCTTCGAGCCCGAGACCTTCGTTCAGGGCCTGACCATCGACCCGAACTTTCAGTTCTTCTCGCAGGTGGCCGCCGGGACGACCGGCCACGTGACCATGAACGTGACGGGGTCCGACGACCTCGACACGGGGACCTTCACGATCCCGTTCTTCGTGCTCGCGGAGAGCCCGCCCTTTGGAAACGCGTCCGGCAGCGTCGACTTCAATTTCGTCGCCTCCGGTTGCCGGGTGAGTAAGCCGCGCGAGCTCATGATCACGACCACCTCGGTGGTCGACGATCCGATCCGCACGGCCTTCACCGCCGATCCAAGCGATCCGCGCACGGGCGTCTGGACGTTCAAGCATTTGATGGAGAACATGGCGCCGACCCCGGCCGACGCCCCGGCGATGGTCGAGGCCATGCTGAATACCTTCGGCAGCTCCGAGACCGTCAACGGGTTCACCGTCGACGCGCGGCCCGGGATGCAGAACCTGATCCTGCAGAACTGGCCCCGGACGGCCGATGGGGCGCTAGACCTGACCCAAGCGCCCCTCACCTTGCAGGCGATCGTCAACCGCTTCGACCTGCGCAATCTGGCCAATGGCGACGCGGGCGAGGGGCGGTTCGTGTTCGCGTTCCACACCCCCGGGAATCCCTTTCCGCTGCAAGCGACGATGATCTTCGAGTTCAAGCTGCCGGCGTCGACGGACGCCGACGTCCTCGGGTGGGCCAACGCCTGGCACGCGCTGGGGGGATTGACCTTCCCCTCGGAGGACTACAACGTCGCGCTGCAGGCCATCACCGACCGCTTTTCGGGCCGGGGGGCGCGGCCGAGCCACCCCAA
Organism: uncultured Myxococcales bacterium; assembly: GCA_937889515.1. GTDB lineage: Bacteria > Myxococcota_A > Polyangia > Fen-1088 > Fen-1088 > JADGRB01. The sequence continues at coordinate 34,304 of CALAOV010000374.1, read as the reverse complement.
CGGGAGCGCGATCAACGCGGTTCGCACCAACGAGATCGACTTCGGCACCAACGGCCTGTGGCAGCTGCGGGAGTTCGGCCTATCTGCGGACACCGGACGTCTCGTGCCGGCGACGATCAAGCTGACGCCCGACCTCGGGTTCAACAACACCGACACCCTGGCGTCGTTCATCAACGCCAACGAAGCCGCGATCCTCACGGAGACCCACACCGTGCCGGAACAATTCGGGGGAAGCCCCTTCCTGGGTGGAGCGGTCTTCAACGACTTCTTCACGCAGTGGAACGCCCCCGGCATCAACAACCTCGAGGCCAGGTTCCACTTCGCGGTCAACACCTGCAACGGCTGCCACTCGACGGAGACCGGGACGGACTTCCTGCAGATCACGCCCCGGTTCCCCGGCAACGAGGCGTCGCTGTCCGGCTTCCTGACCGGCATCAGCGTATTCGACCCCTTCGCGGGCGTGGGGCGGAGCTTCAATGACCTCGGGCGACGCGCCGATGATCTCAAACCGATCGTCTGCCCGAATGAGCCGCCCTCGACCGGCACGGGCGGCACGGGTGGCTCGACGGGCAGCGGTGGATCGACCGGCGCAACCGGCGCGGGCGGCAGGGGAGCCTCAGCGGGCGCCGGCAGTATGGTCGGCACGGGCACCGGCGGCACGGTCGGCACGGGCACCGGCGGCATGACCGGCATGCGCGGCGCGACGGGCATGACCGGCGTGGCGACCTCCGCGGAAAGCGCCGCCTTACCGAGCGCCTCCCCGTCGGTGCCGCTGACCACTCTACGCAAGGGCATCTCGCGGGTGCACTAGCCAAGATTCCCCATCACGTGCGGCCGGATGTCCCGTCGGTGCTGGGCGTCCGGCCGCCCGTGAGCTTTGCTCCTCAGCGCGCCGGGAACGTGCCGGCCGCGCGCCGCAAGGTCAAATCCGCGACCGCCACATCGAAGTGGGACTGGGCCAATGCCTCCTGCGCGGCGACCAGGTTGTCCTGTGCCTGCAGGAGATCGACCTGAGTCACCGTGCCGGCCTCGTATTGAGAGCGCACCAGGTCCAGCGTCTCCTGCGCCAGGCTCACCGCCCGCGTGGCGGCCTGGACCGCCTGCCGCTTGGTGTCGAGAAGGCTGTGGGTGTTGACCAGGTCGTCGCGGATCGAATCGGTCAGGACCTCCGCGCGCGCCTGGGCCTCCGCGGCCTGCGCGGTGGCCAGGTGTCGCTGGGCATCCCGGGTGCCGCCGTCGTAGAGCGTCCAGTCGAGCTGCAGACCGGCCGACCATGCATAGTCGTCGCCGCTGAAGCCCTTGTAGTTCCCGATGTTGGCCTTGCCGAAGGCGGATAGCGTGGGCGCCCAGCGCCAGCCGTAGGCGCGGCTCTGGGCCTCCGCCGATTTCTCCGAGAACGTCAGCACGCGCAGCTCGGGACGCAGGTGCAGGGCCGAATCCAGGTCGTCGCTCACCGGGACCGTCGACGACTCGGGCACGCGGACCTTGAAAGGCGCGTCGGCCTGGATCAGCGTGGCGAGGGCCCGGTAGGCCTGGGCCTGCCCGTAGCGCGCGTCGAGCTCCGATTGTTCGGCCCGCACCAGCGCCAGCTCGGCGCGATCGACGTCGACCTTGGTGACCGTGCCGGCCGCGAAGCGGGTCTGGGCGTTCTCGAGCGTGGCGCGATCGACCGCGATGCTCGAATGGCGGGTGATCAGCACCTCGTCGGCCACCGCCGCGGCGTAGAACGTCTGCGCGACGCTGAAGAGCACCGACGCCTCCGACGAATCGTAGCTCGCCTCCGACGAGCGGACGCCGGTCTTGACCGCTTCGAGGGCCGGATAGGCGGCCGGCGCCAGCAGCGGCATGGTGGCGTTGATGCTGGCGTCGAGCTGGTTCTGCTTGAGGATCGTGATGGGGGCCGCGGGTGTCGCCCCCGGCGTCGGCGTCAGCTGCAGGCCGAGCGAGGTGAAGAGCGCGCCGAAATCCAGATCGACCTCTTTGTAGTTGCGGGTGAATTTCCCCTGGGCCGTGACGGTCGGAAACAGGACCGCCCAGGCTTGCTCGACGTTGGTCTGGGCCTGCGCCAGGTGGGCCCGCTCGGCGATCAGGCTCCGGTTGGTCCGCTTGGCCATCGCCAGTGCCTCGTCGAGCGTCAGCTCGCGCGGCGGCCCGGCCGCCGGGGCCTGGGCGCGCGCGCCGGCCGGGAGCCAGGCGAGCGCCAGCGTCGCCGCGAAGATCGCGCGTTTCGCGCCCCTCACGGCGCCGCCTCGATGGGCGTGACATGCTGGCCGTTGCCCGAAACGATCGGTTCCACCTTGGGCATGATCTCGTCGGCGCCGGTCTCGGAGGCGGTCCGGGCGCGCAGTCCGAACCAGCGCAACAGACGCCGAGAGCCCGCGGAGAGATCGTCGAACAGCGAATAGGCAACGGGCGTCGCCAGCAGCGTCAGCAACAGCGACAGCAGCTGCCCGCCCACGACCGGGCCGGCGGTGGCGCGGTTGAACTCCGCGCCCACGCCCTTCGAGGTGAGGAGCGGCAGCATGCCGGCCACGAACGCCAGCGTGGTCATCAAGATGGGTCGCAGCCGATCCCGGTTCCCGTGCAGGATCGCGTCGAGACGCGACATGCCCTCGGAGCGGAGCTGGTTGATGTGGGCGATCTGGAGGATCGAGTTCTTCTTGACCACCCCGAACAGCACCAAGATGCCGAGCGCGGTGAAGATATCCAGCGACTGTCCCAGCATGAGCAGCGACATGAGCGCGAAGGGAACCGTCAGCGGCAAGGCCAGCAAGATCGTGATCGGGTGCAACCAGGACTCGAACTGCGCCGCCAGGATGAGGTACATGAAGATGAGGGCCATGCCGAAGGCGAGGACGAAGGCACCGCCGGTCCGCGCGATCTCGCGCGACTGACCGAAGGCGACGAAGCGGTACTGCGAAGGCAGGTTCATCTCCCGGACCACCTTCTCGAGCGCCGAGCCCACCTCGCCCGACCCGACGCCCGGGATGGTGTTGGCCAGGAAGGTCACCTGCACCTGACGGGCGTACCGATCGATCTTCGAGGGCCCCTCGGCGCGCTTGAGGTCGACCACGTCGAGCAGCGGCACGGCGCCGAGCCGCGCGGAGGGGACGGTCAGCTGCGACAGCACCTCCGGACTCGAGCGAAACGCCTCATCGGCGCGCACCAGGATGTCGTATTCGCGACCCGCCTCCTCGTAGCGCGAGACCTTCACGCCGCCGATGAGCAGCTGCGAGGCCAGCGCGACGTCGGCCACGTTGACGCCGAGATCGGCGGCCTTGCGCCGGTTCACGGCGGCCACCAGCTCGGGGTTGCCGGTCACCAGCGTGGTGTCGACGTCGACCGCGCCCCGGATCTTCTTCAGCTTTCCCACGATCTGATCGGAGTATTTGATCACCTGCGAAAGATCGGGACCGGTGAGAATGTACTGCACCGTCGCGGTGCTGAAGGTGCCGCCGCCGAAAGCCGCCACCGCCGAGGCGCTGATGCGGAACTCCTTGGGCTGTTTCGGAACGATGTCCTTGCGGACCCGATCCTGCAGCTGGTCTTGAGTGGCGACGCGCTTGTCGGGCGGCTGCAAGCGGACGAAGATCGAGGCCAGGTTGGCCGTCTGCTGACTGTTGTCGCCGATGGTGAGCAAGGTGGTCTGCACCTCCGGCCAGGCGCGCACCTCGCGGGCGATTCGTTCGGAGGCGATCTGGGTGGCGGCCAGACTGGTGCCCTCCGGCGCGCGCACGTCGATCTGGAACTGCCCCTCGTCGTTCTTGGGAAGGAAGCCCTTGGGCAACACCTTGATGAGCGGACCGACGGAGACGATCGAGGCGATGGCGGCCAGGCCGACGATCCAGCGGCGGTCGGCGAAGAACGCCAGGATGTTCCGAGAGAACCAGTGGCTGCTCGACCGCAGGCCCTGCCGGATGCGCCCCTGGTGGAACAGGAACGCGAGAATCCGCATGTAGCCGCGCTCGATCGGACCGTAGAAGGCGTTGACCATCCGTTCGAGGATCGACTTGCGGCGCTCGGCGTCCGGACGGAGATCGAGACGCAGCCAGCGCGACGCGAGCATGGGCGTGAGCGTGAAGCTCACGAACAGGGAGATCGCGATCGCGGCGGCCATGGTCAACCCGAAGCTGCGCAGGAAGCGTCCGGGGATGCTGTTCATGAAGGCGACCGGAATGAACACCGCCAGCAGCGACAGCGTCGTGGCGAGGACCGCCAGGCCGATCTCCTTGGTGGCGTAGATGGCGGCCGGCATGGGCCGGATCTTCTTCTCTTCGACGAAGCGGAAGATGTTCTCCAGCACCACGATGGCGTCGTCGATCACGATCCCGACCGCCAGCGCCAGCGCCAGCAGCGTGATCGTGTTGAGCGTGAAGTTCATCAGCCACATGAGCAGGAAGGTGCCGACGATCGACGTCGGGATGGCGAGCGCCGCGATGATGGTGGTGCGGAACTGCCCCAGGAACAGGAGCACCACCAGCGCCGCCAGGAAGGATCCCAGGATCAGGTGCTCCTTGACGGCATCCACGCTGGTGCGGGTGGTCTCCGTGTTGTCGCGGATGACGTTCAGCTTGTAGCCGGAGGGGAAGGTCGGCGCGAGCTCCTTCATCCGGACGCGTATGGCGTCGACGACGGCCACGCTGTTCTCGCCCGACTGTTTTCGGATCGAGAGCACCACGGCCGGCTTGCCCGCGATGCTGGCCGCGGTCAGGGCCTCCTCCTGGCCGTCGACGACGTCGCCGATGTCGTGGATCATGATCGGGTGGTTGTCGACGTTGCGAACGACGATGTCGCCGACCGCGGCGACGCTCGTCACACGTCCGCTCACCCGGAAGGTGAGCAGCGACGGACCCGTGTCGACGGTGCCACCGGGGGTGGTGACGTTTTGGGTGACGATGGCGCGCTGAACGTCGGCCGCCGTGAGCCCGGCCCCGCGGAGCCGCTCGGGATCGAGCACCACCTGGATCTGCCGCTTGCGACCGCCCACGATCGACACCTGCCCGACGCCCGACACGTTCTCCAGCGCCTCCCGGATCTCGTGATCGGCGTACTCGGTCACCTCGCGCAGCGGGCGGGTCGATTCCAGCGACAGAAAGAGCACGGGCGCCGCGTCGGGATCGAGCTTGTTGATGACCGGGCTCTTGGTTCCGTCCGGCAGATCGGGGAGCACGGCCGAGACGTGCTCGCGCACCTCCTGGGCCGCGACGTTGACGTCTTTGTCGAGCTGGAAGCTGACGATGACCTGCGAAACCCCTTCGGTGGAGACCGACCGCAGCTCGTCGATGCCGCTGATGGTGTTGATGGCCTCCTCGATCTTGTCGGAGAGCTCGGTCTCGACCTCCTCCGGCGCCGCGCCCGGCAGCGTGGTGAGGACCTGGACCACCGGAAGATCGACGTTGGGAAACCGATCGACGTTGAGCTTCTTGTAGCCGATGATCCCCACCACGACGATGAACAGGATGAGCACGCTCGCGAAGACCGGGCGGCGTACGCAGATACTGGCTAACCACTGCACGGTGGCTCCTTTACTTCACCCGCGCGCCGTCGCGCACGTCGACCCGCGCGCCGTCGCGCACGTCGGGTGTCAGCTCCGCCACCACCTCTTCGCCGGCCTTGAGGCCGCTCACGATCGGAACGTCCCCGCCCAGCGCTTCTCCGGCCTGCACCAGACGGTCCTCCAGGCGACCACCGACCGCCACGTAGACGTGGCGGAGCGTCCCGTCGGCACGCACCGCCCCCGCGGGCACCGCCGGTAGGGACTGCTCGCCCACGGCCAGCCGCGCGGTCACGAACATGCCGGGACGCAAATCGTGCGCGTCGTTCTCGAACACCGCCTCCACGATCGCGTCACGGCTCTGCTTCCGCACCGACGGGCCGACGTAGCGGATCTTCCCGTGGTAGACGCGCCCCTCGACTTCCCCGGCGGCGCGGAAATTGATCAGCATCCCCTGCCGGACCAGCGGAATGTCGGACTCGGGCACCGTGATCTCGACGCGCAGCGAATCGACGTTGACCAGCCTGGCCACCGGAGAATCGACCCGCACGTACTCACCGGCGGTCACGGTGCGCTCGACCACCAGCCCCGAGAACGGCGCCCGGATCTCCGTGTCGCGGAGCGCCTCCGTGGTCAGCGTCTTCTGGGCCTCGGCCGAGGAGACCGACCACTTGCTGGTCTCACACTCGGTCCGCGTCTTGTCGTAGTCGGACTTGGCGATCGCCCCTTTCGCGAACAACCGATCCGTTCGCTCACAATCGACCTGGGCCTGCGCCGCCTGCGCCTTGAGGGACTCGACGTCCGCCGTCGCCTTGGCCGCCTGTGCGCTGACCGCCCGGGCGTCGAGACGCGCCAGCACCGCCCCCTTTTTGACGTACGACCCGCGCTCGACGTAGGTGGCGACCACCTTCCCGGCGGCGCCGGCCGCGACCTGCGCTTCCTCGGCGCCGATCAAGGATCCCGACAGGGTGAGGACGCGCGGCGCCTTCACCTCGTGCGCCGCGACCAGCGTGACCGCCACGGGCGCGGCCTCCGCATCGGCGGCGGCCAGGGGCGCCGCGGCGTGCTTGCATCCGGCCAGCGGCGCGAACGCCAAAAGAAGCGCCAATCGAGCCGCCACCGGGCGCGCCGGCCCCGTCGCCGGGCGCCTAAACTCGCCTGCCTTCCACCCAGGTTTCAACATTCGTGATCGCCCCGTCCTTCGCATGTAGTCGTACACGACGATAATTTAGGTTGTCAACCATCAATTTTAGGTTGTCAACCATCGAAGGAACGGACAATATGGTCCTGTGACCTTCAGGCGCGGTTCCCCCCCACCGGCAAACGGGTCCGATCCGTTCTGGGGGACCTTCATCGAGTTGCTCCTCGGCATGCGCGGCTGGTGGAGCGCGCTGTGCGAAGAGCTGCACCTCACCCCCTCGCAGGGCCTGGCGCTGCGCCGCCTCGATCCCGAACGTCCACTGGCGATGAGCACGCTGGCCGAGGCCCTGGCCTGCGACGCCTCCAACGTGACCGGCATCGTAGACAAGCTGGAGACCCGCGGCCTCATCGCCCGCCGCGGTGCCGATCACGACCGCCGGGTCAAGACGCTGGTGGTGACGGAACGCGGGCGGGCCCTGCGCGACCGGCTCATCGCCCGCCTGCTCGAACCGCCGCCGGCGGTCTGCGCTCTTTCCGCCGAGGTGAAAGCCGTATTGACCGCCGCCTTGCGCGCGGTTCTGGATGACCGCGCACGCGTCCCGGCGACCGGCGGCGCGCCCGAGCCCCGCCGTCCAGCACGCGCCGCGCGCGGCTGACGATTGCCGGCGTCGCGCGCGAAAACTCGCACGGTCATTGGGAAAATGCCTGCGACCGGGGCCTATCTGGTAGCATGAGCCGCGATCTCGATCCCAAGTAACCAATCGAGTCGTGGAGAGTCTGATCCGGTCAGGCAAGGAGGTATCACGTTGGGTCCCGAACGCAGCGGGCTCCGCTTGAAGGGCGGCGGGCGGCTTTCAGCATTGCTCATAGCTTCGGTTTTTCCAGTAACGGCTCAGGCGGCTGCTGGCGAAACCGCTGCGCCGTCTCCGGCGCTGAACCTGGCTGCGCCCGGGCCCCCCGACCCGATGCTGGACGGTGACGCGACCGCGTCGCCCCTCGAGGAGGTCACGCCTCCGCCGCCCTCGAACACGCCGCCGCTGGTCATCACCGGCTACCTGGACGTCGGGTTCGCCAAGGCACAGGGGGACGGGACCAGCTTCCCCGGGTCTTACGCGGCCACCCCACCCATGGGGCCGGCGGGCTATCTTCCTGCGGACTACTTCGTCGACGCTTTTGCGCCGGCCGTGAACTCCCGCGGAGAAGCTGCGTCGACGGCGCTGCCCGGCACCATGCCCGTCGGCGTGCTCGGCGGCTTTCTCCCCCGCTCGGCGGGCATCGGTGGCAAGGCGTCGTTCCTGCTCAACACGGCCGACGTCGATGTTCGCTACACCGCGCCCGAGATCCCGGTGATGATCTTCACCCGTCTGCAGATCATCCCGCGCCTTTACGATCCCGACCCGAGCGAGAATATCCCGGGGGGCGAATACACCCGCCTCTTCCTGGAGCAGGCCTTCGGCCGCATCACCCCGCTCAGAAGCGCGGAGCTCGCGATCAGCATCGGCCGGTTCGATTCGGTGTTCGGGATCGAATACCTCGACAACGAGGCCAACTTTCGCATCGGCGTCACCCCGTCGCTCATCGCCCGGTACACCACCGGCCAATCGGTGGGCGTCAAAGCCTTCTACCGCTACCAGATCATCCCGATCTCATCGGCGATCAGCATCAACGCGTCGGCCACCAATAGCGGAACGTTCGTGGAGGCGTTGCAGGGACCGTCTCGGAGTCTGACCGGCGTGCCGATGATGGCCGTGCGGGTCGGCTACGAGCTGAACCTGCCGCGGGTCTCCTTCAAGCTCGGCGGCAGCGCCGAACGCGGGCCGCGCAACGATCAGTCCTTCACCACCGAGGCCCCCCAGACGCTGCTCGGGTTCGACGCGCGTCTGATCCTCCCGACGCTCACGCTGTCGGGGGAGTACGTCCACGTGGCGGAAGAAGACGCGGGCGCAGTGACCATGATGCCGGTCACCAAGCTCACCGGCACCGGCATCACCGGCGCGTCCGTGTTGATCGACGAGTTCTACGCGCACGGTTTCTGGATTCAGGCCGCCGAAGAGCTGCCGCTTCCGATCGATCCCTTCCGGCTCACCCTGTACGCCCGCTACGAGCAGCGACACGCGGAGTTCCCGGACTTCGTCGGCAGCTTGCTCACCGTCGACCGCACCACGATCGGTCTGAACGTAGGGATCGGCGAGAGCCTGCAGGTGAAGGCGGAGTATCTGGTCAACCGAGAGCTCGAAGGGGCGCCTACCGTCGCCAACAACGTCTTTACGTCGTCGGCGGTCTGGACCTGGTGATGACGGACCTGGGGATGACGATGACGACCAAGACCAAGATCTTAGGGGTGCTCGTGCTCGGTCTCTGCGGCGCGGCGCGGCCTGCGTCCGCGGCGCCCGCCGGCGACAAATGGCTGGGCGACGACCTGCCGCTGCCCATGCCGGTGAAGACGCCGCAGGACATCGGCTTCAAGTCGGCGACCGAGCGCCAGTACCTGATCTTCAACCTGATGGCCGGCGGCAAGCTGGCCTTCCAGCGCGGCGACTACGCGACCGCCACCGACAAGTGGGAGACGCTGCTGCGCATGCCCAGCCTCGATCCGCAGGTCGAGCGGGTGGTGACCCCCTTTCTGAACGACGCGCGGGCCCGGGTTGGAAAACCCGGTGTGCGCCCCGAGCCTCTGCCCGCCGAACCTGCCGAGCCCGAGCCGGTGGCCGAGGAGAAGCCCGCCGAGGCCCACGGCCGCAGCGGCGGTGGCCCGCGACACGCGACCGGGCAGGTGAGCGTCGCCGGCATCGTGAGCGGCGGCGGACAGATTGGACCGGGCGGAACGGTGATCTGGCTGCGGCGCCTCGACGGCTCGACGCCGCGGGCGGCGCCGGCGGCGAACCAGATCGTCACCCAGCGCGACAAGACCTTCCTGCCGCACATCCTGGCCGTCACGGTCGGAACCTCGGTGCAGTTCCGCAACGACGATCGCATCTATCACAACGTGTTTTCGATCGCGAAGCCGAACGAATTCGACGCCGGCATCCGCCCCACCGGCTCGACCTATTCCAAGGTCTTCAACCACCCGGGGGCGGTCGAGCTGCTCTGCAACATTCACTCGACCATGAGCGCCTACGTGTTCGTGGTCGATTCGCCGCTCTACACGAAGGCGCAGGCTTCCGGATCCTTCGCCATTCACGGCGTCGCCCCCGGACGCTACGAGCTTTCGGCCTGGCACGAGGCGGCCTCGACCATCACCCGCAAGACCATCGCCGTGGGCCCCGAAGGGAACCACGAGGTGAGCGTCCCGGTCGGCGGCGACAAGCGGCCCGGCCCCTTCGTCCCCGACAAATACGGGCACAAGCGGCAACCACAACTGGGATACTGAGGTCGGAGGTAACGATGGTGGGGGGGAACCGGAGAGCCCGAGCTGGCGCGCTGATCGCGGCCTTCGGGGTGCTGGCGCTCACGGCCGGCGCCGCGTTTCTGCTCATGCGCCTCGATCGCAACCGGGTGGGTGAGCGGGCCGCCAGCGACGCGCAGGCCGCCGGGCTCCGCGCCGCCGATGGCGTTCGCACGCTGGTCGGATCGCTGGAGGTGCAGGTCCAAAACGGCACCGCCAATCCCAGGTTGGTGGCCGCGCTCGACGCCAACGTCGATCAGGAGACGCTGCGCGACCTGCTGCTCACGGAGCCCTGGTGGGAGCCCTTCCGGCGCGCCGTCGACGGCTATGGCCTCTATAGCGATGAGACGACGGCCGTCGTGACGTCGCACCTGCCGGTGAGCTTCGACGCGCACGCCTTGGTCCACGACGCGCGCCAGGCCCACCACCCGTCGTCGGGGCTGGTCCAGGCGGCGGGTCAGGTGCTGGCGGTGGCCTCCGCGCCGGTCGCGCTCACCGGCCGCTCCGATTGGCCGGTGTTGGTCGCGACCAAGGTGCTCGACGTCGGTCTGGTCTCCGGCATGGCCGAACGGGCCGGCGCCTCGGTGGCCATCTCCGACGGTCGCCGTCTGCTCGTGGCGGCGACCACCGGCCCGGGCGGCGGGGCCGACGATCTCTCGGCGCTCAAGCAGGCGCTCGCTCTGCCCGCCCCCGGCGTGAGCTCCTCGAGCAGCGGCACCGTGGCGGCCTTGCCGCTTTCGGGCGGCCTCCGAATCCTGGTCGGCGTCGCCGCGACCTCGGGCGAGCCGAACGGAATGCCGTTGCCCCCCACGGTGATCGCGATCCTCGCCATCGGCTTCGTGTTCGCGATCGGGATCTTCGTGCTGCTGGCCCGACGGACGCCCGAGGAACCCTCGATCGACGTCGAGATCGAGGGAACGGCCGTGGCGGCGCTCACCGTCATCGGCCGCTACACCTTGGTCGATCGCATCGGCCAGGGGGGGATGGCCGAGATCTACTCGGCGGTGACCACCGGCGAGGGGAGCTTCCGCCGGCCGGTGGTGATCAAACGGCTGCGTCCCGAGCTGGCGGTCGACCCCAACGCCATCGCGCAGTTCTGCGACGAGGCCAACCTGCTCTCCGCCTTCCACCACCCCAACATCGTGGCCGTCCACGACTTCGGGCGCTGGCAAAATCAGTACTTCCTGGCCGAGGAATACGTGCCCGGGCGCGACCTCGGCCGGCTCCTCAGCCGCCGCTTCACCCGCGTCCAGCGCCCGCCGCCGGTCGAGTTCATCGCCTACGTCGCCTACGAGATCTTGAAGGCGCTCGACTACGCGCACACGTTGCAGAGCGATCAGGGACGCCCGCTGGGAATCGTCCACCGCGACATCTCGCCCGAGAACGTCATGGTCTCCGCGCGGGGGGACGTCAAGCTGCTGGACTTCGGCGTGGGCAAGGCCGCCGAGGGTCGGGTGGCCAAGACCGAGATGGGCGTGGTCAAGGGGAACGTCACCTACATGGCCCCCGAACAGGCGCGGGGCCTAGAGGTCGATGCGCGCGCGGATCTCTACTCGCTCGCGCTGGTGATTTACGGCTCCTGCACCGGCCAGCCGCTCTACACCGGCGAGACCACCTATGGATTGCTCATGAAGGCCGGCGTGGGGCCCGGACCGGACGAGCGGGCGGCGATCGAGCAGCTGCCGGGACCGTTCAATGCCGTGGTGCAACACGCTACCGCCGCCCGGCTCGAAGACCGCTACGCGAGCGCGCGCGAGATGGCCGCCGAGCTCGAGCCCTGGGCCCGGCACGGCGCCGGCCTCACCGGCGCCCTGGTGACCGAGCTCTATGGGTCGGAGCTGAAGGACGAAGCCCGTCGATTGGCGAACTTCGCCACCGACGGGCCGCCCGAGACGGTCGCCCGACAGTCTTCTCAGTAGGCCTGCCGGTAGCCTCGGGCCGGCCGACGACCCGGTGCGCAAAGGGCACCTCAACCGGTGCCACGATTCTGTCGATGGCGATCGTATCGAGCGCCGGAGACGTGCGCCTGAAGCCATGATGTCGCCCCCGGTAAAATCCACAAGCGGCGCGGATAGCGCCGGGGAGGTCTTCCCACAAGACTTCGGACGGTACGTCCTCATCGACCGGATCGGGGCGGGCGGCATGGCGGAGATCTTCCGGGCCATGACGGTCGGAACCGAGGGGTTCCGCCGGGTGCTGGTGGTCAAGCGGATCCGCAAGTCGCTCGACGCCTCGCCGGAGTTTCTGCGCATGTTTTTCGACGAGGCGAAGATCAGCGCCCTGCTCAATCACCCCTACATCGTCCAGATCTACGACTTCGGGCAGATCGACGGCGCCTACTTCCTGGCCATGGAGCACGTCGACGGCCGCGATCTCGGCAACGTGATCCGCCGGCTCGCGCGCACGGGCGGGCGCACGGACCCCTCGACGGTCGCGCTCATCTGCCAGCAGGTCGCGCAGGGGCTGCACTACGCGCACACCCTGCAGAGCGCGGACGGGCAGCGGCTCAACATCGTCCACCGCGACATCAACCCCTCGAACGTCATGCTCCTGCGGACCGGGATCGTGAAGATCCTGGATTTCGGCATCGCCAAGGCCTCCGCCGCCGCGGGCAAGGCGCAAACCCGCGCCAGCGTCATCAAGGGGAAGCTCGGATATCTGTCGCCCGAACAGGCTCGCTGCGAACACCTCGACGGCCGCTCGGACGTGTTTTCGCTGGGCGCCACCATGTGGGAGATGCTGACCGGCGAAAAGCTGTTCGCGGGCGGCACCGACTTCGAGCGGATCCGAAACGTGCTGGAGGCGCCCATCCCCCCGCCCTCAGGGCGTCGCGCCGGAATTCCGCCCGAGCTCGACCGAATCGTCGGCCGAGCTCTGGAGCGGGATCTGGCCTATCGATACAGCAGCGCCGAAGAGCTCGCCGAGGATCTGGAGAAATTCCTGCGGCAACAGCCGGCCGAGAGCCAAGCGATCAAGAAGCTGATCGCCCATCTCTTCGACGGCAACGATGTCCGCAACACCACCAGCCTGCCGGCCATCTCGATGATGACCTCGGTGACCGTCGCGAGCACCGCCTCGCGATCGATCTCCGATCCGGGCGTGACGCCGCCGCCCGGAATGGCGCGCGCGTCCGCCATCATCGCCAAGCCGCGGGCGATCCGTCGCAACGCGCTGGCCTGGTGTGGCGGCGCGTCGCTGATCCTGGCCGCCACGGCGATCACCTTGGCCTCGGGGCGCCCTTCCCAGCACCCGGCCGCCGGCCAGGCCACCGCGGCGCGCGGGACCGGCAGCGGCGACGCAGAGGCGCGCCTCGAGATCAGCTCCGACCCGCCGGGCGCCACCGTCTACGGCAGCCGCGGTTTCCTCGGCACCACGCCGCTCATCGTGAACCTGCCCATCTCCTCGGAGGTCGAGCGTCTGCGCTTCGAGAAGGCGGGCTTCGCGGCCGAGATCTACGACGTCCATCCTCGCAGCGGCGGCTTCGTCTTCGTCGAGCTCCAAAAAGCGTCCCGGAGCGCCGAGGGCTCAGCGCAGGACGGCTTCGAGAACCATCGTTAGCAGGAATCCCGCCACCAACCCGGCGGAGGCGGTCCCCTCGTTGCCGTGACTGTGCGACTCGGGGATGATCTCGTTCGACGTGACGTAGATGAGCGTGCCGCCCGCCAGTGCCAGAACGAACGGCATGGTGGCGAGCGCGGCGCCGGCCAGGGTCTCGCCGATGATCGCCGCGACGGGAATCACCAGGCCGGTGAGGCCGACGATCGCAAACCCGCGCCAGGCCGAGACGCCCCCCTGGCGCAGCGGCGCGGCCATCACGATCCCTTCGCAGGCGTTCTGCACGCCGACCGCGATGGCCAGGACGATCCCCAGATGCGAGGTGCGCGCCGCCGCGAAGCCGGCCCCGATGGCCAGCCCTTCGGGGATGCGGTGAACGCTGAGCGCGCCCACCATCGAATAGGCGCGGCGCGCCGACGGCGAAGGGACACGGTCGTGCACGTCGTGCCCGGGCTCGTGTCCCAGATGCTGGTGGTGACCGCCCGCGTGCTGGTGCGGAATCAGGCGGTCCATCGCGGCTGCGAGCCCGACGCCGACCGCGAACCCCAGGATGATCAGCGCCAAACGTCCCGGGTGGAACACGCCGTCGGCGTTGACGCCGCTCACCGCCTCGGCGATGAGCCCCAGCGTCGCGGCCGCCAGCATGAGCCCGGCCCCCAGGCCCAAGATCCCGTCGTAGGTCCGCCGCGGCAAGGTGCGCACGAATAGAAACGGCAGCGCCCCCAGGCTGGTGGCCAGCCCGGAGATCGCCGCGGCAAGAGTTCCAGCGCCCACGCTCCCGGACTATATACACGGGAGATGATCACCGCTTACCTGGCGTTTGGCGCGAACCTCGGCGACCGCGCGGCGGCGATCGCGGCGGCCATGGGACGGCTCGGCACCCTGGGCGTCGTGGTGCGCGCCCGATCGCCGCTCTATGAGACCGATCCGGTCACGCCCGATCCGCAGCCGCGCTATCTCAACGCCGCGGCGCGCGTCGAAACCACGCTGCCGGCGCGGGCGCTGCTCGAAGTCTGTCTCGCCGTGGAACGCGCGCTCGGCCGGGTCCGTCCCGCGGGCCGGGCGCAAGCGCCGCGGGAGATCGACATCGACGTGCTGCTCTACGGAACCGAGGTGATCGAGGACGGGACGCTGATCATCCCCCACCCCCGGCTGTCCGAACGCGCCTTCGTGCGCATCCCGCTGGCCGCCATCGCCGAGCGCGGCCTCATCCACCCGACGACCGGCGAGCCACTCGATCGCGCGACGGCGGATCCCGGGGTCCGGCCGGCGCCGATCGACGCGCCCTAGTGTTGCCCGGCCAGACGCCGCTTGAAGTCTTCGACGGTGGCCGCGACGCCCTCCTCGAGCGACACCCGCGGCGTCCAGCCGTCGAGCAGGGCCTGGGCCCGGGAGATGTCCGGCTTGCGGCGGGTCGGATCGTCGGTCGGCAAGGGCGCCCGCACGATCTCCGACTTCGAGCCCGCCAGGCGTTTGATCAGCTCCGCCAGCTCCAGCACCGTCGTCTCGCGCGGGTTGCCGAGATTGACCGGGTCGACGCCGTGCGGGCTGGCCATCAAACGAACGAATCCCTCGACGAGATCGGAGACGTAGCAGAACGATCGGGTCTGTTGCCCCTCGCCGTAGACGGTGATCGGCTGGTTGCGGAGCGCCTGGACCACGAAGTTCGAGACCACCCGCCCATCGTTCTCGTGCATCCGCGGCCCGTAGGTGTTGAAGATGCGGACGATGCGCACCTCGACCGCGTGCTGGCGCGCATACGAGACCGCCAGCGCCTCCGCGCAGCGCTTCCCTTCGTCGTAGCAGGCGCGCGGACCGATCGGGTTGACGTTCCCCCAGTAGCTCTCGCGCTGCGGGTGCTCGATCGGATCGCCGTAAACCTCGGAGGTCGAGGCGATCAGGATCCGCGCCTTCACCTCGCGCGACAGGTCGAGCATGTTGAGCGTCCCCTCGACGGCCGTCCGGATCGTCTGAACCGGGTTGCGCTGGTAGTGAATCGGCGAGGCCGGGCAAGCCAGGTGGTAGACCTCGTCCACCTCGACGGTGAGCGGAACCGTCACATCGTGGCGCATCAGCTCGAAGCGGTGGTTGTCGAGCAGATGCTCGACGTTGGTGCGCGAGCCGGTAAAGAAGTTGTCGAGACAAACCACCTCGTGGCCGTCTTTGAGAAGACGCTCACACAGGTGAGAGCCCAGGAACCCCGAGCCACCGGTGACCAAGATTCGCCGTCGCGACATGCCCGCGTTCATACACGTCGTGCCGGGCGATTGCAAAGCCGCCCCTTTTTGGGAGGGCCTCGCGGCTCATGATAGAATGTCGCCATGTCCGGAACCGCCGAGGAACGTCGCGGAGGGCCGCGGATCCCGATCGAGATGTGGGTCGAGGAAACCACCGGATCGGAACGCTACTTCCGGCGGGCCGGGAACCTGTCCCGGGGCGGACTCCGCCTCGAGCACACGATTCCGCTCCCGGTCGGAACGATCGTCAACCTGACCTTCACGCTGCCCGGGGACAAGACCCCGGTCGACGTCTCGGGTGAGATCGTCTCGGCCGCGGCCCCGGAGGATCTGCGCATGGGCGTGAAGTTCATCGACCCCACGCCCGACGCGCGGGGCAAGATCGACGCCTTTCTGGCCCGCGCCGGTGCTTGATCCCTTGATCCCTTGATCCACGCTGGGGTCCCGAACGGGTCTCACCTCATTGGCGCCGCCCATTTACGCGGTGGCGCGCTCGGTCTAAGTTACCGGCGAATGATCCGCCGCCTTCCGGCCACCGCCGTCTTCATCGCCGTCGCCGCGCAGGCGCTCTCCGCCGGCGCCGAGAAGACGACGGCCAAGGCGATCGAGCCGACCCAGACCATCAAGCCGCCCGAGGGCGAGGGCTATTTCGACGAAACCTTCGGGCTCGCCGACGACGGAAAACGTCTGGCGGTTGTTCGCAGCGACGGCGCGACCTTCGCGAAGATCGAGATCTACGACCTCGAGGTGACGCCCCCCAAGCTGTCGAGCTCGTTCGACCTACCGAACAAGCAGCTGGTCGCCAGCCGCATCGAGCTTCTCCCGGCCGGCAAGGGTCTGGTTCTCATCGGGCGCGAGCGTCCCGACGATGCGGCCCCGCTCTACGCGTTTCTGTTCGACGCCGCCGGCAAGCCCGGCGCCAAGGTCGGCCCCGCCACGGTCTTCAGCCGCCCCCCCGCCGACGGCACCGCGCGGGCCGGCCTCCTGGTCGGCTTCGACCGCAAGCTCGGCGCCCACGGGGCCGAGGCCACCTACACCGTCACCCCCTTTCACCTCGACACCTTGGGCCCGGCCGGAAAAACGCACGCCTACCACACCGACGCCACGGGCGGGCTCAAGTCGCCGCCGGTGCGGGTGGTCGGCTTCTACGATGGATACACCCGTCTCCTCGCCGAGCGCCTGGGCGCCTACGACAAGGCGGCCGATGTGCGGAAACCGCCGCGGCAGGTGGTGATCGACGCGCTCAGCGGCAAGATCCTGGACGAAAAGGAGATCTCGGACGTGGTGGGATGGGCGGTCACCGGGCAGCTCCGCCGCGACCGTCCGGGCCAGGCACTGTTCGTCGACCTCAATCAAGACGGCTCTGGCGTCGATGTGATCGATGCCATGGGCAAGAAGCAGTCGGCGACGCTGGCCGTCCCCTTTCGTCTCTACGACCCCAAGACCCTTCTGACCGAGGAGGTCACGGTGCCGGGCCTGCTCACCTTCGGGATCGCGGTCGATCCCCTGAACGTCGACGCCATCAAGCGCAAGAAGGCCGACCTGCCGGTGCTCGATGTCTATTCGGCGGACGTCGCGCAAGGCACGGTCAAGCTGCGCGGGCGGGTCTTCACCCCCCGCCCCGTGACCTTCCGGACCCGTGGCGACAAGCTGGTCGTGCTCAAGCGCTTCAAGAGCTTCGCGCGGGGAGGCGATGAGCTACAGATATTCGATCTGCGTTAGCACCGCGATCGCTCTCCTGGTCGGGGGCTGTACGCAGGTGCGGGGACGAAAGCGAATCCAGGAGGCGAACGAGCTTTACCGGCGTGGAAAATACGCCGAGGCCGTCGCGCTCTACGAGGAAGCCGAGACCCTGGTGCCCAACCTGGCGACGTTGTGGCTCAACAAGGGCTACACCTGCCGGCAGCTGATCGCGCCCGGCGGCAAGGACGCGGAGAGCCGACGCGCCGCGGGCTGCGCGCTGGAGGCGTTCCGCCGCCTGGGCGAGATCGCGCCCCACGATCCACGGGCCGCCGAGCTCACGCTCGCGACCTGGTCCGACATCGAAGACTTCCCGGCGCTCGAGTCGACGTTTCTGGACCGCAACCGGCGCGCGCCCGACGACGTCGATGTCGTCCGCGGGCTGCAGGACGTCTACTACCGGTGGGGCAAATGGCCCGAGGCGCTCAAGTGGTCGAAGCGGGCGGCGGCGCTGCGGCCCGAGGACGCCGAAGCCCAGTACGGCGTGGGCACCTTCGTCTGGCAGATCCTCTCGGCGCGTGGCGGCGGGAGCGAGATGGCCACCTACGATCCCTGGCCGCACGCGGCCCCGGAACCCGGGAAACCACTGGGCGCGCCGGCTCCCTCTCCCCCCCTGGCGGCGATGAGCGACGTCACGGGCACGCTGCGCGTCGAGCTGGCCGACCAGGGGATCGCCTACCTGGAAAAGGCCCTGGCGCGGCGCCCGCGCTATCCGGAGGCGATGACCTACGCGAGTCTCCTCTGGCGCCAAAAATCCTTCGCCCTCTTCGCCGATCCGATCGCCTGGCAGGGGGCGGTGGACGAGGCCGATGCTTGGCAACAGAAGGCGCTGCTCGCCCGCGCCGGGAAATCGTGACCGGTGGCCTTCGACGGGTTCCGCGGGCAGTCCCAGGTGCAACCCCGCGCCGGCCGGCGGCTCACCACGGCGCTGTCGATCGCCTTTCATGGCGCCCTGCTGGCCGCCGGGGTGGCCTATTCGTTCTGGCACATCGACGAGCTGACGCCGCCGTCGGTGCGGGTGACCTTCTTGACGGCGGCGCCGCCACCGCCACCGCCGCCGCCGCCGGCCGGGGGTGGCGGCGCGCGCAAGAGGATCCCGGTGAAGCCGAAGCTGACCGTTCAGCCCAAGACCTCGGAGATCGTGCAGCCGCGAGAGACCCCCAAGGAGGCACCCAAAGAGACGCCCAAACCAGACCCGTCGGATGGACCGGGTGAAAAAGGGGGCGTCAAAGGGGGCGTCATCGGCGGAACCATCGGGGGGACCATCGGTGGAACCATCGGGGGCAAGACGGGCGGCGTGGTGGGCGGAACGATCGGGGGCGGCGGAACCGTGCCGGTGGCGGCGAAGTTCTTGCCTCCGAACATTGGCATCGGCCAGAAGGCCTCGGGCGCCGATCCCCCCTTCCCGCCCTCCCTGCGCCGCGCCGGCGCGGTCTATCACGTGCTCGCGAAGATCTGTGTCACGCCGAATGGAACGGTCGACAAGGTGTCCATTCTCAAGGGGGCCGACCCGATGCTCGACGAGGGCGTCCTCGGCGTGGTCAAGACCTGGCACTACCGTCCGTACATGGCCAACAACAGCCCGATCCCCTTTTGCTATCCGATGAACTTCGAATTCAGAGGTCAGTAGGGCCCCGCAAAGCCCTTTCCCCGTCGAGGAGACAGACATGGATTTCACACTGGTTGGACTGTGGCACGAGATGGGCTTTCAGGCCCGGGCGGTGGTGGTGGTCCTCATCGTGATGTCGCTCTACTCGCTGGCCATCACGGGCGAGCGGCTGCTCACCTACCGGCGCGGCCGCGAGCAGTCGCGGCGTTTCATCGAGGCGCTGGCGCCGCTGGTGGAAGCAACCGGCAGGCTGCGGGAGGCGGTGGGACTCGACAAGGGGTTCGCCGGCAGCCCGGTGGCGACGGTGATCGGCGCCGGGCTCCGCGAGCTCGCGCGCGACCTGGATAAACCTGGCGCCCCGGCCGTCGCGCCGTTCGACCTGGCCGAGATCGTCAACCGCGCCATGGAGCGCACCAAGGAGCGCCAGCTGGCTGGGCTGCGGCGCGGGATGCCCGTGCTGGCCACCGTCGCCTCGTCGGCGCCCTTCGTCGGCCTGCTCGGCACGGTGGGCGGCATCATCACGGCGTTCCAGAAGCTGTCCGACCCGACCAAGGGCGGCGGAGGCATCGGAACCGTCTCGGCCGGCATCGCCGAGGCGCTCATCACGACCGCTGTCGGCCTGGGCGTCGCCATCATCGCGGTCTGGTTCTACAACTACTTCACGGCGCGGCTCGACGACGTCACCATCGACATCGACGAGACGGCCTCCGAGCTGGTCGACACCATCCTGCGGGGCGGCGCGGTGTGACGGAAGCCCGCGCCCCCAGACGCCGCCGCCTCCACACCAAGGCCCACCCCAAGGGGCAGGTCCGGGCGGAGATCAACGTGACCCCGCTGGTCGACGTGGTGCTGGTGCTGCTCATCATCTTCATGGTGATCACGCCCATGATCGTCCGTGGCGTCAGCGTCGATCTGCCCATCACCAGCCACCACGACCGAAAGAACGACGACAACAAGGACCTGGTGGTTTCAATCAACGCGAGCGGTGAGGTCTACGTCAACGCCGACAAGGTGCCCCTCGAAAGGCTGGGCGCGGCGGTTCAAGAAGAGCGCCGCCGCTATCCCGACAAGGGGATCTTCGTGAAGGCCGACCATCGAATCCGCTACGGCACCGCGCGGGCGACGATGGAAGCCATTCACCGCGCGGGAGTCGAGGATGTCCAGCTCGGCACCGAAGAAGAACGCTCGGCCGAGGCGGCGCGCTGATGGCCTTCGCGGTCGGAGGTGGACGGCGCGGCCCGCAAGGGGAGATCAACGTCACCCCGCTCATCGACATCGTGCTGGTCCTGCTGATCATCTTCATGGTGATGACGCCGGTGATGCTCAAGGAGATCGTCGCCAAGATCCCGCAGAAGCAGACCGAGAACGTCCCCCAGCCCCCGGGCGAGAACCCGATCGTCGTCGAGCTCGACGCGCACGACGTGCTCTCGCTCAACGGCGAGGCGGTCGCCGCGGAGGCCCTGGCGGCGCGGGTCGGGGAGCGGCTGCAGCACGATCGGCAGAAGGTGGTGTTCTTCCGGATCGACGACGACGCCAACTACGGACGGGCCGTCCGGATCATGGATATCTGCAAGGGTGCCGGGGCCAAGACCCTCGGCATCGTCACCAAAGACGACCGCTAGCGCCGTATTCCGTCAACTGCCGGGAGGCCGTATTCCGTCAACTGGCGGGAGGTGGAAGGCGGGAGGTGGAAGGTGGAAGGTTGGGAAGGTTGGGTAGGTGGGTAAAGGAACGACGGAA
Source organism: uncultured Myxococcales bacterium (assembly GCA_937889515.1). GTDB lineage: Bacteria > Myxococcota_A > Polyangia > Fen-1088 > Fen-1088 > JADGRB01. The sequence continues at coordinate 13,404 of CALAOV010000374.1, read as the reverse complement.
ACCGCCGAAATTCACAGGCGGTCAAATCACTGATACGATGCCGGCCAACGGGTGGTGTCTCTCGCTCGCCAACGTCGCACCCTACAGGTCAAAGGAGCCCGAATGAAGCGGCTGTTTCCTCAAATTGAGCGCCCTGTCCTAGTTGGCCTGGCCGCCGCGCTCGCCACCTTCGGCGCCGCCTGCAGCCCGAATCAAAGCGTCAAGCCCGGCGCACCCGTCCTGACGGAGATCGACATCGTCGAGAACCCGTACACGGCGACGAACGTCACCAGCATCCCCTCCAACGTGACCGACTGCCCGACCGGGGCGGCCGGCGACGGCGGGGGCGCAACGGACGCCGGCGTCGGAGGGACGACGGCGGCCGCCACCGGCGGCATGTGCGATCCGACGGTTCCGGTGCCCATTTGTCGCCAGGTCAGCGCCAAGAACTGGTGCCGCTGTTTCGCCAACACCCCGCCCTCGCCGCCGCCCGCACCGACCTGCACCGACGCCGGGACGCCCGACGCCGGCGCCGCGTCCGCAGACGGCTCCGTGGACGCTGGTGCCGCGGACGCGGCATCGGACGCCGCCGTCCCTCTGGGCGGCACCTGGAACTGCGAGCCGTTCGCGCCCACCTCGGTCGCGCTGTTCGTCTTCGATCGGCTCCTCGACACCGCGCCGTTCGACCCGGGCGACGGAGGGGGCGTGCCCAACGTCGCGACCACCATGATTTCCCCGACGCCGCCCAACCCGGTCGCCGTGACCGTGGACTACGCGTCGAACGGCAGCCCCAACGAGATAATCTTTCCGCTGTTGGGTGCTTTCCGCTCGGACGGTCCCAGCTTGCTCTTTGCGGGCCAGCCCGCGCTCCCCACGGCCGCTGCCGTGACCATCACCTTGGACCCTACCAAGGTCCGCGCCAAGGACGGCAAGACCGCCTTCATGGGGACCGGCTTCTTCGCGGCCGGCAGCCTGACCTACTCGACGGCCGGCTTCACCGGATCGATCACGGCCCCGCCGACGACGCCGCTCGCCGCCGACGCGGGGGCCTGCGCGATCCCGCCCACCACCGTGACCCCGGATAGCACGCCCGCGACCATCACTTTCAACAACCTGGTCGATCCGACGGCGATCGCGACCCACGTGACAATCACCGCCACGTCGGTGACGGGCCCGATCGCCTTCACACCCTCCTCCGCGGATGGATTGACCGTTTCGATTACACCCGCTACAGCCAGCGGCAATTGGCCGGCCAGCTCCACCATCACCATCACGGTCGACCCCACGGCCACCGACCTGGACGGCGACGCGGTCGGCGCCGTCATGCCGGTCTCCTTCACGACGAGCGCCACCTGATGTCGGCGCGCTCGATGCGAAGCCTGTCCCAAATTCTCGCGCACCGAAAGAGAGGTCAGATGAATCGGATTCGTGCTGGTGCAACCGCTTTGGGATTGGCTCTGTTGCTGGTCGGAGGGTTGGCCCAAGCCCAGGAGACCACCGGCCGGGTCACCGGCCGCGTCTCCGATCAGGACACCGGCGCACCGATGGGCGGCGTCACGGTGATCATGCAGGGACCGCAGGGCGAGGACGCCACGCTGACCGACGACAAGGGCGAGTATCGCTTCACCAGCTTGCCGATCGGGACCTACGTCATCCGCTTCTATGCCGCCAACACCACGACCCAGGTCGAGCAGCCCGGCGTGGTGGTCCAGGCCGACAAGACGGTCCGGGTGAACGCCAAGATCGCTGGTGCCGTCGCGCAGGCAGCGGCGCAGCAGACGTACGTCATCACCGGCAAGGCACCTTTCGTCGACGTGGGCAGCGCCCGGATCGGCGCCCAGTTCGATCAAGACTTCGCCAACAACGTCCCGATCGGCCGCACCTACGGCGACATCATCGAAAGGGCGCCCGGGGCCTTCATCGATGGCAGCGGCAACGTCTCCATCGGCGGCGCCACGGGCCTCGAGAACATCTACATCGTCAACGGCCTCAACGTCACCGGGATTCGATACGGAAACCTCGACAGTGGGCAGGCGAGCATCGGGGCCGGCACCAACTTTCCGATCGAGTTCGTGACCCAGGTCGACGTCAACAGCGGCGGGTATCAAGCCGAGTACGGCGGCGCGATGGGCGGCGTCATCAATACCGTCCTCAAATCCGGCACCAACGAGTGGAAAGGGAGCGCGTTCGGGTACTGGTCTCCCTATTGGCTGTCGGGCAGTGCCAACGCCATCGTGCCGGTCGGGGACTCGCTGGGCGGCGTCCGGAGGCCCGACTTCGACGACAGCATCGGCGTCGAGGTCGGCGGACCCCTCATCAAGGACAAGCTCTTCTTGTGGGTCGGCTTCGCGCCGCGGATCACCAACGCCCACGTCTTCCGGTTGACCTACGCGGAGACGGAAGATCCCAACAACCCCGGCAGCCCGTTACTGAACGCAAATGGCCTGGCGGCCATCCACCAGATTGACTGGACGGCGCGCATGGACGAAACGCACCGGACCTACAACTACGCCGCGTCGGTCGATTGGATTCCGCGGCCCGACCACAAGCTGACTTTGGCGCTGGTTGGAGCCCCGAGCTTCAACCAGGAGATGAAGAATCAGTACGGGATCGACAGCTTCAACGGGAATCCACGGACGGCGATGGAGTCGTTGACCAAGGTCAACACCGACCTCACGGCACACTGGGTCTCGAAGTTCTATGAGCGGCGCTGGCAGCTCGACGTCCTGGCCGGCATGCACAGCGAATATTTCTACGACCGGTCGCCCTATGCCCAGCTCAACAGCCTGAACGAGCTCCAGTACGGCGGAACGAGCGTTTCGGATGTCGAGAACGCGCCCGGCTGCGCGCCGACCGCCGACGGTTTCAAGCCCTGCCCGGTGACCCCCTACTACTTCGGCGGGGGCTTCGGCATCATCAACAAGTCGACGGCATTTCGCTGGTCCGGCGAGGTCAAGTCGACGCACGTCTTCGAGGCCGGTGGGCATCACGAGCTCAAGTACGGATGGCACATCGATCTCGCGACGCTCGATCTGGCTCTCAACTACTCGGGACCGCCCGGAGGGCAGGGCTTCGTGCAGCTCTATCCAGGTAACGGCTTCTTTCCCACCACGTTTTTCTCGCTCCCGCCGGGTCAGTCCCCGATTGACTACACGAGCGGCGCTTTGCCGGCCACGAATTTGACCATGTCGCCGGCCTACCAAGATGGGTTCCACAACGCGGTCAAGAGCCTCTCGAATGCCTTCTTCCTTCAGGATAGCTACAGCCCCGACCACCTTCGGAACCTGACCATCAACGTCGGCGCGCGGCTCGAGCTCGAAAAGATCTACGCCTACAACGGCTCTTCCTTCCTGGATACGAACAACATCAGCCCCCGGCTCAGCGCGGTTTACGATCCCTTCAGCGACGGCCGCTCGAAGCTCTCGGTCTCTTACGGCCGCTACTACGAAGCGGTGCCGCTCGACGTCGCCGCGCGCTATTTCAGCAACGAGAACTTCGTCGTCACGCAGCAGGCCTTCGGCAACTGCCCCGGCAACCTCTCGAACCCCTACGCGTGGACCGGCAATGCCGAGTTTACCCGTTGCGGCCCCCTGCAGCCCGCACAACCCCCGACCTTCAACAGCGAGTACGCCCAGTCGAACCTCCAGGGGCAATACCACAACGAGATCGTCGCCACGGCCGAACGCGAGATCATGGAGGACATGACGGTGCGGGCGGACTACCAGCACCGCTGGCTCGGCACGATCATCGAAGACGGCTACGGCCCGGGATTCGCCAACGCCATCCTCGCCAACCCCGGCCACGTCCCCGATTCGGCCATCACTACCGCACGGAACGAGCTCCAGCAGGCCCAGACGGCGGCGGCGGCCCATCCGAACGATCCTGTCGCGACGAGCGCGGCGGCGACGGCTCAATACAACCTGGCGACCCTGCAGACCCTGGCGGCGGCGCCGCCGCCCGAGCGGACCTACGACGCCATTACCCTCTCCCTGAACAAACGCTTCTCGAAGAACTGGTTTGCCCGGGCGTCCTATACCTACTCCCGTCTGATCGGAAACTACGAGGGCCTCTATCAGGCCGAGACGAACTACATTTCGCCCAACGGCGGCAACGCCTACGACGCCCCGGAGCTCGAAGTCAACCAGAAGGGCGCGCTGCCCAACGACCACCCGCATCTCGTCCACCTGGACGGTTTCTATACCCACCCGGTGGGCCGGGGTCGCTTCACGGTCGGGCTATCGTTCACGGGCCGATCGGGCATGCCCCGCAACTACGTCGGCAACCTCGAGCCGGGATCGCCTTATCAGCTCGTGCTGCTATTGCCGCGCGGGTCGGCTGGTCGCACCCCGACGATCACCGAGCTCGACGGGAAGATCGCTTACGGCCGCGCGCTCTCCGACAAGATGAGGTTGGAGGCGTTCATCGATCTGTTCAACATCTTCAATCAGCAGACGGCGCTCCTGGAGGACGACAACTACACCTATGACGCCGCCCCCCCGATCGCCAACGGCACGGCGCAGGATCTGAAGTTCGCCAAGAACGTCGGCGGGGCGCCGATCACGAAGAACCCGAACTTCGGTCAGCCCCTGGCCTACCAGACGCCGTTCAACGCGCGCCTGGGGCTACGCCTGACTTTTTGATCTGACGGCCAGCGATGGCAAGTGAGGTGCTTGGGTGCCTCGTCGGACGGTTTGCGGAGAGAGCGTCCGGCCGACCGCGGGACGGCCTGACCGGGCGACGGCCGTTCGGTCGGGGTCGAGCCCGACAAGACGGGCCCAGCGGCTGGCATTGCCTTCGCAATGTCAGGCGGGATGTTCGCGCGAGTCGCCTCAGCGGCGGTGGTGGGGATCGAAGCGGCGCCGATCGACGTCGAAGTCGACGTCGCGGTAGGGCTGCCCTGCTGCAACATCGTGGGGCTGGCGGACGCCGGCATCCGCGAGGGCCGCGTCCGGATCCGAGGCGCGCTGGAGAACAGCGGCTTCAAGCTGCCGCCCCGGCGGATCACGGTGAATCTGGCGCCGGCGGATCTGCGCAAGGACGGCGCCGCGTACGATGTCCCGATCGCCGTCGGAATGCTCTGCGCGGCGGGGATGCTCGATCCCGGCGTCCTCGGCAACACGCTGTTCGTGGGGGAGCTCGCGCTCGATGGAACGTTGCGACCGGTGCGGGGCGTCCTGCCCATCGCGGCCTGGGCCCGCGGACGGCAGGTGCGCCGGCTGATCGTTCCACCCGAAAACGCGGCTGAAGCGGCCGTCGTGGGCGGCTGCGACGTCCAGGCGCCGCGACATCTGACCGAGCTCATCGGCGTTCTGCGGGGAGAGACGACCTCGACAGCGACAGCCTCCGCTGCGACCACGACCGCCGCGGCGCGGACGACCCTCCCGGATCTGGGCGAGGTCCGCGGGCAGGAGGTGCCTCGCCGCGCGCTCGAAATCGCGGCGGCGGGGGGCCACAACCTCCTGTTCGTCGGGTCGCCGGGCTCCGGGAAGACCATGCTGGCCCAGCGCCTCCCGGGCATCTTGCCGCCACTCACCTTCGACGAGGCGCTCGAGACGACGATGGTCTACTCGATCGCCGGCCTCCTGGGTGGATCGGCGCTGGTCGGCGCACGTCCATTCCGTGCGCCGCACCACACGGTATCGCCGGCGGGCCTGATCGGCGGCGGGCCGCACGCGCGCCCCGGCGAGATCTCGCTGGCGCACAACGGTGTCCTCTTCCTAGACGAGCTGCTGGAGTACCCGCGCTCCGTCCTCGAGAGCCTCCGCCAGCCGCTCGAGGACCGCACCGTGACCATCGTGCGCGCCCGACGCGCGGCCGTCTACCCGGCCGACTTCATGCTCATCGCCGCCCTCAACCCCTGCCCGTGTGGCTACCTCGGCAGCGCGGTCCGCACCTGCATCTGCTCGGCCGCGGCGATCGGCGGGTATCGGGCGCGGCTCTCCGGCCCGCTGGTCGACCGCATCGACCTGCACGTCGAGGTCCCGGCGCTGCCCTATCACGAGCTGGCCCACGCCGAGCCCGGCGAGCCGACCGCCGTCGTCCGGGATCGCGTCGCGGAGGCCCGCGATCGGCAGCGGAGGCGTGGCGGAACGTCCAACGCGCGCCTGACCTCGGCCGCCCTGTCGAAAGTCGCCCCCATCGACGATGCCGGACACGAGCTCCTGGAACGGGCCGCCGGGCGCCTCGGCCTGTCGGCGCGCGCCATCACCCGTATCCGGCGCGTGGCCCGCACCATCGCCGACCTCGAGGGGAGCCCGGTCGTGCGCGCCGCCCACCTGGCCGAAACCCTCCAGTACCGCGTCCTAGACCAACCCACCGTCTGACCCCCTGTCTGACCTCATGACACCTAAAAACGACCCGACCAAAAGGAGCGACCCATGTCCAGCATCAAGGAGAAAATGAAGGCCGTGGCCGGCGCGATCGCCGCCATCGAAAAGCAGTTCGGCAAGGGGGCGATCATGCCGCTCTGCGGTGGCGAGATCGCCGAGATCGGTACGATTCCGACCGGCTCGGTCGGGCTCGATATCGCCCTCGGCGTGGGTGGATTGCCGCGCGGGCGGGTGATCGAGATCTATGGCCCCGAGTCGTCGGGCAAGACCACGCTGACGCTGCAGGCGATCGCGCAGGCCCAGCGGGCCGGCGGCGTCTGCGCCTTCATCGACGCCGAGCACGCGCTGGACGTCGGCTACGCCCGCAAGCTCGGCGTCCGCATCGAGGATCTGCTGGTGTCGCAGCCGGACTGCGGCGAGCAGGCGCTCGAGATCGCCGACAAGCTGGTCGGCAGCGGCGCCGTCGATCTGATCGTGATCGACGCCGGCGCCGCGCTGGTGCCCCGGGCCGAGATCGAGGGCGAGATGGGCGACGCGCACATGGGCCTGCAGGCCCGGCTCATGAGCCAGGCCCTGCGCAAGCTGACCGCCGCCACCGTCAAGAACGACACGGCGGTGGTGTTCATCAACCAGCTCCGCCAGAAGATCGGCGTCGTCTACGGCAACCCAGAGACCACCACCGGCGGCAACGCGCTCAAGTTCTACGCCTCGGTGAGGCTCGACATCCGCAAGATCGGGACGGTCAAAAATGGCGAGCAGATCGTCGGCAACCGGGCGCGCGTCAAGGTGGTGAAGAACAAGGTGGCACCGCCGTTCCGCGAGGCGGAGTTCGACATCCTCTACGGGGTCGGCGTCAACGCGCCCGGCGAGATCGTCGATCTGGCCTCGAACGCAGGCCTGTTCGAGAAGGCGGGCGCGTTCTACTCCTTCAAGGGCGAACGAATCGCCCAGGGGCGCGACAAGGCCTGCGCCTACATCGCCGAGCATCCGGAGATCGGCCAGGAGATCCGCCTCACGCTGCTTGAGGCGCGCAAAGCCGAAAACGCGGCCCTGGGGGTTCAAACCCCCGTGGCGCAGGCGGCTTGAACCGCGATCGGCCTCGCCAGGGGCGTAGGATGGCTTGAACCGCGACCGGGCTTTGCCCGGCGCGGGCTGTCGAATACACTCCGCGGGCCGTGATCGACATCCGACTGCTGCGTGAAAAACCCGACGAGGTTCGACAGGCATACGAACGGCTGGGGGCGCCGGTCGACCTCGCGGGCGTGACCGCCGCCGACGCCCGCCTGCGCGATCTCAAGAACGAGTCGCAGACGCTCCAGGCCGAGCAGAACCGGATCTCCAAGGAGATCGGGCGCGCGGCCCCGGGGCCGGCGCGCGAAGAGGCCAAGGCGCAGGGCACCGCGCTCAAGGAGAGGATCGAACAGCTGGCCGCAGCGCTGGCGGCGGCCGAGGCGGGGCTCGACGAGCTGCTGCTCGACCTGCCGAACCTGCCGCACCCCTCGGTGCCGGTCGGGAAGGACGAAACCGAAAACCAGGTGGTTCGCGAGGAGGGGACCCGGCGCCAGTACGATTTCGCGCCCAAGCCCCACTGGGACCTCGGGACCGCGCTCGACATCATCGACTTCGAGCGGGGGGTGAAGATCTCGGGCTCGCGTTTCTACGTGCTCAAATCCTGGGGCGCGCGGCTGCAGCGCGCCCTCATCACCTTCATGCTCGACCTGCACACCGAAAAACACGGCTACGTCGAGATCTACCCACCCTACATGGTGCGGCGCGAGTGCCTGGTCGGCACCGGCAACCTCCCCAAATTCGGCGCCAATCTATATCGCGACGCCGAAGAGGACTTCTGGTTCATCCCCACGGCCGAGGTGCCGGTCACGAACCTCTATCGCGACGAGATCCTGGACGGCGCCAAGCTCCCCATCCGGCACGTCGCGTTCACCGCCTGCTTCCGGCGCGAGCAGATGGCGGCCGGTCGCGACACCCGCGGCATCAAGCGCGGGCACCAGTTCGACAAGGTCGAGCTGGTCAAATTCGTGCGTCCGGAAACTTCCATGGACGAGCTGACCGCGCTGCTGAGCGACGCCGAGGACGTGCTCAAGGCGCTGGAGATCCCCTACCGGGTGGTCCAGATGTGCACCGGCGATCTGTCGTTTTCCGCCATGGCGAAGCTCGACCTGGAGTTGTGGGCGCCGGGATGCAACGAATGGCTGGAGGTCAGCTCCTGCTCCAATTTTGGCGACTTTCAGGCCCGGCGCGCCCGCATCCGCTTCAAGGAAGGGAAGGACAAAGCCCGCTTCGTCCACACCCTGAACGGCTCGGGTCTGGCCCTGCCCCGCACGCTGATCGGGGTGCTCGAAACCTATCAGCGCGCCGACGGACGCATCGATGTCCCCACGGCGCTGCGCCCCTACCTGGGCGGCGCAACGACGCTGGGGTAGACCCAGCGACGTAACTGGTTGTAACCTTTGACTTCCTTGCGTGATTACGGGTACAGTAGTCAAGCGGCCCAGATGACGAAGGCGGATCTCATCGATCTCATCTCCGAGCGGACGAAGCTGCCGCACGGTCGCGCCGAGCTGCTCATCTGCCAGATGTTCGATTCCATGGTCGACGCGCTTTGCAAAGGCGAGGGGATCGAGATTCGCGGATTCGGTAGCTTCTCCATCCGGGCCTACAAGGAATATCAGGGGCGCAACCCCCGCACCGGTGAGGCCGTGCGCGTTCGCCCGAAGCGTCTGGCGTTCTTCAAGGTGGGCAAGGAGCTCCGCGAGCGCGTCAACAACGGCCGCACGCCGATCAAAGACGACCCCGACAGCCCGGACGACCCTTAGCGGTTAAACCACCCGCCAGGTCGTTCCAGCGGGGGTGTCCATGAGCTCGACGCCGGTGGCCTGCAGGTCCTTGCGGATCTGGTCGGCGCGCGCGAAGTCCTTGGCGGCACGGGCGGCCGCCCGTTCCCCGATGCGGCTCTCGACGGCCGCCGGATCGATACCCCGTCGGGCGCAGAGCCGCCCACGGTAGGCGGTCAGGAAGGCGGCCGGCTCGCGCTGAAAGATCCCCAGCGTCTGTCCGCACTTGGCGAGATCGCGGCGCAGCCGGACCAGCGTGCGCCGCCGCACGTCCTTGGCCGCTGCCTGTGGCTCGTCGAGCAGCTTGTTCGCCAGCACGAAGGCCTCGTAGAGCTGGCCGATCGCCGCCGCGGTGTTGAAATCATCGTCCATCGCCTCGCCGAACGCGGCCAGCGTGCGATCCGCGGGCGGCACCACCGCCCCGCCGTCGTCCTCGCCGGGGGCCGCGGCCAGCCGTTCCAGCGTCCGATAGAAATAGGCCAGCCGGCCCTCGGCCTCGTCGAGCTCGGGGAAGCGCGCCGCGCCCCCCTCCGGCGCGACCGTGAAGGCCACCGGGCTGCGGTAGTGAACGCCGATGAGGTGCAGGCGCAGAGCCTCCAGATCGTGGGTCTCGCCCACGTCGCGGATGGCGACCACGTTTCCGAGCGACTTCGACATCTTCTCGCCGCCGAAGTTCACCATCCCGGAGTGGAGCCAGTGGCGCGCGAAGTGACCGTCCCCGAACGCCCCTTCGGATTGGGCGAGCTCGTTTTCGTGGTGGGGGAAGATCAGATCGGCGCCGCCGCCATGAATGTCGAACGGTTCGCCCAGATAGCGGTGCGCCATGGCCGAGCACTCGATGTGCCAGCCGGGTCGCCCGGGGCCCCAGGGGCTGGGCCAGCAGGGCTCGCCCGGTTTGGCCGCTTTCCACAGGGCGAAATCCAGCGGGCTCTTCTTCTGCTCGCCGACCTCGATCCGCGCGCCGGAGCGCAGGTCGTCGACGCTCTGTCCGGAGAGCTGGCCGTAACGGGGAAACTCCTGCACCGCGAAGTAGACATCCCCGGACGCCGCGTAGGCCAAGCCGCGGCCCATGAGACGCTCGATGATGTCGATGACCTCGGCGATGTGCTCGGTGGCGCGCGGCTCGGTGTCGGCGGGTCGCACGTCGAGCGCCCGCAGGTCGGCGTTCATGAGGTCGGTGTAATGCTGAGCGACCTCCGCGGCCGAGCGCCCTTCTGCCTGCGCCTTCCTGATGATCTTGTCGTCGACGTCGGTGACGTTGCGGACGAAGTGGACGGCGTAGCCCGAGGCGCGCAGATGGCGGACGATGACGTCGAAGGCCACCATCATCCGCGCATGCCCGACGTGGCACCGATCGTAGACCGTGATCCCGCAGCTGTAGATCCCGACCTGCCCCGACGTGAGCGGCTCGAACGGGATCTTCTTTCCGGCCCGGGTGTCGTAGATCCGCAGCGTCATTCGAAGATCATCGCGAGAGCTCACGCAGCAGGCCGACCAGATTGACGGTCCCGAACATCACCAGGATCAGCGCCAGGAGGATCGTCGGAAGGTGCTCGCGGGGGATCTCCCCCTCGACCAGCAGATAGGCGTCGTCGGGGATCACCACCGGCGCCATGGTGTGAATCGCCGCGATCGAAGCGGCCGACAGCTGCCGCGCCGGACCCTGGCCGGGACGAACGACCAGGTCGCCGCCCGAGCCGCCCTGGGGCGCGCCCGCTTTGGCATCCCCGGGCGCAGCGGCCGCGACGTCCGCCACCTTGACCTCGATGGTCTGCCGCGCGTCCCGGATCTCGACCAGCCGATCGAGATTCCCCAGCGCGTCGAGAGCCGCCTGCCGCTGGCCGGCGGGAAACTTCACCAAGAAGGTCCAGCGCTCCGGGGGTTCCGGTGTCGACGAGAGCGGACCGGCCTCGGGCACGGCCGCCGACGGCTTGGCCTTGATGGCGCCGAGCGCCTTGACGATCTCGCCGCCACGCGAGGTCAGCGCCGCCCGCGCGTCGTCCTCGGTCGCGAAGCGGGCACGCGGCAGTCCAACCTGCACCTGGTCTGGCGGCAGAACGTCTATCGCCACCGTCTCCCCATCGACCAGCGAAACCCCGTCGCCGCTCCGATCCACGACGGTCAGCGTCGGCCCGGTGCGCGGGGCGCGCAGGGCGCGCGCGAACACCTCGGGCGCGAAGAAGTGGGTGGCCGCCACGTGGGTGGCGAAGTACCTCCGGATGGCGGCGGCAAACGGGAGATCGTCGACGTGGATGAGTCGACCCTCGAACACGTCCGCCTCGGCCCGCGCCGCCGGCAGGGGACTCTCCCGCCGGTGCAGGAACAGCCGGTCCCCGGTGCCGAGGACGCGGAAGAATTGACTGAACACCCACGACCCCTTGGTGTCGAGCTCGAGGGCGCTCTCCCGATCGGGGAGGCCGGAGATGCGCACGTAGCGGTTCTCGAGATCGGGCGGGATCTTGCCGGAGCCGAACGTCTCGCGGGCGCTCCCCATCTCCAGCGGTTGGCCCGACAGGAGCGCGTAGCGCAGCTCGCGGCGGCTGTGGAAGACCAGGAAGAACGCCAGCAGCGCGCCCGCGACCGCCACCAACGGGTGCCGCCCGCGCGAGTGCGGGATGTGCGCGAACTCATCGACGACGCCCGGCGCGGCACCTGCGGGGCGATCGGTCTGGGCCGGATCGGTCATGTCTTTCGCGGCGCTTGCGGCCAGCCTAGCACAGGCTTGCTCTGCGAGGCTGTTTCCGCTATGTGCGGGGGGTGTTGCTCCGATCGCGCGCACGCGCCCGGCACGGCCAGGGGCCCGTCTTCATCGGCTTCTTGGCGATCCTCGTGGCGGGCACGGCGGGTTGCCGCCACAAGTCGAAGACGCCCGAGGAGGCTTACCGGCGGTTCGCCGCGGCGATCACGGCCGGGGACGGCGGGGCGCTTTTCGACGCGCTCGACCAGGAGACGCGCTGGGCCCTCATGACGATCCAGAAGTGGCATCGCGAGGCCTACGACATCGTGCTCAGCAACTACCCGGAAGGCCCGCAACGTGACCGGGAGAAGAATCGCTTCGAGCGGGCGGCCACCGCGTCGAGCGCGCGCGAGCTGTTCCGGGTCTCGGCCGCGCCCCGCCTCATCCCCATGCTGGCGCCGCTGGTGATGGACACCCCCGCGTCCTTCGAGCGTGGGCCCGGTGACGATCAGGCCTCTGCGGTGCTCCCGAACGGCGGCCGGATTCTGTTCGCGCTCGGCAAGAACGGCGGCTGGGGGTTCGCCGGTCTGGCCCAGGGGACCGAGGAGGACAAGAACCGCGCGTACCACGATCTGGAGGTCGTGCGGGCCAGCGCGGCCGATTACGAACGGGCGGCCGCGCGCGCCGCCAAATGACTCGCAAGGCGGGGCACGAAGACGGGGGGCGCCAAGACGGGGGGCGCCAAGACGGGGGGCGCCCGGACGGGGGGCGCCCGGACGGGGGGCGTCCAGAAGCGCAGCTCTCCTTCCTGACCGGGCTCCGCCAGGAATCCCCGGAGCGATCCGACGACCCGCGCCGGGCGCCCGAAGCACCGGGCGAGCCGCTGGCGCCGCCTAGGCCGGCCGCGCTCCCCGAACCGGCCGCGCCCGCCGCGCCAAGAATCTTCTCGGTCACCGAGATCCTGCGGGCGGCGCGGGTGACCCTCGAGAGCCGCTTTGCCGACGTTCGCGTCGAGGGCGAAGTCTCCGGTCTCAAGCGCTCCGGGCCCGGTCACCTCTATTTTTGTCTGAAGGACGAGGAGGCCCAGCTCGATTGCGTCCTGTTCTCCCGCGAGGCGGCCCGGCTGCGTTTCACGCTGGAAGAGGGGATGGCCGTCCGCTGCCGGGGACGCCTCACCCTCTACGAGGCGCGCGGGCGCTTTCAGATGTCGGTTGCCGAGATCGAGCCGACCGGCGCAGGCGCGCTGGCGCTGGCGTTCGAGCAGCTCAAGCAGCGCCTGGGCGCCGAGGGGCTGTTCGATCCGGCGCGCAAGCGGCCGTTGCCGTTTCTCCCCCGGCGGCTGGGGGTGGTCACCTCGCCGCAGGGCGCGGTCTTCCGCGACATCATCCGGGTGGCACAGCGCCGTTTCCCGCTGCCGATCCTGCTGTCGCCGACGCCGGTGCAGGGCGAAGGCGCCTCGCTGGCGATCGCGGCGGCCCTGCGGCGCCTCGAGGCCATCGACGACGTGGACGTCATCATCCTGGCCCGAGGTGGCGGGGCGCTGGAGGATCTCTGGGCGTTCAACGAA
>CALAOV010000373.1 GCA_937889515.1 uncultured Myxococcales bacterium | reverse complement strand
AAGCAGAAGACGGCATACGAGATATCGGGCGGCGACTGCGAGCGCGCGGCCAGCAGCGGCCAGGTGCGCCAGGCGTTCGACAGATGCAGCAGATCGAGGTCGGGCTGGAGAAACCCCAGCCCTTCCCCGGGGACGAAGGGCGCCAGGCCATTGTCACCCCAGAGAAAACCGTCGGCGAAGAACAGGGTGTTGGGGTCGGGGGCGCCGTTATAGAGATCGCTGCGTACCCGGACGCCCGGCTCACAGGGGCGCAGCTCGTAGCGGGTGACCACCGTGACCCGCCGATCGCCCTCGAGGTGGCCGCGGAGGACGACCGCCACGTACGCGCCGGGGGTGGCGGGATTCAGCGCGGAGTCGAGGATGGCCGCGCTCTCGTAGTGAACGGCGTCGCGGGGAAGCACGCCGGCGGCGTGATAGATGGCGTTGGTCTGGTCGCCCCAGCGCGGACCTTGCGGCTCGAGGTCCAGGATCTCACCACCGCTCGGCGCCAGGTAGTGGGGATGGTCGGGCGCGTCTATCACGACCCGGATCAGATCGTTCTCGAGCAGGTAGTCGCCGGTCGCGGCCAGGGACTTCGGCCCCGGCGCACGCTCGGGGTCGGTGCCGATGATCTCGGCTCGCAGGGCCGGGGCGGGCCCACAGCTCGGATACTGAATCGCCTGGCACGGGGTGGGCGGCAGACACCGCCCATCGTCGCCGCCCACGCACCCGTCGCTGTGACAGCCGGCGGTCATGGCGAGCGCCGCCGTCGCGATGTACGCCGCGAGCGTCGCGGCCAGGGCGTCGGGCCTCATGCGGACGCCATCTTAGCTTGAGCGGCGGGATCGCCCGCGCCTTCGAGTCACAAAAGCGCGGGGCAGTCGGGGGGACCTCGGGTCAGGCCTTGGTGGCCACGCTCTGTTTTGGCGCGGCGGCCGCCGGGGCGGCCGTCGGGGCCTTGGCGGGCACGGGCGCGGCGGTTTGCGAAAGCGTCTCCGTGGGCGCAGGTGCCGCCGCCTGAGTGGGCGCCGCCTGAGCAGGTGCCGCCGCCTGCGCGGACGCCGCCGCCTGCGCGGGCGCTGCCGCCTGCGCGGGCGCTACAGCGCCGCCAGCGGGCGACTCGGGAGGACGGCTCGGGGATATTCCGCCGGGACCGCCGGGGGCCGGCCCGACCACCAAGGGGGGCCGGATGACGCCACCGCGCGGGCCGATGGTCATGACCATGCGCCGGCCTTCCATCATCGGGCGCTGCTCGACCATCGCGACGTCGTTGACCGACTTCACCACCTGGTCGAGCATCGCGTGCCCGGTCTCCGGGTGAACGATCTCTCGGCCACGAAAGACGATCACCAGCTTGCACTTGTTCCCCTCGGCGAGGAACCGGCGGATGTGCTTCACCTTGAAGTCGAAGTCGTGCTCGTCGGTCTTGGGGCGCAGCTTGATCTCTTTGAGCACGATCGTGGACTGGTGCTTCCGTGACGCCTTTTCCTTCTTGGACGTCTCGTACTTGAACTTCCCGAAGTCCATGATCTTGCAGACCGGCGGCGCGGCACGGGGGTTGACCTCGACCAGCTCCAACCCGAGCTCATCGGCGAGCCGAAGCGCTTCGTGGGTCGGGATGACGCCTATCTGCGCGCCGTCGGCGCCGATGACGCGCACCTCGGGCACTCGGATGCGACGGCCGACTCGGTAGTTGTCCGTCACGCTGGGGGGGGCTTGGTTGAATGGCCTTGGGATGATCTTTCTCCTTTTCTGGGGTTGTTAGGCTAGGTCACTTCATTGTAATGCCGCCGGGGGCGTCTGAGGACCGCCGACTGCAGGGATTTTTGCTTCTTCGGCGAGGCGGCGGGCGAATTCGTCGAGCGGCGTCGCGGGCTGTTGCACCCCCTCGCGGGTCCGGGGCGAAACGACGCGCGCCGCCATGTCCTTTTCGCCCACCACGAGCTGGTAAGGGATCTTCTCGAGTGTGGCCCGTCGAATCTTCGCGCCCAGCTTGTCGGCCGCCAGGTCGGCCTCGACCCGCAGGCCTTCGGCCCGCAGGCGGGCCACCACCTCGTTCGCGTAGCCCTCGAACCGCTCGCTCACCGTCAGGACCCGGGCCTGCACCGGCGCCAGCCAGAGCGGGAACGCGCCCGTGAAGTGCTCGATCAGCACCGCGATGAAGCGCTCGACCGATCCGAAAAGCGCCCGGTGGATCATGACCGGACGCTGGCGCGAGCCGTCGGGGGCCACGTATTCGAGCTCGAAACGTTCGGGCAGCTGGACGTCCAGCTGGAACGTTCCGCACTGCCATTCGCGGCCGATGGCGTCCCGGATCTTGAGGTCGATCTTGGGGCCGTAGAACGCCCCGCCCCCCTCGTCGACCTCGAACGGCCGGCCGGTCGCCTCGAGGACCCGGCGGATGGCGGCCTCGGTGCGATCCCAGGCGGCCGACTCGCCCATCAAGCTGCTGGGTCGGGTCGAGAGGAAGAGCCGGATCTCCTTGAAGCCGAACAGATCCAGGATGTCGAGCGCGAAGGTGACGCAGGCCCGCATCTCGTCCTCGATCTGATCCTCGCGGACGAAAAGGTGCGCGTCGTCCTGCGTGAACCCGCGCACCCGCAGCAGGCCGTGCAGCACGCCGGAGCGCTCGTAGCGGTAGACGGTGCCGAGCTCCGCGTAGCGAATCGGCAGATCGCGGTAAGAACGCATCTGCGATCGGTAGATCGCGATGTGAAACGGGCAGTTCATCGGCTTGACGAGGTAGCGCTGGCCTTCCAGCTCCATGCCGCCGAAGAGGTTCTCCTTGTAGTGCTCGAGATGCCCCGAGGTGACCAGGAGCTGCTCGCGCGCGACGTGGGGGCTGTAGACCGGCTGGTAACCGCGGCGCACCACCTCGCTCCGAATGAGGTCTTCGAGGAGCTGGCGGACGATCGCCCCCTTGGGATGCCAAAGCGCAAATCCCGGGCCTATCAGGTCGTCGAAGGAGAACAGGTCCAGCTGCTTCCCCAGCGTCCGGTGATCGCGCTTCTTGGCCTCCTCGATGCGCTGGAGGAACTCGGCCAGCTCTGCCTCGGAGGGGAATGCCGTCCCGTAGACCCGCTGGAGCTGCGCGTTTCGCTCGTCGCCGCGCCAGTAGGCGCCCGCGAAGGACAGGACCTTGAAGGCCTTGATGTCCCCGGTGCGCTCGACGTGCGGGCCGCGGCAGAGATCGATGAAGTCGCCGTGCTGGAAGTACGAGACCTCTTCATCCTCCGGGATCGATTCGATGATCTCGACCTTGTACTTCTCGCCGCGCGACTTGAAACGCTCGATGGCCTCGGCGCGGGAGACGGCGTGGCGCACGAAGGGGAGGTTCTCGGCGACGATCTTGCGCATCTCGGCCTCGATGCGCTCGGCGTCCTCGGGGGCGAACGGCTCCGTGTCGAAGTCGTAATAAAAGCCGGTCTCGATGGACGGACCGATCGCCACCTTGGCGTTCGGTCGCAGCCGCCTCACCGCGTCCGCCATCACGTGCGACGCCGAATGGCGCATGCGCGACAGCGGATCGCTGGGAACATCCCCCTTGTCGCGGGGGCGGACGATCTTGCCCGCGCTCACGCTGTCAGCTTGGCCGCGAGAACCGCTTGGGCCGAGGTGGTAGGCACGGGCGGGATTGAACCGCCGACCCCTACCGTGTCAAGGTAGTGCTCTTCCACTGAGCTACGTGCCTGTACCGCAGATTCGAATCCGCGTACGTTACGGCTCCCGCCGTCGGTGTCAAGCGAAAGGCGATGGGACGGCGATTGGGACCGGGCATCGACGCAAGCATCGACCCGGATTTGGACCGTCGGCGGACCCAGACATGGACCGGTCCTGGGCTCTGGGATAATCTCCGCCGACCTTGGCGACGGACAAACCCATCTCGCGCCCGGAGACCTTGGGCCGGGCGCCCGATCGGGTCGAGCTCCTGCTCCCCGACGACGACTGTCCGGATCCCGAAGTCTCGTTGGTGGTCCCCGCCCTGAACGAGCCGATCACCATCGGGAGGTTCGTCGATTGGTGCCAGGAAGGGTTGAAGGCGGCCGGCGTGAAGGGGGAGATCGTCATCGTCGACAGCTCCAGCGATCGCACGCCGGAGATCGCGCTCCAGCACGGCGCGCGCGTTCTGCGCACCCCCAAACGGGGCCTCGGCCGGGCCTACATCGACGCGCTCCCGCACATCCGCGGCAAGTACGTCATCATGGGCGACGCCGACTGCACCTACGACTTCCGCGACATCGCGCCGTTTTTGGAGGCCTTTCGCCGTGGCGCCGAGTTCGTGATGGGTTCCCGGTTCAAGGGCACGATCGATCCGGGCGCGATGCCGCCGCTGCATCAGTACTTCGGCACGCCGCTCACGACCTGGATCCTCAACATCATGTACGGCTGTCGCTTCAGCGACATCCACTGCGGGATGCGGGGGCTGACCCGGGCGGCCTACGAAAAGCTCGGCCTGCAGTCGCAGAAATGGGAATACGCCTCCGAGATGATCATCAAGGCCGTCAAGCTGGGCCTGCGCACCGAAGAGGTCCCGATCCATTTCTTGAAGGACATGGAGGGTCGAACCAGCCACCTGAAGGCGAGCTGGTACGCGCCCTGGGTGGCGGGGTGGCAGAACCTGCGGGTGTTCTTTCTTTTCCGGCCGGACTTCTTCCTGCGCTGGCCGGGCCGCATCCTGTTCGCGCTCGGGGCTCTGCTGGTGTTCGGGCTCGCGTTTGGTCCGGTCCGCATCGGCGGTCTGCAGCTCGCGCTGTACTCGCAGGTGCTGGGCCTGTTCTTCTTCGGGCTCGGGAGCAGCTTCCTCGGCCTCGACGCGCTCACGACGCTGTATCTGAGGTTCGACAAGCGCCTCTGCCGGCGGCTGCAGCGGGTCTACGACTACGACGTCATCTCGCCGCTCAGCGCCGTGTGCGTCCTGGCCGGCGCCGCGATCAGCCTCTCGTTCGTGATGGATTGGGTGCGAGATGGGTTCAAGGTCTTCCACCTGTCCCACGGATTCATCGCGGGCCTCGGCCTGGCGATGGTCGGCTTTCAGGCGTTTCTGCGGACCCTGACGGTCACGCTCTTCAGCTTCGGCACGTCGCCGGAGGAGCTCTCCGGGTCATGAGCTCCGGCCGGTCTCCGTCCGCCAGAAGTCGAGCGTAGCGGAGACGGTTTCCGCCAGCGAGAAGCGCGGCGCGTAGCCGAGCGCGCGCAGTCGGCTGCTGTCGCCGACGATCCGGCGATCGTCCGCCGGGCGCAGCCGGGCGGGATCGGGCAGCGGGTGAAACGGACGTCGGGACAGGCCCTGCAGCAGCGACAGGACCGCTTCCAGCGTCGCGGCGCGTCCGTTGCAGAGATTGTAGGTGGTCCCGGGGGTCCCATTCTCGGAGATCAAGAGGAGCGCGGCCACCGCGTCGCGCACGTCGACGAAGTCGCGTTCGGAGGTCAGGGGACCGACCGAGAACCGATCGGTCTCGCCGCGCTCGATCGCGACGACGTTCCGGCAAAAATCCGACAGCGCGTCCTTGGTCTTGCGGGGGCCGATGATCGCAAACGGTCGGACGTGGATGGCCCGCAGGCCATGCACATCGGCGTAGATGCGACAGAGCTGACCCTGGCTCACTTTGCTGACGCCGTAGGGGCTGGTGGGCAGCAGCGGCAGGTCCTCGGTCAGCGGCGCCGTTTCCGCGGCCGTCTTGCCGTACTCGGCGCTGGAGCCGACCGACACCACGGCCGCCGCGGGCGCGCTCCGGCGCACCTCGTCGAAGAGGTTCAGCGATCCGCTCACGTTCGTCTCGATCGTGAGCGCGGGATCGGCGAATGACGCCGCGATGTTGTTGAGCGCCGCCAGGTGGAACACCCGATCCGGCCGCGCCGCGGCGACGGCGTCGGCCAGCGCCGGCCGCGCGGTGAGGTCGCCGACCAGGCGGACCACGCCCTCTGCCTCTCCATCGGCCCCTGCGCCCTGCCCGGCCGCGCGACGGCGGGTAAGACCGAAGACCTGGTCCCCGGCGGCGCGGAGCGCTTCCGCCAGCCACGATCCGATGAACCCGTCGATGCCGGTGATGAGCGACCGCATCGTGCCTCTCAGGGGAGAACGACCGCCTGCCCGCTCTTGGCGGCCGCATAGACCGCGTTCACGATCTGCAGGGCGCGCAGACCATCCTCGCCGTTGCCGAGGGGCTGCCGGTGTTCCTCGATGGCGCCCGCGAATTCCTCCCACTCCGCCTTCCAGGAGATGTCGCCGCCCCGATATTCTATGGTGTGGTGACTGAAGGGCCCGTTCGGATCGTGCTGGGCGATCACGAGCTCCTCGACGCCGTAGCTGGTGCCGAGGCCGCGCACGGTCAGCGAGCCGCTCTCGCCGTAGATCTCGAACTCGAACAGGTTCGTCCACTGGGTCAGGCTGGAGTGGACGCTGGCCACGACGCCGTCCGCGGTCTCGAGCAGCGCGAAGCCGTTCTCCTCGAGCGGCTGGATGGGCCAGCGGCCGGTGCTGGTGAAGCCGGTCACCCGACGAATACCGCCCAGGAACCAGGCGAACAGATCGACGACGTGAATCCCCTGCTCCATCAGCTGGCCGCCCGACACGATGGCCGGATTGGATCGCCACTCGGTTTCGATTCCGGCGCGGCCCCCGATCCCGTAGCGCGCGCGGCCGAAGACCGCTTTGCCGATGAGGCCGCTGGCGAACAGCCGAAAGGCCTCCTGGATCGCGGGGTGGTGGCGGTGGTTGAAGCCGCACTTGAGCGTCCGGCCCGTGCGCTCCGCCGCGGCGCAGAGCGCCCGCGCTTCGGCCTCGGTGCGGGTGAGGGGTTTTTCGCAGAGCACGTCCTTGCCGGCTTCCAGAGCCGCGATCGAGATCTCGGCGTGGGTGTCCGGGTAGGTCAGCACCAGCACGACGTCGATCGCCGGATCCGCGACCACGCGGCGCCAGTCGGTGGCGGCGGCCGCGCCGAGCGGCGTGGCGAGGCGAGCCGCCTTTTTCTCGTCGCGGTCGACGACCGTGGCGATCTGGAAGCGCGAATCTTCGGCGATCGGTGCGGCCCGCCGTTTCGCCTGCAGCCCTGCCCCGATGATGGCGACCTTCTTCATGCCGCCTCCGCGGATCGCGCGCGCGCCGGCGCGCGCATCCGGGCGAGAGATCGGCCAAATCCCTGATAATCGAACCCGGCCCCGGAGACCCGGAACGGGTCGAGAAAGTTCTTGCTGTCGACGATGAGCGGCCGGTTCATGAGCTTGGCCAGCGCCGCCCAGGGCAGGTCGCGGAACTCGGGCCACTCGGTCACCAGCACCAGCGCGTCGGCGCCGGTGGCCAGCGCGCGGACGCTCTTGGCGCGGGTGAAGGATTGCCCAGCGGAGGCCAGCTCCTTGGCGCTCGCCTTCGGGTCGTACCCGGCGCAGGTAGCCCCGGCCTCGTCGAGCTTGCGCATGATCTTGAGCGCGGGCGAGCGCCGGACGGTCGAGGTGCCGGGCTTGTAGGTGAGGCCGAGGACGCCGATCTTCTTGCCGGTCAGCGGCCCGAGCTTGGCGCGCAGGCGCGCGACGATCTCGTCGAAGGTCCCTTCGTTGACCTCGGCCACCGCGTCGAAGAGCTTGGCCCGATGACCGAGCTCGGCGGCGAAGCGGCGGAGCTGCGTCACGTCGCGCGCCAGCGTCCCGCCCGAAAAGCCCAGCCCCGGCAGCATGAGCGCAGACTTTCCGATCCGCTTGTCGAGCTTGAGCGCGCGGCCGACCGCCACCGCGTCGGCGCCCAGCCGGTCGGACAGCCCGGCGATCTCGTTG
Organism: uncultured Myxococcales bacterium; assembly: GCA_937889515.1. Taxonomy (GTDB): domain Bacteria; phylum Myxococcota_A; class Polyangia; order Fen-1088; family Fen-1088; genus JADGRB01. The sequence goes on along the minus strand of CALAOV010000373.1, from coordinate 39,103 downwards.
ATGAAGGTGATCGAAGTGGCCAAAAAAGCGTTGAGCGCGTGCTTGACCATTTCGGCGCTGCGGAGGTCCATCGGGAGCTTCTCGGTCTTGAACGGCCGGTAGAGCGCCAGCGCGGCCGCGGCGGCTTCGGATTGGCTGGCCCCCAGGACCAGCATGTCCGGCTCGAGGAACCGCGGGATGGCGGAGCCGAGGCGGAGGTTCTCGGGCGTGTAAACCACGCCGGATCTCCAGCCGGAATTGGCCTGGCGGACATCGGCTTCAATCTTCTCGCTCGATCCCAGCGGAAGCTGGCTGGTGATGACGATGGGCGTGGTCCCGCGGAGGAATGGACCGGCCAAACGGGCCGCCTCGACGACCGGCGAGATGTCGACCTCGTCCCGGTCGTTGACCGGCGAGTCGTAGGCGATCACGACGTAGTCGGCCTCGGCGACGACGCCCGGATCCGACGAGAAGCGGAGCCGCTTGCCGTCGAGGTGCTTGCGGAACAGCTCCTCGAGGCCCGGCTCGAAGAGCGGCGGGACGCCCCGCGCGAGCCGGCTGGCCTTCTTCTTGTCCAGCTCGAGGCCCACCACCTGGTAGCCCTTTTCGGCGAACCCGACGGCGTTTACGGCACCCAGGTGCCAGATCCCGATCACGCAGACGGTCGGTCTTCGCTTCATGACAGCGTGTCGACGGTGAGACGGAACTTGTCGGTTCCGAGGAGCCGCCGGGCCGCCGTGCGGACGGCGTCGGTCGAGGTCCGCTTGGAGTACCAGCCGAGCTCGTGGATCTTGCGGGTGTCGAGCAGGACCACCGGCTGATCCCCCGGCCAGCCCCGCGGCGTGCCGGTGAAGGCGTACGCGACGTCCGACAGGCCCATCTCCTCGATGATGATCTTGCTGATGTCCATCACCTGGGTGGTCGAATCGGTGCCCAGGTTGACCAGCACCGGAAACGGTCCGTTCGGCACCTTGCCGTGGACGTAGAGAATGCCGTGGATGCATTCCTCGACGAGGAAGTAGTTCTTCTCGCCGCGGCCGGTTCCCAGGACCTCCAGCTCGTGGGGGTTCTTCTTCAGCTTGGCGATGAAGTCGTGGATGACGCCGTGGTTGGTCCGCTCGCCGATGACGTTGCCGAAGCGGTACATCCAGGCGCGCAGGCCGAAGAGGTTGCAGTAGGCCGAGATGAAGGCCTCGGAGCCGATCTTCCCGGCGCCGTAGAGCGAGACCGGCAGCAGCGGCCCCGAGCTCTCGCTGAACACCCCCTGGATCGATTCGCCGTAGACGGCGCCCGTCGACGAAAAGAGCAGGTCCTGGACGCCGGTCTTCACCATCGCCTCGAGCACGTTCCAGGTGGCCACCACGTCGTTGTCGAGATCGATCCGGTGCTTGGTGAAGCCGGACGGGATGTCGGTGTTGGCGGCCAGGTGAAAGACGATGTCGTGGCCCGCGACAGCCTCGGTGACCGCGGCGAGATCCAGCAGATCCTTCTGATGAAAGGTGATCCGCTTGTCGCGCACGTACGTCGCGATGTACCTGTCCGTCGACAGGCTCAGGTTGTCGTAGACGGTGACCTCCTGCCCCGCCGACACCAGCAGGTCGACGACGTGGCTGCCGATGAAGCCGGCGCCGCCGGTCACGAACCAGCGCCGGGGTTTCCCGGTGAGCGCCGCGCGGGCGAGGTCATCCACGGAAGAGGTCGGCTTTTCGGTCACGGTGTGGCGCCTGCCGCGCCGAGGGTGTCGAGACGGCCGTCGGTCAAGAGCGCGGCGATGGTCGCCTTGACGGCGCTGGCCGAGTCGTACTTGGGGCGCCACCCCAGCTTGGTGATCCGCGTGTTGCGCAGGCGGATGACGGGGACGTCCCCCTTCCAGCCGATCTTCCCGGGCGTGTGGGTCCGCTTCACCTTGGAAAGGCCCATCCCCTTGATGACCAGGTCCGCGATCCCGTTGACGGTGATGAACGAGGTCGACGACAGGTTGAAGAAATTGATCTGCGCCTTGGCCTTGCGCTGCACCAGCAGGAACGCGTCGATGACGTCGTCGACGTGGAGGTAGGCCTTGCTCTGCTTGCCGTCGCCCAGGATCCGGAGCTCGGCGGGCTCCTTCTTGAGGCGCCGCATGAAGTCGAACACGACGCCGTGGGTGGCGCGGGGACCGATGATGTTCGCGGGACGGAGAATCCAGGCCTGCATGTCGTAAAGGTGCGTGAACGCGGAGACCAGCGCCTCGGCACCCAGCTTGGACGCGCCGTACATCGAGACCGGCTCGAGCGGCCCGGAGCTCTCGGTGAAGTAGGTGAGGCCGCGATCGCCGTAGACGCCGCTGCCCGAGGTGTAGAAGATCTTCTTGATGCCGTGGTGGCGCATGGCCTGCAGCATCGAGAAGGTCGCCACGATCGAGTGCTCGAAGTCGAGCGTGGGATCTTCCACGCCGCGCGCGATGTCGGCGTTGGCGGCCAGGTGAAAGACCAGGTCGATGTCGGGGGACATCGCCTTGATGAGCTGGTCGGTCCGGCGGACGTCCTGCACGACCAGCCGAAAACGAGGCGAGGGCCGGTGATGCGCCAGGAAGCTCTGATCGCCGCCGCTCAGGTTGTCGATGACGGTCACCGAGTGGCCGGACGCCATCAAGCGGTCGACCAGCGTCGACCCGATGAACCCTGCGCCGCCGGAGACCACGATGTTCATGAAGCGGAAGGCCCCGTTGATACTCCGTTCGGTCTAGGGGGGCAAGCGTGACGTCGGCAGTCCGACCGGGCGGCCGGGCGAGCCCACCGTCGATCAGAGCACGACAATCTCGAACGTCCGCCGGCCGCCAACCAACACGGGTCCCCCCCCGCCCCGCAGCGGCACGAACGAGCCGGAGAACCGCTCGGTCCCCGGGCGCTTTCGGTAGCTGAACTTGATCGAATAGATCTGCCCGGGCCGCCAGAGATCGGTCGGAATCGGGGGCGGTTGATCGACCTCGATGGCCGTCGGATCGAGCGGGAGTGTCGACAGCCGCGGCGGCGCGATCACCTGGGCGGTAACCGCAAACTTGGCCCGGGTCGCGATGCCGTGCGGACCGGCCACGAAATACAGGGTGATGCTGCGTTCGGCCCCTTTGCCCTGGAGCGTGCCCAGAAGCTCGGTCCCATCGTCGAAGCTCGCCGTTCGCTTGAGGTTCCAGCGCGCGGCGAGCGCGACCCGCCAGCGCTGGGCGTCCGCGGTGTTCCCTGCCGCGACCGCCACGTTGTGCGCGATGCGAAGCTGCTCGACCGTCGTCGGTGCGCCGACCGGAGGCGTCGCGGGCTGACCGAGCAAGGTCCGCCACTCCCAGGTGACCCAGGGATCGGCGCGCACCGTCCGGACGGGCTCGGTCCCACGGTCGAAATACCATTCCAGGGGCCCGGGCTCGCGCTCTTCGAAGCTGTAGCCCGAGATCGGTGCCGGCGGCGCGTTGCGATCGATGAACCAGAAATTGCCGACCGCATCGACGTGAAAGCTTCGCGCCGCCTCGCGGAGCTCCGCCGTGTCGGCGAACCGGCTGTCCATCAGGTAGGCGCGTGGCGGCGTGCCGTGACCGCCCAGTCTTTGATCGGCGAGGAGCTGGTGCGGTCGCATCTCCCAGCCGAGCGACCAGTGCACCGGCGTGATGCCGGGATGAAAGGCGACCCGCTCCGACGGCGCCAGCCGGGGAAGCCACCACCGGATGGCGTCCACCCGATCGATGTCGCTCTTGATGTCGGTCGAGACGAAGCGCCCGCCGCTCTCCCGCGCCAGTCGGATCATGGAGGCGCCGTCGCGCAGCACGAACAGCAGCGGCAGGATGACCAGGCCGGCGGCGAGCCAGGTCCCGCGCTCGCCGAGAAACCGCGCGAGCGCCGGCTTCGCGGAGAAGCGCCGCCGCGCCCACCCCAGCGCTTCCCGAATTCCCGCCACCAGCGCCCCCATGGCCAGCGCGAAGTACTCGGCGAAATATTGCGGCCAGAAAATGTGGACGTCCGCGCCCTGCTTGAAGTGCAGATACTGAAAGGCCGCGGTCAGGAGGACCAGGATCGGGAGCAGCTCGAGGTCGTTGCGGCGCACGATCAGGCGGGCCACGATCACGGGCAGCGCGATCTTCCCGAGCGCGATGGCCAGCCCGGGGAACATCATATGGATCCAGACGTGGCGGGCCGTCAGGACCGCCCGCATCGGAATCATGTTTCCCGACGAGCGGACCCCGTACATGTTGAGGAGATCGGCAATCTTGTTGCTCTCCAGCAACAGCGCGCCGAAAACGGCGAGCGACGCCAGGGCCACGCCGACCATCAATCCCCAATAGCGGCCGAAGGCCCGGACCTCGAGGGTTCCGAACAGACGCGGGGGCAGCACAAAGCCACGCAAGAACACCCAGCCGAGGAACATCGTCCCCCAGACGTAGCCGACCCAATCGTGGTTCACCGCCCAGAAGAACCCGAGCAGGCTGGCCACGAGGTAGACCGAGCGCCAGGTCTGGGTGAACCGCGCGTAGCCCCAGCCGGCCATCGCGATCCCGAAGATGACGGGGCCTTCGAGGGCGTGAAAGTTCGAGAAACCGAGTGTGATGGGGAGCGCGACGAACGCCAGCGCCGAGACCGCCCCCTCGAGCGGCCCCCAGGCGGCACGCCCGAACCGATAAAGAAACAGGGGGCTGAGCGTGCTGTAGACGACCGCCGGGAACCGGAGCACCCAGTTGTGGGCGCCGAAGATCTTCAGGCAGACGGCCTCGACCCAGTAGACCCCGAGGGGATGGTGCATGTAGTAGCCGCCACTGGGACCGCCCTCCGCGTAGTAGTGGAAGGGAAGCAGGACCTTGTGCCGCCACATGTTGTCGCCGGCCACGGCCATGGCCGCCGAGGCCGCGAAGTGGCCGTCGCCGAAGGGACCGCCAATCCCCCACATCGCGACGGCCAGCATCCAGACGATCGCCGCACCGGCCAGCAGCGCGCCCGCCACCTCGTCGCGGTGCGGGGCGGGCGGCAAGCCCTCGGCGAGCCGCGCGGCCCAGATCGGGCGGACCGCGTTCCACCAACCTGCGGGCCGGTGGGAGAGGCTCGGGCGATGGGGGGGCTGGCTCGGGTGCGTCGGCACGTCAAATCCGTCCGATCCAATGGTCCTGGCAACATTGCCGGAGGGTGCGATCCCCTGGTCCGCCGCTGTACTCGCACAGATCGGAGTTCCAGTAGTGCCAGACGCTGAAGGTCAGCCACAGGGCCAGGAGCAAGGGCTTCCGGGCCGCGACCACCGCGATCACCAAGAAGAGCGGCAGGCAGAGCAAGAGGTATCGATTCATTCCCGCGAAGGCCAGCCCGATCGAGCCGTAGGCGGCCACCCCGATCGACAGGATGAAAAGCGCGTAGAGGAATACCCGCTCGACCCGCGGGAAGCGGTCGAGCGTCTGCCGGTGACCGAGAGCAAACCAGAGGAGCGCCGCCGCGAGCCAGACGCCTTCGTGCAACGGGTGCTCGATCGAGGTGAGGATCCGCTCGGGTTCGGGCAGCACGAGCTGCAGGAGGGAGACCTCGTGATGGAACGACTGTGCGTGGGCGTGCAGGTAGAGGAATGGATCTCCGAAGCGCAGCCCGTAATAGACCAGCAGGGTCAGGACGCCCCACCCGCTCAGAATGATCTCCGCCCCGCGGCGGAGCCAGGCCGGCAGCTCTCGCGGTCGCTCCCAGATGGTGAGCGCGACCAGCGCGATGGCGTAGGCCATTCCCGTCGCGACCGCGGTGATCCGGATGGCCGTCGCCGCGCCCGCCAGCACCGCGCCGAGGAGCACCCAGCGCCGCGCGAGCGCCAGGAATGCGCCCAGCGTGAGCAGCAGCGCCAGCGGTTCGGTTTGCACCGCCACCAGCAAAAATCCGGTGGTGAACAGATTGAAGACCGCGAACGAGACGTAGGTCGGCCCGAGGCCGATCCGGTCGACCAGGACCGGACCCGTCCACAGAAAGAGGAACACCAAGCTCGCGGCCAGCGACAGGCCCCACAGGGCGTAGTCGATGGGGATCCGCGCGCCCAGGCTGGCGACCCAGCCCAGCAGGGGATAGGTCGGATAGAAACTGAAATTGCAGGTGGGCCCGAGGGCGCGCAGATCGGCGCCCCGTAGGCTGGAGTCCGGACAGAGGCTGTAACGCCGCAGCGCGATCGAAATGTAGTTGCCCGAGTCCCAGCGGCTCACCGCCAGGCGATTCCAGTGCTGGGCTTCCGCGTCTCGCGGGTGGGCGAAAGCGGGTGCCTGCCCAGGCGCGGTGTTGAAGTGCCCGTGGAACCGGATCGCATTGGAGGCGCCCACCGCGGCGAGATGCCCGGCCAGGCAGAGGAGCGCGAGCGCCGCCCGAAACCAGACGGCCTGGAGCGCCCGCCGAAACCGGGGCGCGGCCGACGGATCGTCAGATGATCTTGGTGCCTTCATAGTCGAAGCCGAGCTTGATCTCCATCAGCCCGGCCTCGCTCAAGGCCCGGCGCACCCGAGCCTTTTGTTCGGTGTAGAACATGAGAAAGCCGCCGCCCCCCGCGCCGATCAGCTTGCCGCCCAATGCGCCGCTATCCATGGCCAGGTCGTACCAGCGGTCGATGTCGGCGTTGCTCATGATGCCGGACCGCTGCTTCTTGTGCTGCCAGTGCAGGTGCATGATGCGGCCGAACTCGGCCAAGTTGCCGGTCTCGATGGCCTCCAGGCTTCGATGGCCGAGCTCCTTGACGTAGTGGAGGTTGTCGATCATCGACTTGTCGTTTTGCCGACTCTTGTCGTCCTGCTCTTTGAGGACGTTGGAGGCCGCCCGGTAGATTCCCGTCGATACGATCACCAGGTTGTCCTCGAGGAGGTCGAGGGTTTGTTCGGGCGCGTTCACCGGGCGCGCCGACACGCTGCCATCGGGATGGAAATCGAAGGCGGTGACCCCCCCGAATGCGGCGATGTATTGGTCCTGTTTGCCGACCGGCTCGCCCAGGAGGTCGATCTCGATGTGACACGCCATCTCCGCCAGCTCACGCGGATGAATGAAGTGGCGTTTGTACTTGTGTAGCACCTTGAGCAGGCAGGTCGTGAAGCTGCCCGAAGAGCCGAGACCGGTTCCGGCCGGTACGTCCGCCATGCTCGTGATCTCGATGTTGGACTCCGAGATACCAGTCAGCTTGAGCGCCTCCCGCACGATCGGGTGCTTGATCTCGGCGGCCCGTGCGACGCGCTCGATCTGCGCGTAGCGAACCACCAGCTCCTTGAGCGGCGTGCGGTGCATCGTGACGTGCACGTATTGCGTGATCGCCGCCGAGACCACGAACCCGCCGTGCTCCCGATAGTAGGAGGGCAGATCGGTTCCCCCGCCACCCAGCGAGATACGGAGAGGACTGCGGCCGATGATCACGGCGCGCTCACGACGGCTGGATCGCTCGTGCGACGAGCTGCCAGCCGCGCAAGGTGTTGGCCTTGTTCCAGCGAAACAGCCAGTCGAACGTTCGCATGGCGGCGCGCGCGGCCATCGGCAGCGGCCGGCCGTCCGCCCCGTCGATGTCCTTGATGAGAGCATCGCCGCGGGCCACGACCGCCAACCGATACAGGTTGAAGAACGGAAAGCCGGCGCCCCGCACCAGGTCGACGTCGAGACCGGCGCCGCGGATGACCTCCTCCAGCAGCGTGGGCGTGAAGTGACGGCGGTGGCCGATGTGGTGATCGAACTTCGACATCGGACCACCCGGAACTGTGATCACCAGCCGGCACTGGGGGCCGAGGTAGGGTCGAACGTTACGCAAGAGCGTCGTCGGGTCGTCGACGTGCTCGAGCACTTCCGAGCAGACGGCGTGGGTGGCCCAGCCTCGGAGCTCGTCCGGCAGTCGGCCCGGCTCGAGGAGGTCGCATTGAAAGAAACGGCCGCCCGGGACCTTGCTCGACGCGATCTCGACGCCCGTTTGGCTGAGATCGAGGCCGACAATCTCCACCCCCGGGTGGTGGGTGGCGATATCCAGCGCGAAGTCTCCCTGCCCGCTTCCAAGCTCCAGCAGACGTACCGGACGCGGTGCCGCATTGAGGGCTAGCAGCTCGAAGACCAACTTGCGCCGGTAGATCTGGGCCGGATTCATCGAGGCGGCATCGGCATACGACGTCCAATGCCGATTCCAGTCGTCGGTGGACGCACGGGCGGTCGGATCCTGCGTCGGTGCGGTCACGAGGGACGCAAATTAGTCGGAGAGCAGCGATCGGTCAACCCGGGGGCGCCAAGCCTGGCCGGTCGGACTTGAATTCTTCGGGACGTTGTGCGCGAGTGCTGCCTGCAATGCGCTCTGCAGCCAACGTGACCCTGACCAGCGCGGCGCTGGCCCCGCTGGTCGTTCTGCCGGCTGCCGCCCTGGTCGTCCCGGGACGGCTCGGCTTGCTCGGCGCTGCGGCGATCTGGGGTCTCGGCATGGTGCTCAGCTTTGCCGGATGGGGGAGCTGGCTGAGGCGCCGCCTTCTCCCGGGCCGGCAGGTCGATTGGGGCCTGCGCGCCGCCTGGGGCTTCGGCCTCACGGTCGCGCTGGGCGGGATCTTTTGCCTCCTCGGGCTCGCCCGGCGGCCGGTCCTGCTGCTCTGGACCTTCGCGGGGATCCTGCTGGCCGTCTGGGAGCTTTCCTCGTCCCCCGCCTGGCGCCGGGAAAACTTTTCTCGGCCCGGGCGGCTGTTCGGGCTGGGATGGGACACGCCCCTCTTCGCGGGGCTCCTCGGCGCCGCCGGGCTGGTGTACCTGTGCGCGGCGGGGCGGGTGATCGCGAATCCGAGCGACGACTGGGTGGCCTATCTCCCCTTCGTCAAGATGATCCTCAAGACGGGCACCCTCCTCGATCCGTTCAGCGTTCGCCGCATGGCGGCCTATGGTGGCCAATCGTACCTTCAGGCGCTCACCTCGCTGGGGGTGGAGGACGCGCGCCTCCAGATCTTCGATCAGGGGATCTGTCTCATCTTGGTGGTCGGGATGATCCTGGGCTTCTCGCGTGAGGCCCCGAGCGCGTCGCGCTTCCTGCTCGCTTTGCTGGTCCTCGTGGTGCTGATGCTTCCCGAGACCCGCATCAACTCCGCCAGCGAGATGTCCGGTGTCTTGGGCTTCCTGGCCCTGTTTCGCAGTATCGTTCTCGTCGACCGAGCCGGTCTGCGGGGTCTGCGGCCCGCCCTGCTGATCGCGCTTCCCGCCGCGGCCGTCTGCACGCTGCGGCAGAACTACCTGGCGACCGTCGGTTTCATGGTGGTGGCCGTCGCCTTCTCCGACGGGGCCGCGACGCCCGCGGAACGACGACACCACCTGGTCCAGGTTGGCCTCCTCACGGTGGCCTGTCTTCTTCCCTGGGCCGCGCTGGCGCTGCGTTCCAACCATACCCTCCTCTTCCCGATCTTCCCCGGCAACTACGATCCCCACTACGCCGCTCTGACGGCGCCGGCATCCTGGGGCGCGCGCTTCAAGGTCTACCTAGCGGCGATCTTCGGCGACACGCCGGTTCAACTCATGCCCTTGCTGATCCTGGCGACCCCCGCCCTGGCACGTCGGTGGCACCGGGGCGCGCTGGCGGGATTGTGGGTGGGGTCGGTGGTCGGTTTCGCGATGATGGCGATGAGCCTGCCCGATGCGGACGGCTTCACGATCTCGCGCTACGGTTTCGGTTTCATCGTCGCTTTGATGATCGCAGTGGGGCTCGCCGCTTCGGAGCATCTCGAAACCACCCCCTCGAAGCCGGAGCTGGCGGTCCTGGGCGCCGTCCTGATCGCGCTCAGCGTCCAGATTCAAGGTACGCGCGCCACCGCCGTCCACGCCCTCGAGGGCGCCATAGATCGGATGAGTGCCCCGGATCCGAACCATCCGCCACTGGGCTCGGGGGCCGAGCCGATCCTTCGGATGCAACAGGCGGTGCCCCCCGGCGAGCGCATGCTGGTCATGATCGAACGCCCCTTCCTGCTGGACTACGCTCGCAACCGGATCACGCACCTCGATCTGCCAGGCGCCTCGAGCCCGGCGCCCCACCTTCCCTTCGCCGCCGGCGGCCAGCAGGTCTCCGACTATCTGCTCGGCCAAGGGATTCGATATTTTGCCTTCGTCCGTCCCGACCAGGCCGAAAGCCAGATCTACAGTCGGACCCATTGGACGAGTCTGCTGACCGGCTCGATGCGGGTGTGGCGAATCACGGCGCCCATCTTCCTGTCGACGTTTGACGACGTCGACGAGCTGGCCAGGACCCGAAGGCGGCTCTACGACGACGGACACTTCGTGGTCGTCGACCTCCAGACGGCCTCCACGATCGCCGCCGCGATGTCCCCTCGGTAGTGCGACGCCACCCCGAGACAGCCGAATCGCGACACCGCTGATAGAGTCGGCGGCGATGGAGCCGGGCTTCCGGAGAGACCGCCTGAGGCAGGTCGGACGAGCCGCTTGGAAGTGGACGCCGCTGGTCTGTTTCGTCGCGGTGATCTCCGCGTACTACATGTTCGTGGTCTCGGCGGGTCGATGGGACGTCTGGCCGCTCTGGACCGCTTTCGACGACGCGCAAGCCGAGGGCTTTCGTCAAGGGCATCTCTACCTGCCGGAGGTGCCGTCGGCCGCCCTGAGGCACCTGGCCGATCCGCTGAACCCCGCCAACATGCCGCTCTGGCGCTGGGACCACAGCTACTACCACGGCCGGTTCTACCTCTACTGGGGGCTGGTCCCGGCCCTGCTCCTGGCGGCGGTCAAGGTCGTTTTCCAGATCCACCGCGTCGTTCCCGATAGCGTGGTCGTCTTCGCGTTCTTCGTGGGCCGTCTCGTCGCCGGGACCCTCCTCATCCGGGGCTTGGCCGGGACCATGAGCGTGCGGCCTCCGCGCTGGGCGGTCGGTCTCGCGATGACCGTGTTCGCGCTGGCCCATCCCACGCCCTATACGCTGGCGCGCGGCGCCGTCTACGAGGTCGCGATCGGCGCCGGCGCTTGCTTCATGGTGGCGGCGCTCGGTCTGGCGTTTCGGGGCATCTTCAGCGCCTCGCCTCGCACGGCCAATCGCTGGTTGGCGGCGGCGAGCGTCTGCTTCGGACTGGCCGGGGGATCGCGCGTCAGCCTCTTTCCAGCGGTCGTGCTCCTGGTCGCGCTGACGGCGCTTGCGCGTTGGCGAATCGACGGGGGTGACCGCCGTCGGCTGCTGGGCGTGATCCTGGCCAGCTGCGCCCCGGCGGCGGCCCTGGCGCTCGGACACCTGGTTCTCAATCGGTTGCGATACGACGCCTGGACCGAGTTCGGCGCGCGCTACCAGCTCGGATACCCCCCCCTGCGGGCCGGGCTGCGGTTCGTGATTCCCGATCTCTTCGCCTATCTCTTTTGTCCCCCCACCCACGCTTGCGGGTTTCCCTTTCTGTTCGGCAAGTGGAACACGACCCGTCCGCTGTCGCCGAGCTGGCTGACCTGGCCGGCCGATCACCACACCGCGGAGCCGACCACCGGTCTGCTCACGGTGGCCGCGTTCTGCTGGCTGGCGGTGGGCGGACTGTTGTTCGCGATCACTCGCCGTCGGGTGGGCGGACGCGCCGTCGCCGAGCCACCGCCGCCGGCGGCGGTCTGGCGGGCGCGTTGGGTCGGCGGCGCGCTCGTCACGTACGTCGTCGCGAGCGCGGTGCCGCTGGTGCTCCTGTCGTCGATCAGCATGCGCTATGAAGCCGACTTCGCCTCCGGCGTCCTGCTGATCGCGATCCTGGTCGGCTGGCGGTTGGTCTCGTCACCCGCCTCGCGCCGGGCCCGGGCCGCCGCGGCCGCGCTCTACGTCTTGCTGGCAATCGGGACGATCGTGCCCGGCGTGCTCCTCGGTTTTTCGGGATACTTCGACAACTTTGCGCGCCACAACCCAGCGCTGCTTCACCGCCTCGAAAGCCGCCTCAGCGTCTGCCCGGTCGAGCGCCGGTGAGCGCCGGTGAGCGCCGGTGAGCGCGGCGAGCTCGACTACTTGGTCGACTCCCACTTGGTTGCACTGCGCTTGAGGGCTGGGTGGCTCACCAGCAGGTGCCACACGACCGCGCAGAGCCCCTCGGTGTGGGGGGTAATCCGATCGGGGGACACGGTGGGGATCACGACGCAGGCCGCGGCCGCGGCCCTGGTGGCGCCGCCGTCCTTGCCGACCACTCCGAACACCGGCGCGCCCACCTGCTGGGCGACCTCGAGCGCGCGCACCAGGTTGGGCGATACGTTCTTCTCGCGATTGCCTCCGCCCACCGAGAAGACCAACAGGGCGTCTCGCGCGCCGAGCCTCGATACCTTGAGCCACTCCGAGAAGCTGGTCTCCCAGCCCTCGTCGTTCACCCGCGCCGTCAGCTCCGAGACGTTGTCGGTCGGGGTATAGGCTTCGAATCCACAGATCTTGCGGAAGTCGTTCACGGCGTGACTGGCGTGACCGGCGGAGCCACCGACGCCGAGAATGAAGAGACGGCCCCCCGCTTCCCGCACGCGCGCCAGGCCCGTCGCGGTGGCGTCGATGGCGGCCGCGTCGAGCTCTCGCACCGCCCGGAGCGTCTCTTGGAGGTAGAGATCGACGAATCCCCGTCCGGCGTCGCTCATAGCTTGAATCCGGCCGCCTGCGCGTCGCGGTAAAACATCTGCACCGTCTCCAGGCTGAAGGTGCCCAGATCCTTGCCGACCAGCTCCAGCTTCTTGAAGAGATCGGGCGTCACCGTGATGATGTCGCAGCCGACCTCGGCCGCCTGGACGATGTTGAGGAGCTCGCGGGGGCTCGCCCAGAGCAACTCGATTCGTGAGGTGGCCGCCCGGCAGATCTGCAGGGCCTCCTTCATGAGGGGGACCGGATCGCGTCCGGTGTCGGCGATCCGGCCGGCGAATACGGAGACCACCGAGGGGGCTCCGCCCTTGAGCGCTTGGACCGTCTCGCGCACCTGCTCGAGCGTGCAGATCGCCGTCACGTTCAGCTTCACACCGGCAGCGCTCAGCTCGCGGACCAGCGGCGTGGCCGTTTCGCGGCGGGTGTTGGTGATCGGGATCTTGACGTACACGTTCTCGCCCCAGGTCGCGATCTCGAGCGCCTGGCGCTTCATCTCCGGAAGCTCGTCGGCGAACACCTCGAACGAGATCGGCTTGTCCCGGATCTGCGCCAGGACCTGCTTGGCAAAAGCGAGGTAGTCGGTCACGCCGGCCTTCCGCATCAGGGTCGGATTGGTCGTGAAACCGGCGATGCGCGGATCGCCCGCCGCCTCGAGCATGGACGCGAGCGACGCCCCGTCGGCGAAGATCTTGATTCGGTCGAGCGATGGCAAGTTAGACATGAATTCTCCCAGGAAAATCGAACGAGTTTGCCAAATCGCGGACCTCAAAGAAAGGCGAATCGCGCGATCTCGACGCTGGCGGCGGGGATGACGGGCCGCCTGCCGCCTTCCTTTCTCCGCCGCGATTTGCGAGACTCCGCGCGGTTTCTGGGTGCCGCGGCGCAAGCCTAAAGAGTATCTCCTGGCCGGTCTGCGGGTCCTCCGCCGGCCGCCGCGCTGGCTGGTGCTCGCGCTGGTCGCTTTGGCGGTCGAGGGTGTGTACGTCTTCATCGTCTCGGCCGGGAAGCTGACGGGCTGGCCGACCTACGTCACCTACTTGAACTTTCAGGCCGAAGGTTTCCGCGCCGGGCACCTGCATCTGTCCCTCGAGCCACCGGCCGCCCTCGTCGCCAGCCCCCACCCGCTCGATCCGGCGAACGCGAGTCTCTGGTATTGGGACGCCAGCCTCTTCAAGGGACACTTTTACCTCTACTGGGGTCCCGTGCCGGCCCTCCTCCTGGCCGTCGTCAAGATCCTCTTTCGGATCAGGGTCGAGGTCGGCGACCAATATCCGGTGTTCGGGCTGGCCACGTTACAGCTCCTGGCGGGGACGGTCCTCATCGCCCGGGTCGCGCGGCGCCTCTGCTCGGGTCTTCCGACGACGCTCGTCGCGATCGGCGTGGCGGCCTTCGGGCTCGCCAACCCCACGCTCTACAACCTCGGGCGTGCGGGCGTCTACGAAGCCGCGATCGTCGGCGGGCACGCCTTCCTGCTCAGCGGCCTGCTGTTTGCCTTCGAGGCGGTCTGGCGGGCGAGCTCGGGCAGGCTCTACCGAAATGGCCTGCTCGGCGCCGGCGTCTGCTGGGCCCTGGCGCTGGGTTGTCGCGTGACCTTGGCCCCGGCCGTCGTGCTCTTGTTCCTGGCGACCGTTCTTTGGGCCGGCGGCGGCGGCGGTGCAGATCGCTGGCGCCGGCGAATGGTGGCCTCGATCTGGCTCGCCGCGCCGGTGGCAATCGGCGTGGCGGCCCTGCTGGCCTACAACAAGGCGCGCTTCGAGTCGTGGTTTGATTTCGGGAGGCACTATCAGCTCACGTGGATCGCTTTCACGGCCAACGCCGCCTTCATCCCCGCCAACCTCTACAGCTACGCGCTCCGCCCGCTCGTCGAGTCCTGCAGGTTTCCGTTCTTCTTCGCCGTGGAGGCGATGGGCGACGGTGCCCTTCCGAAATGGCTCCACATGCCGCCGGGTTACTACGTCTACGAACAGGTGACCGGATTTCTGGTCGCCGTGCCGTGGTCTTGGCTCTGGATCGTGACGCTTGCCATCCCGGTGCGGTCGTCGTGGCGCGCCTGGCGCGACCGTAGGGTGCTCGACCCCCAGAGCGCGACGATGGTCTGGGCGATCCTCGCCTTTTTGATCGTTGGTTTCGGGACGCTTGTCGTCGAGCTCCCCCTGCTGACCGCGACGATGCGATATCTGGGCGACGCGGTGGGGGGAATCGTGCTCGGGGGGGCGCTCGGCAGTTGGCTGCTCTACCACCGGTTAAGGCAACGGGTGATCTCGCGTCGGCTGGTGATCGCAGGGTGCGCGCTCCTGGCCCTGGCGACGGTGGTCATCGGGATCGCCCTAGGCTTCGAGGGGCAATACAAACATTTTCGCCTGTTCAACCCGCGCCTGCTCGACAAGCTCGACGCCCGCTGGTCCGTTTGCCGCCACCACCATTAGGGCGTCTGGCGTCGGTCTTCCGTTTCCGTCGCGCGCAAACCGATATCCAGCCGGGCCAGAGAGAGGCTCTGGGCCTGCACGAAGAGCGCGAAGACGATCACCATGCAGGCCGCCGCCAGCGCGCAGAGGAGGGTCCCGGTGCACAGGGTGTAGATGACCCATCCCGGCGACGAAAATTTCCCGGAGATCTGCAGGCCCAGGAGCGCTGCACCGCCCACCAGACCCAGCCCCAGGAGCCCAGAGAAGATCAAGAGGCCGCGGGTTGCGATGCGATCGGCGAAGGGCATCAGCATGCGAAGGCCATGCTGGATCAGTTTCACGTACGTCATCTTGGAGGCGCCCGCGTAGCGCAGGCCGCGTTCGCAGGGCACCCGCTGGACGTTGAGGCCCAGGCTGAGCAGGCTGGACGAATAGGAGAGATCGAAATGGGGATGAAACAGCACGTTGCGGGTCAACCAACCTCGATAGGCCGCGTAGTTGCCCGAACGGATGATGGTTCCGGTCAGCAGCTGGAAGAGGGTCTTGAACAGCAAGTAAAAGACCTTGAAGGAAGGGCTCTCGCGGCGCCGAGTTCTCGCCGCCACGACCACCGTGCGAAGCGAGGCGTCGGGTTGCCGAAAGGGGGCGAGCAACCGAGGCAAGTCCTCGGGCTTGTCCTCGCCGTCGGCATCGAGGGTGACGATCAGATCTCTCTCTGCCACCATCGTCGACAGCCGCCGCAGCCCGAACACCAGCGTGCGCTGGTGACCGAGAGGAAACGGCGGGGTAATGACCAGCTGCCCGGGGAGCGATTCGAGCCCACGAATGTCGCGATCGGCCCCGGCGGTATCGTCGATGGCCACCAGCCGAAGGTCGAGCCCGGGCTCTCCAGCCAGCGCCGCGCGCGCATTGTCGCGAAGGCGCGTATACGACTCGACGTCGAAGTAGACGGGCGACACCAGCCAGACGGTCTCAGTTGGCAAGCGCTACCCCCGTGGCTTTGGCTTTCGCGACCGTCATGACCACGATGCGGTCGGGTCCCCACCAGGTAGTGTACCAGTTGAAGTTGACCTCTCGCGTTCCGAAGATGGCCTTGGCGTTCCAGGGATCGTTCGACTTCCAGAGCTGGTCGCCGGGACCTTCGGCGCGCGCGAAGAACACCACCTGGTCGAAGGGTTTTTTTTCGGTCACGTTCGCCGGCAGGATCAGGTGCTCGCTGGCGGCCAGCGCGCGAACCTGGCCGGACAGCCGGAATTTCGTGCCGGGGTGTTTGGCCACGTAGGCGAGCGCCTCCTGCACGTCGCGCGGGCGACTGGGGTGGCGAATACCCTCACCGGCCTGGATCAACCAAACCGCGCTCGTCGCGAAGCCCAGGACCAGCGCACCCGTCAGGGGCCAGCGCGCCCAGCGTTGCGGTAACCGCCCGAAGATCTCGGCCACCCCGCGGGCGGCGAACAGGGCCAGGAACGGCGTCAGGAAGAGATAGTTCCGAACGATGACGGCCCGATAGCTGCCGCAGAAGTAGATCAGGAACACCACCGGCAAGCAGAGCAGCACCGATCCGAGGCGCCGATCGGCCCGGATCCAGGCGACGGCGCCAAGCACGGCGCTGGCAAAGAGAGCCACCGAGAACAGGCGGTGGGGAGAAAAGTAAGCGATCGCGAAGTAGGTCAGCACCACCCGCCAGTGCTGCCAGGCACCCGACACCGTGTAGCCGACGTGGCCATCCTTGTAGTACTTGGAGATCCAACCGAGCTGGTCGGCGAAAGCAAATGGATCGAGGAGCGTGGCGGGGGTGGTGAGCAGGTAGACGCCGAAGGCCGTCGCACCGATTCCGACCAGACGCAGCGCCTGTGCGCGCAGGTTGCGGGCGGGGAGTGTCAAGACGCCGGAGAGCATGACCGGCACCAGGAGAATGACCCCGGGGTACTTCGTACCGGTCCCGAGGCCGGCGGCCGCGGCGGCGGCGTAGAGCCAGCCGGACTTTCCGCCCCGAAAGAAGAGCGCGAGCATCATCAGGGTGAGGGCCGAGAACTGCACCAAGATGCAATCGGTCGCGACAAAGCGTGCGTGGTAGGCGTACTCCCAGGAGAGCCCGAGGCCGCAGGCGGCGATGAGGGCCTCCCACCAGGGGCGGCGGAGGGCCAACCCGGCGCCGTAGACCCAGACGATGGCCAGCGCGCTGACGAAGATATAGAGACGACGAACGGTGAGCAGGTAGTCGGCCGCGTTCACCGCCGCGACCATCGCGGCCTGGACGGCGCCGGGGGTGCTCCCCCGTTTGAATCCCGCGCGAATTCCGGCGGGAATGGAGGGAAGGAACGATAGCCACTTCCCCAGTGTTGGGTAAATCGAGGCGCGCGGCAGCAGGACCCCACTCTGCACCATCTGACGGACCGGATCGATCTGCCAGATGTCCTCGTCCCAGTGGGTCCCGAAGTCGACGCCCCGCAGATCGGAGATGGTGAAGATCGACACCAGAGCCAGCAGCGGCAGCGCGAGCAGGAGGACCCGAGTCCCACGACGCGCGCGAAACCGCTCGAAGCGGGTTCCGTTCAGGGAAGGGGTGGCGATCACGGCGGTAAGAGGTCTGGGGGACCTATGGGCGGGTACTGTACCTTGGCTGAGATCGGATTGGGGCGGGGGCATTGGCGGGCGGATCGCCGGTGGGCGGTCGGGGTTTGCTTGGTGTAGGCTCGCCCTCAATCCATTGACGGAGATGCCAAACGTGGCCGATCTGTCGAGGCAAAGGTCCGCTTCTCTTCTCCTAATGCGCCATCGAACCCTGTCGGGCCTCCGCGGCCTCGATCCACGAATAGTCCTGGTCGTCGCCGTGGCCGTGGGCCTATGGATGCCTCTCGCCTACGCGGAATGGTTCTGGGGTCACGAGAAGTACTCCTACATCATGAGGACGGTCGAGTGGGCCACGGAGATGCGGCGTGGTTTGCTCTATCCGCGCTGGTGCCCCGATCTCTACGGCGGGTACGGATCGCCGCTGTTCATGTTCTATGCGCCCCTGCCCTACGGTGCGGCCGGGGTGTTGACGGCGGCATTTCTCGAGCCCGCAATCGCGCTCAAGGTGGTCGCCCTGGCGATGTCGGTGATTTCGGGGCTCGGCATGTATGCGCTGGTCTTCGGTGAAACGCGACAGCGCGACGCCGCCCTGCTCGGCGCGCTCGCCTATCTGGCGGCTCCTTATCGGATTGCCGATCTCTTCGAGCGCGGCGACATCGGCGAGTTCAGCAGTCTCGCGTTGCTGCCGGTCGTCATCGCGCTCTACCGCGCGATAGCCCTCGAAGTGCGGCCGCGACGCGCGCGATGGTTCGGGGCCGCCGCCGCCGTCACGCACGCGATGTTGATCATGACCCACCCGATCCTCGGCTTTTGGAGCACCATCCTGCTCGGGATCATCGTGGCGGCCAGCGCGGCGGGGTTGGTTCGCGCGGGCCTGTGGCGTCGCGCCCTGTTTTCAATTGGCGCCCTCGCCTGCGCACCCGGACTGGCGGCGGTCTACGTCCTGCCTGCGATGGCCTATCGCGCGTCTGCGCACACGGACATCATGGCCACGGGCTGGTCGAACCCCCAGCATCAGTGGCTCCTGCTCGGGACGCTGTTCTTCAGCGACGCGCAGTTCTTCAGCGTAAATTTTTTCAAAGTCGGGCCCCTGATCGTCGGCGCGCTCCTCATCGTTCTAACGGGTCTGGCCCTCAACTTTCGCAAGGGCCGTCGCGCGATCGGCTGGATGGCCCTGTCGGTCGGTTTGGCCGCGCTGACCCTGCCGGAGGGGAGCTGGTTCTGGAGACCGGGTCTGATTCCCACCGCGCAGTTCGTTCAGTTTCCGTGGCGGATGCTCGGTCCCGCGGTGTTGACCGCGTCGGTGGCGATGGGCATCGGGATGGCGGCGGCCTCCGAGCGTTGGGGGGACCGCCTGCGCAACGGGATCGCGGTGGTCTGCGGGGCCGCCCTGCTGTTTGGATGCGCGTGGCCGCTGGTCGCCGTCCGTCCCCTGAATGCGGATGGAGTCCCGAACACGGCCGACGGCCTCCGCCAGGGCCTCTACGCCGCCATGGACGAGGACGGATATCTGCCCCGCACGGCGCCCACTGGTCCGTCGTCGCCACGGCATGAGCTGGTTCTCGACGCCGACGGCGCCTCGGTGGATGACATCGTGAGCGACGGCAGCCGCCACGAGATGACGGTTCGCGCCGCGCGCAACGACGCGACGGTGGTGCTGGCGCTGCACGGGTTTCCTGGATGGGCTCTCGAGACGAATTCCGGACCGCGCGGCGGGAGCATGGATGTCGACGCGCGGGGACGCCTCCGTCTTCACCTGCCGGTCGCCGGCGAGTATCGCCTCCGCGTCTGGTACGGGTCGCCGCCGGCTGAGCGTGTCGGCGCCCTCCTGAGCGCAGGATTCGCGCTGGCGCTCGCCCTGCTGCTGACCCAGGGCTCGCTACGTTCTTGGTGGCGGTCGCGATCGCGCGGTCCGTTTCGGGTGCGCGCGGGCGCGGCAAGGTCTGCCGCATGAACGAGCCAGGAGCGGACGCCGTTTCGCGGGCCCGGCGAGCGATCGCCACGGCCGGCGCGCTGTGGCGGGAAGGCTTGGTTCCGGAGGCGCACGCGCAGATGGCGACCGCGTTGCGCCTGGCGCTGGAACCGTGGGCTCGCCGCGGTGGGCAGGATGGGTCGTCCGCCGTCGCTGGAGCGCCGGCGGCATCGGACGAAGAACGCGCGTTTGCGGCGCTGGCGGGGGCCGGGTTCCGAGACCTGGACCGGCTGCGCGAGGCCCTGTCGAGCACGGCGGGCGTTTCGAACCAGGCGACGGCGGGCTCGGCCGCACCCTCCCCGCCCGCGGACTTCGAGTGGATCTGGGCGGAAGCCGAGCGGCTCAGTCGGTTCGGCGCCCGGCGCCTGGCGACCCCCGCCGAGCGAAGGCGGCGGCTCCTGCGCCTGGCGGTCGCGGGGGGCCTCGGCCTCGTCGTGCTCATCGTGATGGTGGTGCGCGTCTGGGTGCGCCCGCACGTAACGGTCTCGGGTATGTTCTCGCGTGACTTCCCCGCCTCCTATGCGGTCGACGGTATCGAGTCGACGGAGTGGGATCTCCCCGATCGCTCGACCGGTTGGTTGCAGATTTCATTCTCGTCGCCGCGCCGGGTGCACGGCGTGCGGATCCTGAACGGACACAACAAGTTCTACATGGACCGCGCGGCCGAGCGGATCCGCGTGACGGCCTATTCCAAGAACGGCCCGGTCGCCTCCGCCGAGGGTCGCTTCAACGGGATCACCGAGGAGCGCTCGGCGCTGGACCTGAACCTCGACGCCGAGCACGTCTCCGATATTCGCGTCGACGTTCTCTCGTACTTCGGCAGCGGGGCGGCGATCGCGGAGGTCGAAGTTCGCTGATCGCGCGTCTCACCAGTCATGAACGAGGCCCAATACGACCTGCACGCCGAGATCGAGGACCGCCATTGGTGGTTCGCCGGCCGTCGCACCATCGTCAAACGCCTCCTCGAACGGGTGGTGCCGCCGCGTCCCGACGCGCTGGTGATCGACGTCGGTTGCGGGACCGGCGCCAACGTCGCCGCGCTGGCCTCGTCCTACCGGTGCCTGGGCCTCGACGAATCCGGGCAGGCGATCGACCACGCCCGCGCGCGGTTCTCCGCGGTCGAATACGCCTGTGAGACCGGTGTGGGGGCGCATGCCGACCGCTTCGCGGGCGCTTCGGCCGTGCTGCTGATGGACGTGCTCGAGCATGTCGAAGACGACTTCTCGATGTTGAGTCAGGTCCTCGCCCTCCTCAAACCGGGGGCGCACGTCCTCATCACCGTCCCCGCCGAACCGTCGCTGTGGACCCAGCACGACGAGAGCTTCGGGCACTGGCGCCGCTACGATGCCGAACGCCTGCGCGCGACCTGGCGCGGCCTGGCCGTCGAAGAACGGTTGCTCTCGTACTACAACGCCCGTCTGTTCCCGGTCGTCAAGCTGGTCCGCGCGGTCAGCAAACGGCGCCAGCAGGCGGCGGGTGCCGCCGGCACCGACTTCACGATGCCGCCCGGTCCCATCAACCGCGCGCTCGAGCGCTTTTTTGCCGGCGAAGCGCGGGCGCTCGAGCGGGACATCGATCGCGGGAAGGAGACCTACGGGCGGGGCGCCAGCTTGATCGCGATCCTGCGCCGCTCCGAAGGCGTGATCGCGCCTCGGAGCAAGCCGGCTGGCCTCGGCGCCGACCGGCGGCAGACCTAGGGATCGCCGTCGGGGCGGTCTTGATCCTGGGCGCGGGGAGATCGACGCGCGTGGTGAGGTGGGGATCGAGCTCCGCTTCCCAGGCCGCGATGACGACCGCCACCGCCGGCGCGAGATCGTCGCAGCTGCCATTCGCGTCGAGATCTCGCGCCGCGATCCGTTCGTCGTTCGGCAGCAGGAGCTCGACATGCACGCTCTCGCCGGCGCGCTCGATGCGGGCACGGTGATGCACCGCCCGGTCGGCCTGCTCTCCCGGTGCGGTGGGCAGCATCTCGGTCAGCCGGCGGCTCACCTCGGCCGGCGCGGGACAGTCTCCGCCTCCGACGACCTCCAGCGGCGCGTAGGCCAGCCAGAATGCGAGGAGCGCGACCATGGACCGATTCTACGTGATCTGACTGTCGCGCCCGCGCGCGTCGGCGCGCTCGGCCCCGCTTTCTCGGGCCCGCGCGACGCCCGTTTCCCTCAGTCGGTTGCCCGAGCGTTTCCGTGCGGGCCGAGCGCGGTCGCGGGTCGGGTGAGCTCGAAGCGAAGATATTTCAGGAGACGCTTTCCGGTCGGCAGCGCCTTGAAATGGGTGGCCCCGCTCTCCCGCGCGTTCTCGACGACCGGGAACTCGACCCGGCGCATCCGAAGACGGTAGGAGCGAACCACGATCTCGAGATCGATCGAGAGGCCCGAGGGGAGCGGGTCGATCGCGAAGAAGGCGTCCTTCGTCATGCCCCTGAACCCATGCAGGATGTCCCAGACCACCGGCCCTTCGCGGCGCCACAGCCCGGCGGCGAGCAGCGCGAGGCTCATGGTGGACCACTTGCGGGGCCGCAGCAGCTTAGTGTCCTCCTCGTTGTGGCCGCCCCGGGCGATCCGGCTGGAGACGACGACCTGCGCCCCCGCTTCGAAATGAGAGCGGAACCGTAGCGTTTCGAGCGGGTCGATCGTCCCCTTGGGGTGGAACAGGACCAGCGCGTCGGCCTCGCAGCGGCGAAAGGCGGTGATATACGCGCCGTTGTAGCCGCGAATGTCCTGGGCGAAAACGGGTACCCCTTGGCTCTCGAGGTACTCGACGGTTCCGTCGGTGCTTCCGCCGTCGATGGCAAACACCTGCTCGAATCCCTGTCGGGGAAGCCGCGGGACATCCTTCTTGCAGCCTTCGATCTCGTTCAAGGTAACGAGGCAGAGCGCGAGCTTCATCGCGCGGAATCCTGCCGGACCGCGGCGCTGCGGCACTGCTCGAGGCTCTCGAGCCACGCGTCGAGCAGCGGCAGCTCGCCGGCGCCCACGACGTTCAACTTCGAGAGCGCCTGGTAGCAGCGGCGCATGTTCTCGGCGATGGCGGGCACGCCCGGCGCGAGCTCGAGCGCCTCGAGGGTCTTTCCGATGAGGGTATTTTGAAGGTAGCCGGGGACCTCGTCGGCGAAGTCGCGCAGGAGGTCGTGATCGTTCCGCTCCTGCCAGACCGTGGGCTCATGAAAGAGGACGCTCCAGGCGTTTTCCCAGGCGATCCGCTGCGCGACGAAGCTCCGCCAGATGTCGGTCATGCGGAACGAACAAAACGCCGGCAGGTACAGCAAGGGGTACGCGTCGGGCCACCAGGTCGTGTTCTGGCTGTTGAACGGGCACAGGCTGCCCCGCCCGAGCGCGACCTTGCGGTCCCGCCGGAAGTATTGCGGCAGGTCCTGGCTCAGGCGATAGACCGCGTCGACGTCTGGGTTGTCGTCGGCGAGCCCCTGCTGGATGGGACAGTCCAGGGCGGCGACGGGGAGCGCTTCGAAGGGTGGCGGATCGGTCCGGATCCTCTCGAGCGGGAGACCGCGCGGCCAGATGGTCTGCGTGGAGAAGTACCGATACACGTTGACCCACCCCGCCCCGTTCGTTCCCGCGACCGTCACCTGCCGGGTTCGCGGCGCAAAGAAACCCGAGCGCGGCAGATTGTCGTCGTCGGTCTCGACGATCAGGGGCGCGCCACTCTGGATTGCCAGCAGGTACCCGATGTTTTTTCGAGCGTAGTGGCGGGTCGGGCAATGGCTCGCAAACAGGATCCCCGACACGAGCTGAGCGTCGATCCCGTAGTACGTGCAGCCATCGAGATCGAAGGTGGGCGGGCTCTTGGTATCTCCGATCACCAAGAAACGATATCCGTGGGCGATGCTCCCGCGGGCGATCTCACGCAGAGCGCGGTTGGGCGGGTTGATCGAAGTGACGACGATCGCCGGGCTGCGTTCGTTCATGGGTAAGCCAGGACATCCCGCACCGACGGGGGAGCCCGGAATTGCGGGGCACCATATCAGTTTTTCTTCAGGCGCAGGAAGACGCGAACCTCGTGGTAGCTCGGGATCTGTCGGAAGTCGCGGTCGAGGGCCTGTCTGGTGGCGGGGTCTGGCTGGTCCCGGTCGGCCGTCACGACGACCTGCGCTTGATCGAATAGCGTCGTGAGATTGGAGGCGGTGACACCGGGTGGCGGAGGGCTCCACATCCCGGGCGGGAGCTCCTGGCACGCGACCAGAGCCCCGATCGGATAGAGGCCGTCGCTGTACCCCGGCACGCCGATCGTCACCACCCGATAGGGCAGCTCCGCGGCAGGCGCGGGATCGCCGATGGTCAAGAGACTCAATTCGGAGAAACGCTGCTGCGGGCGGCCGCTCGCAAGAACGTCGAACAGGACCTCCTCCTGGGTGGAATGCGGTTGGCTCGCACCGGCCACCCAGACCATCTGCGTGACGCCCAACCGCTTCAAGTAGTCGTACATCTCGCGCGGCGTCTGGAGCTGGCGGTAGTCGATGAGGCCCTGGAAGCCGATGGCGTCGAGCAACACCGTTCGGTTGATGCCCAGACTTGGATGGCCGCTGTGAATGACGACCTTCGCGTCTTTGGGCAAGGACTCACCGAGCGCGACATATTCGCTGCGATAGCTTTTTAGTTGTTCCTCGCTGGCGCCCGTCGATCCGCCCCGCAAGAGGTTGATGGCGCCCATCATCCGACCCGAGCCTTCAAAATACAGCGGCACACCCCAGGCGATCTGGACCAACAAGAGCAGCGCGACGCCGACGCGGGCCAGTCGTCCAGAGTTCCAGGCGCGCACGAGCAACGCGGCCGTGACCGCGATCAGCGCTGGGGTGACGGTCTGCAGATTGCGCTCGATCCAGTAGGTCGCGGCCCAGGTCAGGACCGCCCCGACCGCGACCGCGGCACCGAGCCAAAGCCGCCCCGCCTTCCGGATGAACAGCAGGAACGGGACCGAGAGCGTGAAGATCGACCCGTAGATGGGCAGTCCGCCCAGCGAGCCGCAGCGCGGAGCAAACGAGAACGAAACCATGAACCCGGCGGCGTCGACCAGGCGCTCGAAGAGGTGCGCGCTGGCGCGGCAGTGCCAGTCGATCAGCTCGTAGTTGAGGTGGACCGCGGCGTCTGGGTAGGTCGGGGTGCTGGAGGTGATGAGGCCCTGGAGCAAGGGATAAACGGGATTGCGATAGAAGACCAAGTTGCCGGCCAGGTGCGGGAACAGGACCGCGAGCGTTCCCAGGGCCATGAGGCCGAGCGTCTTGGCCACGTCGCTGGGGCGGGGAGCTTCCGGCCAGCCCTTGCGCTGGCGCAGACAGAGAACGGCGGCTCGAACCAGCAGCAGCGCCGAAGCGGGAAGGACCAGGTAAGCGCCTTGAACCTTGCTCATCAGCGCCCCGCCCGCGAGGACGCTCCAGAGCAGACAGAGGCGGCGGTCCATCCGGGTGAACGCCATGCCGGTCACCAGCAGGAGCGGCGCCGCGAACAGGGCCACAAAATGATCGGCCGAGCCGCCGAGACTGCTGTCGGCGACGAAGAGCCCGGGGAAAAGAATGAATGCCACCCAGGTCGCGCGGACCTGCCGTCCCACCAACCAGCGAGCCGCCGCCGCCACGCCGACCAGGCTCCAGACGAACACCGAGATCTCGTCGTGCAGCGCCATCATCCAGCGCAGCGCCGGCAGCCTCAGGCCCGGCACCAGAAAAGCCCAGGTATTGAGGACGCTGCCGAGGTGGGGAAAGTTTCGGTTCCAGTCCGCTGGGAACGAAACAATCCGTCCCTCCCGCGCGTAGTCCTGGGCGATGGCCAGGTGGTTCCAGCTGGCGTCGAAGTTGACAGCGTCGGGCGCCATGGAGCCCAGATAGATCACGCCGACCGCCAGAATCCCGATGACGATCGCGACAGTGGCGCCGGGTCCGAGGGGCTCGGCGCCGCGGGCCGAGGCGCGCGCGTCGCGCCAGGCCCGGAGCACAGGGCGCGCGCTTGCCAGGATCATGATCGACGGAAGCGCCACGGCGAAGACGGGACCGAACAGGTGCAGGGTGCCGCCCGCGTACATCCCGAGCACGAAGATCACGACGCCGACCGGGAAGGAGAGCGCCACGGTCTCGAGCGGCGTTCGATCCGCCGGCAGCAGGCGTTTGACGACGGCGTAGCCGGCGCCGGCACAGGCCGCGCTCAGGCAGACCTGCCAGGCCAGAATCGTCGCCAGGTCGAAGAAGAACCAGGTTCGCAGCGGTTGGCTTCGAGCGAACCATCTCGCGAGGAAAATCGCCGCCGCGATTCCGGTCGCTCCGATGAGCGCGGAGCGCGCGGCGGGGAGAAATCGTCGCAGGCTCCACGCCCGTCCGCGAGATCGCCCCGTAAGCAAAGCTAGGTTCAAGAATCACTGAGCTGCAACGCAGTCCCCAGTGGCGCAGGGCCGTCAACCCTTTCACCGCGGCCTCGAGCGATCGCCGCGATTCCGGTCGCTCCGATGAGCGCAGAGCGCCCGGCACGGAGAAGCCCGCGCAGGCTCGGTGCCCACGCGCGAGATCGCCCCGCAAGCAAAGCTAGGTTCAAGAGACGGACCAGAAGTTAAGCGGCTAAGAAGGTGCTGCAGAAAGCGAAGTAAGAATTGCTAGGCTATCGCCTGGGGACGGACAGCGCAAGCGCGGCGTCGAGCGCCAGTTGGCAGCCAGCTAGCAGCGCGAAAAGAGGCGAACCCAATGCGCAAACAGCGCCGGGTTGTGGCCCTCGAACATGGCGTTGTAGCCCTGAAGGCCCAGCAGCAACCCGACGATCACGGTCAGCCCCGCCAGGCCGACGAGAATCGCCCCCACCAATCGTCGCGACCAGGCGCGGCCGGAGAATTGGCGATGGAGCGACCAGGCGCCCCAGATGCAGAACAGGAGGACCCCCGACATCACGTCGGCGAGATAGCGCATCGTCGCGATGAAGATCCGGATGGTCGGCAGGCCGGTGACGGTCGCCAGCAGGACGAAGGAGATCGCGCACCACAACGTCACCCGGAGGCGCGGGTCTTCGAAGAAGCCGCCCCTGCGCCCGCGCCAGGCCCGGATCGCCAATCGTCCGGCAAAGATGGCGGCGACCGGGGTCAGCCAGGCCCAGGGCGTGGCGACCAGCATTCCCGCCAGGGGCTCCGGCGTCCAGTAGTCCTTGGGGATGGTCAGCCACGACGGAAAGCCCCGCTGCGTCGACAGGATGGTCAGGAAGGGAAACCGGCACGACCCGAAGAGGGGGCGAAACAGGTACTCAAAGAGGTTGATGCCGACGTACGCAAACGAATGGCGCATGGGCATCGTGGACATCTGGCTGCTGATCCCAAAATCGAACCACGATCCAAAACGGGCTTTGTTGTAGGCGAGGAGCCCGATCAGCACGACGGCCAGGGGCGCCGCCCCGACCGTCGCGTCGCGGAAGCGCGCTTTCCAGAGCTCGACTCCGCGTGCCGTCCGACGGATCAGAAAGACCGCGGCCAGCAAGATCAGCGCCACGGTCGGCGCCACGCTGACCCGGCAGCCGAGGCCGAGGCCCCAGGCCACCCCCGCCAGCAGCAGCGCGCGGCGGGCGCGAGGCCCGTCGCCGTCTGCCCAGACGGCATCGAAAGCAAACAGCAACCCCGCCACGAGGAATGCCTGACCGGCGGCGATGGCGGCTTCGTAGATCCCCGGCGTGCCAATCATGAACGGTGTTGGGTTCGCGTAGGCGAAGACCAAGATGCCGACGACCACCAGCCATAGCGGCAGATCGTCGAACAGCCGACGGGCCATCCGGTCGATCAAGACGGCGCCAGCGACGAGGTAGATCGTATAGAAGACGAAGAGCGGGTACTGATCCCCGACCGGAACGTTGATTCTGAGCACGGCCTTGACGGCCGCCAGCCCGAGAGCCGGCAGCGGTCCCCAGTAGAGGTAGTAGTGACCGTCGTGCAGGCTGGCGTCCCAGAACCAGAGCCGCTGGTGGGCATAGTCGAAGGGGTTGCGCTGTGCGAGTAGCTCCGGCGGCGGCTCGACGCTGAGGTGAAGGTGCCCCGCGCGAAAGCCTTCGGCCTGAACATCGTAGTTGGTGTTCCAGGTGGGCCAGTTGGTGAACGTCCCGGCCGTGATGATGAAGACGTACGACAGCTCGATGGCCGCCAGCAGAAGCGCGAGGATCAGCCAGCGCGGCGGTCGGCGCAACGTGCGACCTGCCGACAGAAGGGCTGCCTTAAGTCTCGGACTACCCATCTCGGACGGCGGTTGGCTTGGCTAAGTTAGACGACACCGATAGGTCCCCTGGCGTTGCCGTATCCCGACAAGAAGTTCGCGGAAGTGTCGCAGATCACCTCCCCGGTAGGAAGGTAGATTCGGCACTCAGAGTCCGGTGGCCGTCGGTTCTATCCCGCTCAGCTCAACGATTTTCCACAGGAGCCGCCCCGTCACCAGATCGCGAGTGATCCGGCTCATCATGCACCACCCTCGCTCGTCGGCAACCCACCGCAGAGTGACGAGCAGTCAACCCGTCCGCGCCTCTTTCTTCTGCGAGCGGCACGCCTTGGCCGGCCATTCCGCGCCTCGTCGATGCTCGGCGTAGTTTCGAACCAAGGAGGACGAGGTTTGTCGAGCGCTCCGTGCGGCTCGTTACCCTCCGGCCTCGCTGAACTCAATGACGCCATGGTTTCGAAACCTGCTGCCTGCGTGGGAACCGCCGGATTCGATTTATTTTTTTATACGCTTTGCGTTCAAATCGTTCCGCGGATTGTCGGCGTTCTCGCTCGCAGTTTCGAAACTGACCCAGAACCATGACAATGACACACTACTGCCGCCGTTCTCCTTGTCTTCTCGGACGAAGCCGATAGGATGCAAAAAATATCTGGCGATGAGTTGGTGCAATGCGCGAGACCCGCCGCTCACGGAAATAAAGGAGATCTGCATGACCAAGCGAAGGCCGACTCATTTGATTGCGATGCTATTCGCGTTCAGCCTGGCCCTCCTAGGCAATACGTCTGCCCGAGCCCAGGTGCCGCCGCGGATGTTGTTTCACGGAGGACCGGTGATCACGTTCCCCCAGGTCTTCCTTTTGTTCTGGGGCTTCGATCCAAACAACTCGGGCGACGCGGCGATAATATCTGCCGTGGGGAGTTACGTGCAGGGATTTACCGGATACCTGACGAATGGCTCGGTGCCGCCGATGTGCGGCCCGACCTGTCCTTGTGGTACGCCGGCCTGCCCAAATAACGGAATAACGACACCACTGGGATGGGAGCCCACTTTGCGACAATACGGCGTCTGGGGTGCCAACTATCTTGGCTATGCAACCGACAATACTCCGGGGCGGCTGCCGGCTCCCGCGGATTTCTCGCCTCCTCCGACTCCAAACTTTGCGAATGAGATCCGCGCAATGCAAACTGCTCATCTCGTTCCCAATTTTGGTGACCCGACGCTATTCATTCTCGTCATAGCGAAGGACTCAAGTGGATGCGCCGGTTTTCACAATCAGCTGGCCCCCAACCAATATGTCGGCATCGCGAGTTATGGCAGCTGTGGCTTGACCACGAACCCTCCGATCAGCGTCTTGCAGCAATCGGAGGCCCTCATTGCGCATGAGATTGAGGAAATGGCGACCGATCCTGACCTAAACGGTGGGTGGCGCTACGGAGACAATGCCGAGACCGAGGTCTGTGACGGTCCCGGCGCGGGGGTCAGCATTGCATCTTGCGACGCCACGATTACCGGACTGTGGACTGGGGATGATCAGGTGGTATTTTATAATGGCGCGTCGGGCCTCGTTCCGCACATCATTGACAATATCGGCCAAAACTGTTCCTCTTTTACAACCCTTGAACAACCCGGAATCGCGCCGATAATTTGGAATGCACAACCAACCGCGTTCGTGAGGGATCAGAACAACGGACTGTCGGTTGTCAGCTACTCAGGATCCGCATGGGGCGCGCCACAGGCCCTGGGCGGAACGTTTTGGGAAGCGCCAACGGCCATCACGAACGGCGTCTTCCTGGATGCGTTCGTTCGCAGTTGGTATGGCGCCATTTTGCAGTACCATCGAACGACTACCACCCAGTGGACCGGCCCGACCCAGATTTCGTCGGCCCAGATCCTCGGTCCTCCGTCGGCGGTGTGGCACAATTCCCACAAGCGCGTGTTCGGAATGGGCTTCGATGCGCATTTGTACGTATTCGACGATGGCGGGACCGGAAACTGGACGATCTCCCAATTGCCCATCCCGGCTGGCAATGTCCTCGCTATGTCGCCACCTCAGGCCTTTTCTCGAGTTGGGGTGGCGAACACGATTGATATTGTCTTCACGGGAAACAACGGACATCTTTATCGGGCCGTCTGGGGCACGCAGGCCTCTTGCCCGCCCTTTACGGATCTGGGCTCAAGTACGACCGGCCTTGCAACAGAGACGAGTCGTTCGTCCAATACGACCCGCACCGACGTGTTTTTGACCGGGTGGGATAACGCGATCTATCAGAACCAGATCATCAATGGCAACGGCAACGGCTACGCCCCTCTCGGGGGCTTCATCGTCGGGAGTCCTGCAGCGGCTGATATAGACAATCAGATAACAGCAATTGAACTATTCGCTCGGGGGATAGGGGCTTCCGGTAGTGACCTTTACCTAAACTATTCGGCGGACGGGACGTCATTCGGAGGCTGGACGTTTCCCCCTTCAAGAATTACGATTACCAGTTCGCCGGTGGTCCTTTGGTTGGGAAGCGAGGTGTTTGTAAGGCGACACAGCGATGGACACCTCGTCTCCTGGGTCTTCACGGGGAGCCATCCGCTGTTGGATGCGGGAGTGGTGGTTCACTAGCAAGATGCGGAAAAGGCGGGGTTGGTGCTGGATATCTCGTCGTCTCGGGCTGGCTTCGTCGTGGCTAACAAGGCCGGCCGAGGGTTCGAGGTCCTTAGGCGCGTCCCCTTCAGGGCTGGGCGAACCGTATCATCCGTGTGAGGTTGTACGCGGCATGGTCGGGTAGTGCTGTCTCACGTTTTGAGGCAGCCCTTCAGCTTCGTCTGGCGCAGGCCAATGACGACTCGCCCCAGCCGAAGATCTCGTCGACGCCGGACTTGAGGTTCAAGAGCCTCATGCGCCGGTGCCGCCGGCGGATCCCAGCAAGAACTCGACGAACTCTCCCAGATCGCTCCCCCGGTAGAAAGGTTCGACCGCCGCCGCCGCGAGCATCGCCCGGTCGTCGGCGCTCACCTCCCCGAGGTATGCCGTCTGCAGCCCGAACGCGGCGCCGGCCAGCACGTCGGGCGCGCGATCGCCCACCATCCACGAGCGCTCGAGGGCGTAGTCGGGGTGCGCCTCGAAAGCCTCGGTCAAAAGGCCGATGGCCGGTTTGCGGCACGCGCAGCGATCCTCCGCGCGGTGAAAGCAGAGGTGAGAGCTCAAGATGACGCCCCCCTCCCCCGTCGCGACGCGCAGAACCTCGGCGTGCGCCGCTTCCAGATCGGCCTGCGTGGTCTTCCCCTTGGCGGCGGCCGGTTGGTTGCTGGCGATGACCAGGCCGAATCCGGCCCGGGTCAGATCGCGCAGCGCGGCCGGCACCCAGGGGAAGACCTGCACCTCGCTCGCGCGCATCGGGCTGTCGGGCCGCGGCTCGGCCGGGTTGTCGAGCAGGCGGTTCAAGACGCCGTCCCGGTCGAGGACGATCAGGGATTTGCGCGCAGCCATCCCGCGAAGTCCTCCAGGCCCTCGGGCGAGCCGATCTCGTAGAAACGCTGCTGCACCTCGAGGCCGGCCAGCTCGCCGCGGACCGAGAGTCGAAAGAACAGCTCGGCCAGATCGGCCTTGACGCCGGCCGGGATCTCCTCCGCGACGATCCGCCGCTCGAGCGCGGAGAGCCCGTAGTCGATGTAGGTGAACTCGGTGGCGGGTCGGGTCCGGCGGTGCTTGTCGTACAGGCTCACCCGACGCCCGTCGAAGATGACGTTGCTCTGGTCCCAGCGTCCCTGGTTGCGGAACACGGTCATGAGGGCGGGCGCGCCGTCGCTTGCGAAGGCGCGGAAGACCCCGCCGAAATCGATCGGCAAGAACGAATCGCCGTAGGTGACCAGGAACCGCTCTTCGAGCACGCCCTGGTCGAGCGCCAGCCGCAGGGCGCCCGCCGTGCCCCGCAGGTCGGTCCCTTCGTCGACATAGCAGACCCGCAGGCCGTGGACCGCCCCATCGCCGACGTGCGCCCGGATTTCGTCACCGCGGTAGCCGATCGACAGCACCACGTCGGTGACGCCGTGTCCGGCGAGCCAGGCGAGCTGGTGGTCGACGAAGGGGCGACCTTCCACCGGAATGAGCGCCTTGGGAATCCGATCCGTCAGGGGCCGCATCCGCGTGGCGAGACCGCCCGCCAGAATCAGACACTGCATCTTCGACCCTGCATTTTCGATCAGGGGCGGATGACCAGACCGGCCAGCAGCTCGACGCGCGAGATCGCGGCGTGGAAGTGCTCTTTCTGGGGGCTGTTCGCGATGGCCGGCCAGACGAAGACCGACAGCGTGGACGTCAGCTGGTACTGCGCCCCGACGCCGATCCGGACCTCGGCGAGCGCCTGGGTGCCCTTGACCGTCACCATCGAGTTGGCGAGCAGCGCCGAGTTGGCGTTTATCCCCCCGATCGAGAGCACGCCGATCCCGAGGTCGACGTCCAGGCGAACCCGCTGTGCCAGTCGGAACTCCAGGGTCGGGTCGATCAGAAAAGAGGTGAAGGAGTCCTTCGAGCTGGTCTCCTGCAGGAAGGTGTAGCCGAACAGCGCCCCCAGACGGAACCGCACCGTCGAGGTGGGCGCGCCGAAGGTGTAACCACCCGCCAGCGTCAGCGCGAACGAGGGATCGGCGGTTCCCTGGACGCCCGACGCCCAGGTGTCGAACCCGATGGCAGCGCCGAGATCGATCCGGTGCGGCGGCGCGGCGGTCTCGCCGGAGAGCTCGCTGGAGGTCGCCGCCACCTCGCCGGTCGCGGCCGGCGTGGTGGTAGGCGCCGAGCCCAGCCCGCCGGGTCCCGGCGCAGACGCCGGCGGCGGCGAGGTCGGCTCGGTGCCGGTCGGGTTGGCGCTGGGCACCGGATTGCCCGGGCCGAGCGGCCCCGGCGGCGGGATCTGTTTGGCCTGGTCCTGCTGCTGAAGCTGCTTTTGCAGCGCCTCGATCTTCTGCTCGACCTCGGTGCGGTTGTGCGCTTTTGGCGGATAGTTGGCCAGGTAACGCTTGTAGAAGAAGATAGCCTTTTCGGCGTTCTCCATCACCCGGTAGGCCTGGGCAATGTTGTAGAGGAAGCCGGGATCGTTCTTGAGCTGGTAGCCCTTCTGCCAGGCGTCGATCGCCTTGTCGAACTGGCCCAGGTCGAAGAAGGTGTTCCCCTGCGTGAACAGGTCACGCGCCTGCTGCGCGTCGTCGGCGTGGGCGGTGCCGGTGCCGACCAGGACCGCGACCATCAACATCAGGGCAACGACAGACGCGCGGACTCGCACGGTTGGCATCGTATCCGGAAGGCACGGCGCCAGCAAATTCGGAAAGTCCCGGCAAATTCAGCGGACCGCGGCGGAATCACGACCTTCGCATGCGCGGGGCCAGCTCGAGCGCGGCCTTTCCGCGCCGGAAGACCCGCACCGATCCGGAGGTCTGGGAGACCACGATGGCGATGGCCTCGCTGTCGCGCGAGATGCCGGCGGCGGCCATGTGCCGGGCCCCCAGGCCGAGCGGCACGTCCAGATCTTGATCCTGGTCGAAGTTCAGGTAGCGCCCCGCGGCCATCACGCAGCCGTCCTCGCGCACGACGAACGCGCCGTCCAGGACGGCAAAGGCGTGCAGCGCGTGGCGCACGTCGGGGTTCATGATGTTCTTCTCGTCTTCCGAGTAGCCCTGGAACGGGTTGAGGGTGAGCTGCCGCGATTTCTCCATCACCGTATTGGAGTCGCCGACCACGAACAGCGCGCCGACGGGACGGCCTTCCCAGCCTTCCACGCCGATGCTGATGGCCAGCTCGATGAGCGCGTCCATCAATCCGGGCGAGACCCCTTTGGCCTGCAGGAAGCCGAACGATCCCTCTTCGTCGTCCTGACCGACCGTGACCACCAGGATCGAATCGGGGTAGGTGGTCGGTTTGCGCGACAGCAGGCTGACCACCACGTCGCCCTCCTTGTAGATGCCGCGCGTGATGCCGCTCACGAGCGCGATCTTGAGCTTCTCGGGCCGGCCCAGATCGTACTCCGGCAGCGGCAGCACCTGGATGCCGGCGGCCTCGATGACGTCCCGCTGGCTGGCAGCCACCACCGCCTGGACCAGGCGTTTTCGCGCGCGCGGGTTGCCGCGAAACGCCTCGTCGGGCAGCGGTAGGTCTCCCACATACAGAAAATGGTCGACGCTGGGCCGGTTGGCGAGCGCCACCGCCGAGCGGATCACGTCGGTCTGGGTTGCCGTCGGAGCCTTGGCCATATTCGCGGTCTCTTTCGCCCGCATGCTACGCTGAAAAGACGGGCTCGGATGAAGTTACCGACGCAGAGCTGGCTGAAGGTCCCGGCGCAGGGCTGGCTGCATCGCTGGGCACCCTTGCTGGGCTTGCTGATCGTCATCGGCATCGCCTTCGACGTGCTCACCCGATCGCGATTGTCGGCGACGACGGGCATGATGTGCGAGGGCGAGTACGCCGACTCGCTGCAGATTGGCTCGCTGCGGACGCGGGAGATCGAACAGGGACCGCGCAGCCAGTTCAGCTATCTGGTGCGCAGCAGCGCCAAGTACGAGTGCCCCTTTTTCGGACCCGACGGCAAGTTGCGGCGACGTCGCGTCCAGGCCAGCGAGCTCGGCACCGCGTTCGCGTACGAGGTCTCCGGCAACGACACCTACCTGCTCACCAACGAGCACGTGGCGGCCTGGCCCGAGGTCACCGACACCTTTCACCGGATCGACGGCGTCCCGGAGGGGTGCAAGCGCGTCGACGACAAGCTGCGCATCGTGCGCGACGAGCGCGACGATTTCGAGCCGGGGCAGATCGCGCTGACCCGCGTGGCCGTCGATCCGCTGCTGGACGCGGCGGTCTTGAAGGCCAGCCAGAAGCTCACCGTCATTCCCTACAAGATCGGCAAGAGCGCCGCCCTGCGCCAGGGTAACGCGGTCGAGGTGCGGGGCTTCCCGCTCGGGGTCATGCAGGCGGTCTCGAGCGGCAAGGTGGTGAACCCCTACGATCGCGATCAGGAGCAGGGCTGGGACCACGTCGACTTCGTCATCGACGCCCTGCTGGCCGAGGGCAACTCGGGCAGCCCGGTGCTGGCCGCCTCCTGCAAGTCCCGGGACCTCGAGCTGGTCGGCATCTACCACGCCGGCTACAAGGGACACAGCGCGCTCAACGTGGTGGTGGGGATCGATCAGCTCGTCGATTTCATGCACAAGAAGAAGCACCTGCCGCGCGCGATCACCGAAGGGTCGTCGGGGGCGCCGGGCGTCGCCGAGCGGGCCTTCCTCAAGGAGACGCTGGCGGCCGGCACCCTGCCCCTGTTCGACTTCGGCGGGCTGTTCGTGCGGTCCGAGGTCGCGGACGGCGTGCTCCTCTACCATCTCTACGGCAGGCAGTTCCCGCTCGACGATCGCCGGGTCGCGGTCATCGAAGATCTACCCAAGCCGGGCGGATTCGGCGAGCTGGGGCGGCTGTGGGTGCTGGGCGCCACCGGCTGGCGCGAGTGGCCCCCCTCGGCGCTGGGCGCCGACGAGCGCGATCTGATGGCCCGCGTCGGCGATTCGATCCGCCTGCAGATCCTGCACACCATCGACTATCGGAAGGCGCTGGCGAACCCCGCCTCGCCGGATGAGCGCAAGCGCGGCCGGGACCTGTCGCGCGCGATGGCCCGCGACGTCCCGGTGGCGCGCGATCTGGCCGCCAACCTGCTCGACACGGTCGATCGCCTGTCGGCCGGCCGCGACGCGGCCAACAGCCCCGTCGCCGCCAGCGGCGAGACCCCACCCACCACGATTCCGCTCCCCTCCAGAGGGGCGCCTTAGGAATACCGCTTGCGGATGAGCGCCATGACGGCGTCTTTCGCGCAGTTGTCGCAGTAGCCGAAGCGGGACTTGAGCGTGGCCAGGGTCGCGCTGGCGCTCTGCGCCGCGTCGGGCTGCATGCGGGTCGGCCCGTCGGTGAGCAGCACCAGCAGCTCTTCGTTGATCTTGCGGACCTGCTTCTTGCGCTCGTCGAAGAAGGATTCGCGCAGCTCGGCGATCTGGCGCGGGAAGATCTGGTCGTAGTCCGGCTTCTGGCGTGGGTGGTCGATCGACCAGGCGCCGATCTTGCTGATCACCTCGCGCCGGAACTCGTCGCGGCGGCCGGCGGCCTGCAAGATCCGCTCGACGTCGGTCATCATCTCTTCGTCGGGCTCTTCGTCGCGGCCCGTGATCGGGTTGGGGACCTTCTCGCGCTTGACCCAGTACGAGGCGTGCGCGGCGTAGCGCTCGAAGCGTTCCATGTAGCGGCGCTCGTCGACCAGGCCCATCGAGGTTCGGACCTCGTCGTCGATCCGATCGATGAGCTTGTCGCGCACCTCGAAGACGAACTTGCGGTTCTCGTGAAAGCCGCCCGGCAGCGTCTCCTGCTTGAGGAACTCGTACACCGTCACGCCACGGACCAACTCCTCGAGCTCGTCGAAGACGGCGAACGGCGA
Organism: uncultured Myxococcales bacterium; assembly: GCA_937889515.1. Taxonomy (GTDB): domain Bacteria; phylum Myxococcota_A; class Polyangia; order Fen-1088; family Fen-1088; genus JADGRB01. The sequence continues at coordinate 3,019 of CALAOV010000373.1, read as the reverse complement.
CAGGCAGGCGTGCTTGGCGCTCTGCGCCGCGTTCATGATGACCAGCTTCATCTCGCGCGGCGAGGCGCCGGTGCGGCCCTCGTAGTTGGGGTAATTGTCGGATTCGCGCGCGACCTTCTCGACGCCGCCCAGCAGATCGCGCTGTTGCTCGGTGGTCAAACCCTCCGGCGTGATGCCGTCGGCGTAGAGCTGGGCCTTCTCGAGGGGGCTGAGCTTGAGCACGATGTCCGAGAGTCCCTTGCCGTATTTTTCGGCCAGCGGCTTCTTCATGCGCGTCAGCACGGCCCACAGCGCGGTGACCCAGGCGACGTGGGGCGCCACGTGCTTGCCCGACTCGACGTGGGAGGCGCGGATCTGCGCCTGGTAGATCTTCTCCTCGACGCGGTAGTCGAGCAGGTACGGCACGCGCACCAGCTCCATCCGCCCCTTGAAGGACTGAAACTCGGGGATCTCCTTGAACGCGGCCAGGTAGCCCTCGTTGGAGGAGCCGATGAACACCGTGTCCAGCTCGAGGCTGGCCACGTCGAGCGAGACCCGCCCCTGCTCCACCGTGCCGAGCAGGTACTTGTACGACTCGAGCGGGCGCTTGAGCAGGTCGGCGAAGTCGATCACGCCCCGGTTCCCGTCGACCAGCTCCCCCTGGTATTCGTAGAGCGTCAGCGACTGCAGCGCCGCCGGCAGCGAGGCCAGCGATCGATCCATGGTGAGCTGGCGCGAGCGTGCGTCGACCGCCAGCTGCGGTTCGACGGTGGCGGCCGCCTGGCGGTACCGGCGCGACACGAAGAAGCGCTCGACCTGCACGTGGCGCAGCACCTTGCCGAGGTCGCCGTGGTACGACGACAGCAGGGCCTCGAAGATCTGCCGGTTGCGATGCGACAGATCGCCGCGCAGCAGATAGTCGGCCGATCGGAAACCGCCGCGACCGACCGCCGTCAGACGGTTGGCGATGAGATCGCGCCGTTTGGCCCGCGGCAGCAGCAGCAGCGGGTGGTCGCGCATCTCGTCGGCGATCTTCGATTCGATGAGCTCGTCCTCGAGATAGGCGAAGGTCTCCGGCGTCCCCTCCGGCCCGAAGCCGCCGCCGAACCCGATCCCCCCTTTGGTCAGCTTTTGAGTCGGGAAGATCCAGGTGAACTTGTAGAGCGCCCCTACGTCGAGCGTCGAGTAGTGCTCCATCCCGCGCTGCAGACAGGCCACGAAGGTCGACTTGGCGCTGCCGTTCGGTCCGTGCAGCAGGATGAGGCGATTGGTGCGTCCTTCCCGGGCGAAGTTCGAGACCAGCCGGTAGACCGCCGCCTGGACCTCTTCCTGCCCCACCAGGGCGTCCTTGCCGCCGTCCCAGGGGCAGTCGAAGAGTCGCCAGCGGGTCATCGGTCCGCGGGGCGTCCGGATCGGCTCGGTGCCGAAGTGATCGAAGACGTCTCGCAGGTACTGCCCGGCCGACCGGAGCTGCTGCGCGGGATCGGTGCCGAACAGCGCCAGGTATTCCGGCAAGGAGATGACCCGGCGGTTACGCGCGAAGTTGTCGCGCATCTCGCCGGTGGTCTGCCCCAGCCAGTCCTTGGCGCTAAATAAGTCCGAGGCCCCTGTCGCCGGCGCGTCGGCGGCGGGTTCGGAGCGGTTCTTGGGGCCTGATTCGGGGCCTGAATCGCGGCCGGCCATCGTCATTTACGGTAGCACGCGCCGATGTGGGCTGCATATCTTCCCCTGCAGCCCTATCCGCTGCTATGTAGAACAGCATAATGCCCAGCCTCCGCCGCCTGTCCGTTGCGATCTTGACCGCCGGTACGTTCGTGCTCGGGAGCGGGGCGCTCCTGTTCGGCGCCAAGCCCGCTCGTGCCGCCGAGGCGCCCCCCTCGGGCAGCCCGATGGCGGAGCTCAAGAAGTCCAACGCCCAGCTCGACAAGGTGCTGCAGAAGAACAAGCCGAACTGGTCGCCCGAGGCGGAGCTCGAGCGCAGCGAGGTCAAGAAGCTGGTCGGGTCGTTTCTCGACTACGGCGAGCTGGCGCACCGGGCGCTGGCCAAGAACTGGGACAAGCTGACCGCCAAGCAGCGCGCCGAATTCGTGGAGACCCTGCGCGAGCTGGTGGAGCGCAGTTACCTGCGGCAGGTCCACGGCAGCCCGAACTACAACATCAAGTACGAAAAAGAGGAGAAGACCGGGAACGAGGCCGACGTGACCGCGACGCTCAACACCACCTCGCACGGCAAAAAGGCCAAGGTGGCCCTCGAGTACAAGATGCTCTGGAAGGAAGGGCGCTGGGTGGTCTACGACGTGGTGACCGACGAGCAGAGCATGCTCGAGAACTACCGCGCCGAGTTCAGCAAGATCATCAACCGCGACGGGTTCGACGCGCTCCTCAAGAAGATGAAGAAGAAGCTGGACGAGAAAGAAGACGACAGCGGCGAATGACCGGCTGGGGCCGCTGCGGGGCCGGGGCGCTGCTGGCCGTGTCCGGCCTCTGGGCCGCCGTTCTCTCCGGTTGCGGCGAGGACTGCTGCACCGTCGATTCGTTTCCCGTCGCGCTCGATCGGGCCCCGCTCGGCAATGGGGTCGCGACCGGCGGGGCGCTGCTGGCGATCGCCACCGCACCCGATGCGCCCGCCACGCCGACGTTCCAGATGGTCGTCGACACCGGCAGCCCGGTGACCATCCTGGCGGGACCTGCGGCCGGCGCTCTGCAGACCACACAATCGGGCTTCGATCTTCGCGACGCCACGGGCGCCAACGCCCTCCGGGGGCGCTTCCGCAACATCGACCTCTTCCAGCTGCCTCTGCAGCCCGTGGGCGACGCGACCTCGACGCCGCTGGGGGTCCTGGGCGCCAACCTGCTCCTCAACTATTCGGTCGAGTTTCGTTTCGGCGCGCTCTGTCCGGCGGGCGGATCGGCGCTCTGCTCGTCTATGACCTTCTGGAACCACCTGGGCGCCGACGCCTCGTTCCTGGAGGACGCCGGCTTCGCGGTGCTCTATTTCACGCTCGACGGCGGGGGCGAGGTCACCGCCGAGGGCGATTCC
>CALAOV010000372.1 GCA_937889515.1 uncultured Myxococcales bacterium | reverse complement strand
GTTCGCCGAGCGTGAGGCGTCGCGGCCAGGCCCGCTCGCGGGACCTCCCGCCGCAACGCCTCACGCTCGGCGAACGAGCGCTCGGCCACCAGCGCATAGGCCGCCGCGCGCGCCGTGGGATCCTCCAGGATGCCGCGCCAGAGCGCGCCCAGTCCCCGGGCCATGGGCATCGGTCCGGCGTCCGCCCCGCGGACCTCGACGTAGCGCTTGAGCCGCACCTCGGGAAACAGCGTCGAGAGGTGGACCTCCCAGTCGGCCATCGTCGCGGGCGAGCCCTGCCAGCCTTCGGCCAGGAAACGTCGGAAGGGCATCCCCTCCACCGGCTTGTAGATGCCGTCGCGCACGACGAAGAACATCGGCACGTCCAGAGCCCATTCGACGTAGTCGCGAAACGAAAAGTCCGGCTTGAACGCGAACGGCAAGAGACCGCAGCGGTTGGCGTCGGTCTCGAGCCAGATCGCCGCGCGGTAGCTCAGAAACGGACTCGGCCGCCCCTCGACGATCGGGGACGCGGCGAAGAGCGCGGTGATGATCGAGGTGACGCCGTAGGCGGTCCGGATCTTGTCGGCCGCATCCGCTTCGCTCTGATAGTCGAAGTTCGCCTGGACCGTGGCCGTCAGCTTCATCATGGAATGGGCCAGCCGGCTCTCCCGTCCGAAGCGCGGGAAATAGCTGCGCATGACCGCATAGCGGCGCTTGGGCAACCAGTCGATGTCGTCGAGCACGCCGAAGGGCCGGGCGCCCACGCCGATGAACCGAACGCCGAGATCCCGGGCCAGCTCCGCGACCTCCCGCACGTGCGCGTCGAGAGCGGTTCGACAGGCGGCCGCCGTGGCCAGCGCGCCCCCCGACAGCTCGAGCTGGCCGCCGGGCTCCAGCGTGATCCGGTCGCCGCCGCGCTCGAGGGCGATCACGTGCCCGTCTTCGCGGGTGCCGACGAAACCTCGCCCCTCGAGCCGGGCCAGGATGGCGGCGATCCCCGCCGGCCCTTCGTAGGGCACCGGCCGCCCGTCCTCGGTGACGGCGATCTTCTCCTGCTCGATGCCGATCCGGAAGTCGGCCGTGGGCTTCGAGCCCGACCGAAAATAGGCCACCAGGTCCGCGACGGCCAGTGGCACCCCCGGCGGGTTCGTGGGGATCGGGGGGGCGGAAGGGGGAGACATGGATCGCGGGTGCGAGACGACGCGCCGGGAACCACGGCGGCCACGCGGGCAAAGGGACCGGAAGGCTAGCCACCGTCCGGTCGATCGTCAATGTGCTTCCGACGGATGCCGGGAGAACCGGGGCGGGGAGAAATTTGATGCCGGTCGGGTCGGACCAGCACTTACTTGAACCGATTTCGCCCCACCGCCGACACTCCCTGATTTAGGTGCAGATCCGGATCCGGTCGTATACTGGGGCCCCCGCCCCCCTCCCCCAATCCTTATGATGCAGCCGTCAAGTCTCCTCCTTGTGGACGCGGAACCGCGTAGTCTCGAGACCCTGACGTTCGGCTTCGAGCGGGAAGGCTGCAAGGTGTCCGGCACCGCGGACACCCGCCGGGCCACCCAGATCGCCCGAACCGTCGCCCCGGAGCTTGCCGTGGTCACTCTGCGCGATCCCGACCGATCGGCGCTCGAGCTCATCGGTGCGCTGCGGAGCGCCGCAGCCAAGCCTCTGCCGATCGTCGCGCTGGGGCCGTCCGCGCTCAAGGGCGACGCGCTGGCCGCCGGCGCCACCGACTTTCTCCCGCTGCCGATTTTTCTGCGCGACGTGATCAGCGTGGGGCGCCTCGGCGCGCTCGAAAGCAAGCTCGGCCAAAAGGGCAAAGCCGACAGCCGGACCGACAAGAAGGCCGGCGCCGGCAGCGCCGAATCATCGGACGAGATCCAGATGCGGCTGTCGGAGTTCTTCGGCCTCTTCTATCTCTTGCGCGCGATGGCGACCTCGGAGCGCTCGGGAGTCTTGCTGCTCACCCGGGGAAACCGGCGCGCCGAGCTTCGGGTGCACGAGGGGGCGGTGGTCTCCGTCAACGTCGGCGCGCTGCAAGGATTGCCGGCGTTGCACCACGTCCTGCTGTGGGAAGAGGCCGCGCTGTCCCTCACCCGGCGCCCGATTCCCAAGCGCAACCAGCTCCATCTGTCGGCGCAAGAGGTCCTGGACGAATGCGAGCGCTTCCTGCGCGACTTCGCCCACGCCGCGCGAGATCTGGGCGCCCCCCGCACGCTCTACGTACCGGCCGCCGCCCCCGAAACGGCGATACCGGGTCTGCAACCGAGCCAGGTGACGCCGCTCCTGCGCCTGTTCGACGGCCACCGCGTGCTCTCCGACGTGATCGAGGAGAGCCCCTTCCGGATCTTCGACACCGTCCGGATGATCCGCCGGCTGCGGGACGGTGGCGCGCTGGCCGCGCGGCCGGACGGCCCGACCCGCGAGCCGAGCAGCGATCCGGCCTCCGCCCATCCGGCGGCCAACCGCAACGGATCGCAAAAGTCGATGCTAGCCGAGTGGGCGATGGTTCCGGACCAGCGCGGCGTGGTCGGCAATCGGCGCAGCACCAGTCGCAGGCTCAGGCCCATCGGGGGCCCGCTGTCGCCGATCACCTCTCCCGTCGGGACGGCGCCCGCGCCCGCGGCGACGCCGATTCCCCTCACCACCCGGAAGGGATCCTCGGCCGCGGGTGAGATTCCAGCCATCAAGCGGAGGCTGACCCCAGCGGGGGCGACCGACCTCGCCGTCGCGCCGACCGTGCAGGTGCGGCTCGACGCCAGTGGCCTACCGCTGTCCGCGCCGCTCGCCCCGGCCCAAGGGGAGGCGGGATCCTTCGGCGTCCAAAAAACGCCGCCACCCGTCCGCGCGCGCAGCGGCAGCGGTCGGTACCTCCCGCTCGACAGCGAGCCACCCCCCAAGACCGACCGCGGCGGCAGCGGCCGGTACCGCCCACTCGACAGCGAGCCGCCCCCCAAGACCGACCGCGGCGGCAGCGGCCGGCACGTCCCGCTCGAGCCGCCCCCCAAGACCGACCGCGGCAGCAGCGGCCCGCACGTCCCGCTCGACAGCGAGCCGCCCCCCAAGACCGACCGCGGCGGCAGCGGCGGGCATGTTCCCCTGGACGCGCCAGCGCCCAGGACCGGCCGCACGGGCAGCGGCCGCCAGGTCGCGCTCGACAGCGAGCCCCCGCCCAAGACCGACCGCAGCGGCAGCGGTCGACACGCGCCGCTCGAAGATGCGCTCCCGCCCCGGGTCGAGCTGACCCCGCGGCCGCGCCGGATCACCGGCGGAACGCCGGGAAGCGCGCCGGACGCCTTCGACGCGATCGAAGCCGATTTCTTTGCCCGCGAGGCCGATCTCTACAAACGTGAGGCGCTCGAGACCTTCGACGATCTCGATCCGGTCGGTGGGTTGCCCCGCGGGCCCACCGGCCAGCGATCGCGCAAGAAGTAAACGCCGGTCAGCTCTGCCAGAGCAGCTCGACCCGCCCGATCGGGCTGGCGATCCGCAGGGTGATGGATCCCGACTTGACGCCCGAGAACTCGGCGTCCGCCGCGGGCAAGGTGAACCGGATGCTGTAGGTCTTCGAAAAGGGGGTCTTGGCGGGGAAGAAGTCGCTCTCGTAGGCGTCCGGAAGCTTTTCGACGTGGACCCGATCCGACGGGATCTCGTGTCCCAGCGCGTCCACCAGCGAAACGCGCCAGGCAGAGCTCGCCTTGTCGAGGTCGTTCCAGGTGTAGTCGGCGCTCTGCGCGATGACGTGGAATTCGTAAGCCTGGTGATAGGCATCCCGTTGCGCCTGCCGCAAGGTCGCGCGATCGGCATCCGAGAGGCTGTAGACCGAGGCGTATCGTTCGATATAGGCCTCGCGAAAATCCCAGCTCTTGAAGGTCGCCCAGACCTCGATCGCTTTGTCGACCTCGTGCTGGGCGTAGTCGTGGCGAGTCCAGCGCTGGTAGACGCCGCGGTAATCGTTCGGCAGATAGTCCCGCGGCGTCTCGGAGAAATCGACGCGCACCTGCTTCTGGGTGGCGCATCCCACGGCCACGGAGGCCAGGAGGATCTGACCGACGCGCAGGGCCCGCGCGGACCGGATCATTTAACGAAGTCTTTGCGCCGGAACAAGCTGACCAGCGGCGCCTCTTTCTCGAGCGCCTCGCGTCCGCCCTCGTCCCGATCGACCAGTCCCAAGATGATGGCGACCTTGAGGCCGTGCTCGCGCGCGCGAGCGATGGCCTTGAGCGCCGAGCCACCGGTGGTCACCACGTCCTCGAGGATAGCGACCGGCATGCCGGGATGCAGTGATTTCGCTCCCTCGATCCAGGCCGCCGTGCCATGACCCTTGGCCTCCTTGCGCACGTAGAAGGCGGGCAAGGGCCGACCCGCGATGAAGCTGAGCGTCGACACGGCCGATGCCAGCGGATCGGCGCCCATGGTCACGCCCCCGATCGCCTCCACCTCGGGCGCCTGTTCGGCCAGGATCCGCCCGAACAGGCTGCCCACCAGAAAGTGGCCCTCGGCCGTGAGGACGGTCTGCTTGCAGTCGATGTAGAAGTTGCTCTTCTGCCCCGACGCCAGTGTGACCTCGCGCTCTTCGTACGAAAGCCGCGTGAGCAGCGCGAGCAGCCGCCGCCGGTTCTCCTCGAAGAGATCCGTCCCGATCGACATCGCGGCGATGGCTCTCAGAGCCCTTCGAGCGGGTTGTCGCTGATCTCGTGCTTGCCCGGCGACTTGATCTTGTTGACGCCGGTTGTTTCCTTGTCGCCGTGGCTCGACGCGTGGGAGGAGGACCTGCTCTTGACCGCCGCCGCCGCCTGGGCCTGCGAGCGGGCCTGGGCGGCCTCCGCGCGAATCCGCTCCCGCTCGCCCTCGTCCTTGGCGTTCGCGAGCTTGTCGTTCATCTCTTTCTGGATGGCCACCATCTTGGACTCGAACTCGGCCTGGGCCTTCTTAGCATCGGCCCGCGCGGCTTCCAGCGCCGCCTCCTGTGCGGCCAGCTCAGCCTGGTGTTGCGTGTACATCTTGTAGCCGAGGCCGCCACCGACGGCGACCAGGATGAGCGCCACGGTCACCACCGCCTTGACCGGCGAGCTGCGGGCCTTGGCCTGCACCTCCAGGCGCATGCGCTCCTCGTGGATGCGCATCTCCCCCTCGACGCGCGCCCGGCGCTCGGCCTCTTGCAGGCGCATCTGATCCTCGCGGCTTTTCGCCTGCGTGTCCTCCTCGGCGAGACGGATTCGCTCCGCTTCCTCGCGCTGTCGCCGCTCTTCGACCTCGCGCGCCGCGCGCTCGGTCGCCTCCTTTTGCGCGCGCTCCGCCTCCATGCGGGAGCGGACGTCGTCCTGCTCCTTGCGGACGCGATCGTCTTCGAGCCGACGCAGCTCCTTCAGCGAAAACAGAACCGAATTTTCACGCCGATCGGGGGAGGACATGGCCCTTTCGTGGTAACACGATTCGTCGCTTACTTCAACGCGTGGCGGGCGCTCGGCCTCGTCCCACGTTACTTGTACTGCGCCAGCAGCTTGTCGATGGCGTCGTTGTTCCGCGTCGACTTGGGCGCCGCCTTCTTGTCGTCGGACCCACCACCCTTGGCCACCGCGCCCTTCGACGGGGCGGTCTTGCCATGGTGGTGCCCGGCGGCGTGGTGGTGACCCGCCGAGGCCAGCGTCCTCGAGCCGTCGCCATCGCGCTTGGCGGCCGCCGCCGCCACGGTCGCCGCCTTCGCCGCCGAGATCTTGGCCTGGGCGGCTGCCTCGCGCGCCGCGGCCTCCGCCGCACGGGCTTTCGCGGCCTCGGCGACGGCATTGGCTTCGGCCGTGCGCGCCGCGATGAGAGCCTCGACCCGCGCCTCCGCCGCCATCTGCGCCGAGCGCCGTTTCCAGACCGCCCCGCCCAGGATCACCATCGAGAGCAACAGCACAACGCCGATGGACAACACGGCCTTGATAGCCGGGTGCATACTTTCCGAGGGGAGATCGAACTTCGGAAGCACCACTTTCTCGCCCATCTAGATGAACTCCTTTGGACCGCTTCGGCAGATCGCGCGCAAAAAGCGTTCCGGCCGAGACAATAGTGTAAGTTGCTGGAAACTCACATGCAACTTGATTCCGGACGGCCTGCAGCCCTGGCGACAGTCCCCCCCAGATCCCCCGGTCGCGGAGGACCATCGAAGCTCTTTTCGGGCCCCCGAGGGCGCGCTATGGTCCGCCGCTCTGTCGCCCGCCGCCGACCGTGACCGATGGCCCAATACGTCGATCTTCATGCGCATTATCTTCCCGCCCTCGACGACGGCGCGACCGATCGACGGATGTCGCTGCAGATGGTCCGGGCCATCGCGTCGCTGGGCTTCTCCGACCTCTATGCGACGCCGCACCAGCGCGCCGGGATGTTCATGCCGGCGCGGACCGCGATCGACGCCGCCTTCCAGACGATCTCCGAGGACGTGGCGGCCGCCGGCGTCGGCGCCCGCCTCGGGCTCGGCGCGGAGAATTTCTGGGACGACGTCCTGCACAAGCGCCTCGGCGAGCGCAGCGTCCCGGCCTATGGCGGTGGCGTGGCCTTCCTGTTCGAGGTGAACCCCCAGCTCATGCCGCCCGGCCTCGAAAATGAGCTGTTCCAGCTGCGGCTGGCCGGCTACCTGCCGGTGATGGCCCACCCCGAGCGCTACGTGGCCGTGCAGCGCGACTTCACGCTGGCCGAACGGCTCGGTCGCCACGCGGTCATGATGGTGGATCTGGGCGCGCTCGACGGCGCGCACGGTAAACCGGAGATGAAGACGGCCCGCCGCCTGGTGCTCGAGCGCCTGGCGCCGGCCGCCGCCTCCGACATTCATCGTCCCGAGGATCAGACCTCGGTCGCGGCCGGGATGGCCTGGATTCGAAAACAGCTCGGCCCGGCCGCTCTCGACGAGATGTTGGCCGAAAACCCGCGGCGCATGCTGGCGGGCGAGCTCCCCGAAGTCCCGCTCTCCCGATGACGAAGCGCCTCTTCGTCCAGGCCTTTCTCTCGCTCGCAGTCGGCGGGGTCTGCGTCGCCTACGCGGTGCACGGCATGGACGGGCACGCGGTGCTGGCCGCCGTGCGCGCGCTCTCGCCCGCGGCCATCGGGGTTTACCTCCTCATCCTGGCGGTGACCCACCTCTTTCGATCCTGGCGCTGGAACTATCTGCTGCGCCCCCTGGGCGCGTCGCTGCCGTTCAAGCGCCTCTTGCTGATCTCGTCGGTGGGGTTCATGGCCATCCTGGCGCTGCCGGTGCGGCTGGGCGAGTTCGTGCGCCCCTACTTCGTCGCCCGCGAGCGCAAGGTGCGCATGAGCGCGCTGGTCGGCGCGGTCGCGGTGGAACGGATCGTCGACGGCCTCCTCATCTCGATCCTGTTCTTCTGCGCCTACCTCGCCTCGGCGGGCGCGCTCTTCACGCGCGAGCTGCGGGTGGCGGCCTGGCTATCCCTCTGCGGATTTTTCGGGCTGACGGCGTTCCTCGTGCTGGCCCAGATCTGGACCGACCGGACGATCGCGCTCGCGCTCCGGGTGACCTTGCTCGAATGGCTGGCGCCGAAGCGCGCGCACCAGATCGGCGACAAGCTGCGCTCGCTGATCTCCGGATTTCGCCCGCTGGCCGACCGCCGGAATTTTTCGATCTTCCTGCTCCAGTCGGTCATCTACTGGGCGGCCAACGGCTTCGGGATGTGGATCCTCGCCCGGCAGATGCACCTGCCGATCTCGCTGGGCGCGGCCTACGTCACCATGGCGTTCACCGGCGTCGTGCTGAGCCTGCCCAACTCGCCGGGGCTGGTCGGGCAGTTTCACGCCGCGATCAAGCTGGCGCTCATGGCCTACCTGCCGACGGGCGTCGTCAACTCCAGCGGCATGGCCTACGCCATCGTCCTGCACGGCATCCAGACCCTGTGGTACGTGAGCGCGGGGCTGCTTTCGCTGCCGGCGCTCTCCCGGACCGGCGCGCACGTCTCGCTGGGCGAAGCCGTCCGCGAATCGACCCACGTCGCGGAAGAATTGCCAGGCGCGTAGCAGTACGGCGAGCGCAGCGTGGCTCTGCCACGGGGAGCGAGCGGGGGCGCGGGGGACCCAAGCGAGCGCAGCGAGCGACGTCCCCCGATCAGATCAAGGCGTCAGCTCGACCAGCGGCGCGCCTTCTTCTACCGACGCGCCTTCCTTCACCAGCACGGCCGTCACCGTCCCGGCGTAGGGCGACTCGACCGGCATCTCCATCTTCATCGACTCGAGGATGGCGACGGTCTGTCCTTCCGACACGGCGTCGCCCACCTTGACCTCGATCTTCCAAACCGTCCCGGTGATATGCGCGTTCACGCTGGTGGCCATGGCCGCAGAGGGTAAGGAACGGGCCGGCCGGACGTCAAGCCGGGGGCGGACGCCGGGGCATCGAGGCGACCATGTGGAAGGCCAGCTCGGCATCGGTGTAGCGATGCTCGGGACCGCGCAAGCAGGCGATGCGGGCCAAAAACGAAAGGTGGCAAGGCTCCGCGACCAGGCGGCGGGCGTGGCAGGCCGAGACCCCGAAGCCGGTGCGCGCGACCGCGACCGCCGGACAAGCGGCGACGCAGGGGGCGTCGCACCCGGCGCAACCGTCGCCCGGCGCCGGCAACGCCGGCAGCGCGCAGTCGACGAGCACGAGCGCGCGATAGGCCCACCAGGCGCCATAGATCGGATGAATCTGTAGCCCAAGCGGCCCCGGTCCGCCCAGCCCCGCCGCCCGGCCGAGGCGCTGAAACGGAATGAGGGGGTGCGTGCCGAAGGGAAAGTGAACGGCGCGCCCGACGCCGAGCGGATCGAGCGCCCCGGCCACGGCCCGCTCGACGACGCGGTGGGTGTAGCGATCGAGCGGATTCGGCGCGCCGTCCACGGCCTCGGCGGCGCCCGCGAAACGATCGAAGAACGCCGGCCCGCCCGAGCCGACG
>CALAOV010000371.1 GCA_937889515.1 uncultured Myxococcales bacterium | reverse complement strand
CGCTTTCACCGCGGCGGCACTTATGTCTGCATGGAGGGCCCGCAGTTTTCAACCCGGGCCGAATCGCAGCTCCATCGGAGCTGGGGCGCCGACGTCATCGGGATGACCGCCGCCACGGAGGCCAAGCTCTGTCGGGAGGCGGAGCTCTGCTTCGCCGCGCTTGCCCTGGTGACCGACTACGACGGCTGGCACGCCGAGGAGGCCGCCGTCACCGCCGACGCGGTCGTCGAGGTGCTGCGTGCCAACGTCGACGGCGCCAAGCAGATCGTCCGCCGGCTGCCTGGGTTCGCGGCCGCAGCCGCCGCTTGTAGTTGCGCGCGCGCCGCGGCGCACGCCGTCCTCACCGCGCCGGAGGCGATGTCGCCCGGTGCACGTCAACGCCTGCGGGCACTTTCCGGGAGAGACACTTGAGCACTTCGTCGTTGTTGGTCGTGGGTTCGGTTGGCCTCGACACGGTCGAAACCCGCGCGGGCAAACGGGCCGACGTCCTGGGCGGCGCGGCGTCGTATTTTTCCGTCGCGGCGGCGTTCCTGGCGCCGGTGCGGCTGACTGCCGTGGTCGGCACCGATTTCCCCGACGCGTACACCAAGCTGCTCGAGACGCACCAGGTTGATCTGGCGGGCCTGGAGCGGGTGGCGGGGCGGACCTTCCGCTGGTCGGGCATCTACGCGGCGGACTTTTCGACGCGCACCACGCTCGACACGCAGCTCAACGTCTTCCAGGACTTTCGCCCCAAGCTCCCCGCCACCTGGACCGACTCGGCGTACGTCTTTCTGGCCAACATCGATCCGGTCTTGCAGCTGGGCGTTCTCGAGCAGACCAAGAAGCCGCGCTTTGTGGCCTGCGACACCATGAACTTCTGGATCGAGGGGAAGCGGCCCGATCTGCTGCGGCTGCTCGAGCGGGTGGACATGTTGCTGCTCAACGACGAAGAGGCGCGCCAGCTCTCCGGCCAGGCCAACTTGCCGGCGGCGGCCCGCGCCATCCGGGCGATGGGCCCCAAGTCAGTCGTCATCAAGCGGGGCGATGCCGGGGCGCTGTTGTTTCACGAGGGGGGCGTGTTTTCGGCGCCCGCCTTCCCGATCGAGGATGTGGTCGATCCCACCGGCGCGGGCGACTCGTTCGCGGGCGGGTTCATGGGTTGGATGGCCCGGCAGGGCGATACCAGCCCCGCCACCATCCGCACCGCCATGATCCTCGGCTCGGTGCTGGCGTCCTTTTCCGTCGAGGATTTCAGCCTCGACCGGTTCCGCCGCCTCGACCTGGGTCAGATCCGAGAGCGCTTCGCCGCCTTCGCCGATCTGGTCCATTTCGACAAGATCAAGATCTGACGGCGTGGCCGGGCCGCTTACCATCGCCGCGCCGACCGCCGGCGCCATGCAGGCGCTCGGCGAGCGCCTGGGCCGTCTGCTGGCGGCCGGCGACGTCCTGGCGCTGCTGGGCCCGCTCGGCGCGGGCAAGACCACCTTCGTGCAGGGGGTCGCCCGCGGCACGGGCGTGCCGCCGGGCCGGCATGTGGCCAGCCCGACCTTCGCGCTGGTCAACGAGCACCCCGGGCGCGTCCCGCTGGTCCACGCCGATCTCTACCGGATCGCCGACCCACGTGAGCTGGAGGAGCTGGGCCTGCGCGACGCCTTCGATCGCGCCGCCGTGGCCATCGAATGGCTGGATCGGTTTCCCGACGCGGCGCCGCCGGAGCGGCTGGAGATCGAGATCGCGATTACCCCCGACGGAGGTCGGCACCTCGTGTTGCGTCCGATCGGCGCGCGCGCGACCGCGCTCTGTGCGGTTTTCGAAAAGGGACCCTGAGAGGGTCCCTTAGACCCCCCGCGATGGGCTCCGATGGGCAAAGCCCATCTACGCCCGACGCGATCTCGCTCGCCTAGTTACCGCCCGGCGACGAAGTCGCGGGCGACCGCGGCGATGCCGGCGGCGTCGAGCTTGAAGTGCTGGTAGAGCGCCTCCGGGGTGCCCGACTCGCCGAAGACGTCGGGGATCCCGTGGCGCCGGACGCGCACCGGCTCGCGGTCGGCCAGGGCCTCGCACACCGCGCCGCCCAGGCCGCCGGTGATCTGATGATCCTCGACGGTGAGGATCCGCTTGGTCTCCCGCGCCGCCTTGGCCAAGAGGTCGACGTCGATCGGCTTGATGGTGTGGATGTTGATGACGCGCGCGGAGACGCCGTCCTTGGCCAGCAGCGCCGCGGCCTTCAGCGCGGGCCCGACGGTGCCGCCGGTGGCGACGATGGTCAGGTCCTTGCCGTCCGCCAGCATGACCCCCTTGCCGAACTGGAACACGTAGCCGTCCTTGTTCACCCGATCCAGCTTCTGGCGGGTGGTGCGCAGGAAGGCTGGTCCCTTGTGCTCGACCAGATATTCGACCGCGCCGGCGGTCTCCAGCTCGTCGGCGGGCTGGATGATCGACATGGTGGGCAACGCGCGCATGAGCGCGATGTCCTCCAGCCCCATCTGCGAGTAGCCGTCCTCTCCGATGGCGACGCCGCAGTGGCTGCCGACGATGCGGACGTTGGTCGCGGAGTAACAGATCGACATCCGGACCTGATCGAAGCGTCCCGTGATGAAGCAGGCGAACGAGCAGCAGAAGGGGGTCTTGCCGGCCAGCGAGAGGCCGGCCGCGACGCCCAGCATGTTGGCCTCGGCGATCCCCATGTCGAAGAAGCGCTCCGGGAACTTCTTGGCGAACTTGCGGGTGCGGGTGCTCTCGGAGAGATCGGCGTCGAGCACCACCACCTCCGGATGGATCTCGCCGAGCCGCACCAGCGCGTCGCCGAACGCGTCGCGCGAGGCGACCGCCGCGGGCGTGCCGTCGCCGGCCATCAGGCGTTCCCCCCGACGGGGCCGCTGTGCCCGCCTTGGTCGGCCGGTTCGATCAGCGCCTGGGCCGCGCGCAGCTCGGCCACCGCCGCCGCCAGCTGGTCCTTGTTCGGCGCCACCCCGTGCCAGGCGACCTTCCCCTCCATGAACGACACCCCCTTGCCTTTGATGGTCTGCGCCACGATGAAGGTCGGCTTGCCTTTGGTCGCGCGCGCTTCGGCGAAGGCGCCGGCGATCTGCTGGTAGTCGTGGCCGTCGATCGTGAGCACGTTCCAGTTGAAGGCCCGCATCTTGTCGGCAAACGGCTCGATGTTCATGATCTCGACCACCGATCCGTCGAGCTGGATCTTGTTGTGGTCGAGGATGACGCACAGGTTGTCGAGGTTGTACTTGGGCGCCGACATGGCGGCCTCCCAGATCTGCCCCTCCTGCGATTCGCCGTCCCCGATCATGACGTAGGTGCGGAACTTGTCGCCGTCCAGCTTGGACGCCAGCGCCATCCCGATCCCGATCGAGAACCCTTGCCCCAGCGAGCCGGTGGAGGCTTCGATCCCCGGCAGGAGAAAGTCGGCCGGGTGCCCCTGCAGCGGGCTGCCCAGATGGCGCAGCGTCGGGAGCAGATCGCGCGAGAAGTAGCCAGAGTGGGCCAGCACGGTGTAGAGCGCGGGCACCGCGTGCCCCTTCGACAGCACGAAGCGATCGCGCTCGGGCCAGTGGGGCTCGGCCGGGCGCTGGCGCATCTCGACGAAGAACAGCGTCTGAAGGATGTCCATCGCCGACAGCGTGCCGCCGGGGTGCCCGCTTCCCGCGGCCGCGATGGCGGTGAGGTTGTCGATGCGCAGATCGAAAGCGCGACGGCGAAGGGTTGTGAGGGTCGGGCCGTCGAGCGTCATAACCGGGTGAGTTTTCCCGACGGTCGGGGAGGCTTCAAGGAAAAAAGCGTTCCCGCCGGTTTCCCGGAAGCTCGCATCGCCAGGGTATTTCCGTCGAGGTGCGCCATCCGGTGCTCCGGGCGGGTGCTATGGTGTCGTGCGTGCTGATCGAATCGGTCACGTTGCTCGCCGGTTTTGGCGCGCTGTTCGCCGACGTCGCGCCGCCCCTGCCGCGCGCGGTGCCCGCGCCGTCTCGTCCCGCCGCGCGGGTCGTCGCGCGCACCTATCCGGTGATGGGGACGGAGGCGACCTTCTCGGCGTACACGGACGATCCGGCTCGGGCCGAACGGGCGTTCACGGCCGCCTACGACGAGATTCGCCGGGTCGAGCAGCTGATGACCGACTGGGAGCGGCCCGGCGAGCCCGCGAGCGACGTGGTGCGGATCAACCAGTCGGCCGGCAAGAGCGCGGTGCAGGTCAGCGCCGAGACTCTCGAGGTGATCGACAAGTCGCTGGAGATGTCGCGCCGCTCGGAGGGGGCCTTCGACATCACCTTCGCGGCGATGCACGGCCTGTGGAAGTTTGACGAGGACATGGACAAGACCATCCCCGCGCCCGCCGAGATCGAGAAGCGGCGCAAGCTCATCAACTGGCGCGACGTCCTGGTCGACCACAAGGCCCGCACCGTGAAGCTGCGCCGGGCCGGCATGCGGATGGGGCTGGGCGGGATCGCCAAAGGGTACGCCGTCGACCGTTGCGCGGCGGTGCTGCGCCGGGAGGGGCTGCACGACTTCATGGTGCAGGCGGGGGGCGATCTCTACGTCGCCGGGCGCAAGGGGATCGGCAGCTGGATGGTCGGGGTGCGCGATCCGCGGGGGGGGCCGCGCGACATCATCGCGCGCATGCCGATCGAGGATCACGCCTTCTCGACGGCCGGCGACTATGAACGGGGCTTCGTCCTCAACGGCCGGCGCTACCACCACATCATCGATCCCAAGACCGGCTACCCGGCCACGGCCTCGCGGGGCGTCACCATCTTCGCGCCGAACGCGTTTTTGGCCGACGCGCTCGACGATTCCGTGTTCATCCTGGGCCCGAGAAAGGGGATGCAGCTGGTCGATTCGTACCCAGATTGCGCGACGATGATCATCGACGCGCACAATCAGGTCTGGATGTCGAAGTCTCTCGAGGGCAAGCTGCAGCGCCTGGGCGCGCCCACCGACGGGATTTGAAATGGACGGGATTTGAAGAAGACGGGATTTGAACCAAGATGAGTGACGTCGCGATTATTGGCGGGGGGATCATGGGGTCGGCGGTCGCGTTGCGCCTGGCGCAGCGCGGGATCGACGTGACGGTGATCGAGCGCGGGATCCCCGGCGCCGAAGCCTCCAGCGCCGCGGCCGGCATCCTCGGGCCGCAAATGGAGGCCGAGGGGCCCGGGCCGCTGCTCGATCTCGGGCTCAAGAGCCGGGCGCTCTATCCGGCGCTGGCGGCGGAGCTGCGCGATCTGACCGGCATCGACGTCGGCTACGACCGCTCGGGCGTGCTGGCGGTCGCCCTCGACGCGGCGGGCGAAGCCGACCTCGGCGTGCGCCGTACCTGGCAACTCGCGCGTGGGCTGCGCGTCGAGAGCCTCAGCGGCGAGGCGGCCGCGCTCG
>CALAOV010000370.1 GCA_937889515.1 uncultured Myxococcales bacterium | reverse complement strand
CCGGCAGGGGGGGAAACGCAGGCACGGCGGGCGCCGGGGGAGCCAACCCCTGCACCCTGCCCGCGACCGTCGGTTTTCAGAAGGACATCCAACCTTTCTTGAGCGCCACCTGTGGAAACGGTTGCCACGTCATCGATTCCGCGTCGACGACGGCGAACGGAGGCTACGACCACGCGTACGATTGGATAACGGCGGGCGCCCATCCGTCATCCTGCCCGAGCACGCCGACGCCGAAGCGTTTCGAAGTCGTCATTGCGGTCATTGACGCCGCCGATCCCGTTAGCTGCTCGAAGTCCCGCATCATGCCTCCGCAAGACGAGACGGGCGCGAACCTGCGGACGCCGCTGACATCCTGCCAGGTCGCCACCCTGCAAGCTTGGTTGAACGAACCGTTGGTGACGCAGATGCACCGGGTGGACGATACCGATCCGTCCGGAACGCCGCCGTTCCCGATGCCGCCGTTCAACTGATCCTGCGGCGCCCCGACCTGTGCGCCGATGTGGGACTGCGGCGCCCGTTCGCCGCGCAGATCTCGCTGCCTGTAGCAATTGGTGCGAGGTCGCCCCTTCTATCATCAACGATTGTCGAGATTCTGCTCGCACCTCCGCACCCGCACCCCAGAGGACGAAATGATGAAGCGTGATCTCCGGTTCTCGCGTCGCCGCTTGCTCAAGTCCATCGGCGCGGGCGCTGCCCTGCTGCCGATGCTGCAGGCCGATCGCACCGACGCGGCCTGCTACGTCGGCGGAATCAAGCGCATGTACATCCTGGCGTGGACCAACGGCATGCTCAGCAGCATCAACAACTGGGCCACCAGCGGCAACGATCCAACCAGCTGGTCGCTGGGCTCGATGAATTTTCAGGACTCGCTGAAGCCCTACATGAGCGATCTCCTGCTGCTGAAAGGGATCGACTACAAATTCATCAAGGACATGCCGGGCTCGGGCGAGCGAACGGGCCACGCCTGTTTTCCGGGGATGCTGACCGGCGCCTTTTATCAACTGCTGTCGTCGGGGACCAGCTCGGATCTGGGCGGCGGGATTTCGGTCGATCAATACGTCGGCACGCAACTGCAGAAGGGCGGATACAAAGGTCTCGTCAGCCTCAACCAGGGAACCTACGTGGTGAGCACCGGTCACCTGTCCTGGTCGGCCGCCGGTCAAGTCGTCCAGCCCAACCCCGATCCGAACAGCGTCTTCAATCTCTACTTCAAAGGGTCGCTCCCGACCACGGTCACGACGGGGGCCGGCGGCGCGGGCGGCGCGAGCGGCGCCAACAACACGAGCGCCATTCAGAAGAGCATCCTCGACTACGTGATCGGGGACCTCAACCGGTTCTCGAACATCGTCGGCAGCGAAGACAAGCAGAGCATCGATCAGCACCTGACCTCCATCCGGGCCATCGAGACGCGGCTTCAGAACACCACGACCACGCCCCCCATGGCGGTCGACGGGGGCGCGCCCGTGTCGACGGTGACGGGCACCCCCGCCGCCTGCAGCTTCCCCAGCACGGCTTCGGAGCCCAAGACCACTCTCGCGGCCAGCGTCCCGGTCATCACGAAGCTCCAGATGGATCTGGCGGTGGCCGCGTTCGCCGCCGACCTCACCCGGGTCGCGGTGATGCAGATCTCCGATCAGGGCGCCGCAAATTTGATCATGAGCTGGCTGGGGTTCACGAGCGGCGGAGCTCTGGCGTCCGATCCCAACACCGGCGACGCCAACGGCTTTCACGCCATCGCGCACGAGAACACGATGCGGAAGGTCACCTGCGACACCTGGTTCCAGACGCAGATCGCGTACCTCATCGGTCAGATGAAGAGCATCTCCGACGGCACCGGAAAATCGATGCTGGACAGCAGCGTCATCGTCGGGATGAACAGCATGCGAACCGGCACCCACGAAACGACGGGCGTCCCCGTGGTGATGGCGGGAAGCTGCGGGGGCTACTTCAAGACGGGCCGCAGTCTGGGGTTGCCCGCCGGAACCCCGAACAATGGCCTGTTGGTCGCGCTCTGCAATGCCATGGGCACGCCGGTCTCGACGTTCGGCGAGACCAGCTACGGTGGCGAGCTGACGGTCCTCAAGGGCTGACGGGAGAACAACGATGAAAGCTCAAGAATTCCGGCGTTCGTCCTTCGTGATTGCGGCCCTGCTCTCGGCGGGATCCGTCGTCGCTTGCACCGGCCACATCGGCGGCTTGGCTAGCGGTACCGGCGGGTCCGCTAGCGGGGGCGGCCAGACCGGAGCGGGATCCGGGAGCGGGAGCGGCGGGTCCGGAAGCGGAACGGCCGGCAGCGGAACCGCAGATGGCGGAGGCCCGACCGGCTCCGCGGGCACGTCGGGCGTCGCGATCGTCACGACGGGAACGCCACCCGCCGAGAGCGCCGGCCCGCTGGTCATGCGGCGGCTCACCTATCGCGAGTACGACCACATGCTGGCCGATCTTCTGGGCGACACGACCGCGCCCGCCGAGGGGGGAAACGCCTGGTCGCCAGACGCGCCGAACGCCGTCGGCTACGTCGCGCCGAGCAGCGTGGCCGACCTCCAGGTCGATCTCTACAATCAGACCGCCGACGGCGTCGTGGAAACGGCTCTGCAAGCGGTGGCCGCCGGCCAGACCGCGGGCAAGCTGACGATCCCGTGCAAGGCGCCCACCACCAGCGCCGCCGAGACCACCTGCGCGACCCAGTTCATCACGTCGTTCGGTCTCGAGGCCTACCGGCGGCCGATCGCGGCGGCCGAACAGACCGACCTGTTGACCCTCTTCAGCAAGGTCCGCGGCCTGGGCCTCAGCTTCAACGAGTCGCTCGGCGCCATCGTCAAGGGGATGATCCAGTCGCCGAATTTCCTCTATCACTGGGAGATCGGACCGACCGCGCCGGTGGTCGGCTCCGACGGTCTGGTGCCGCTGACCTCCTGGCAGCTCGCCTCTCGATTGGCGTCGACCATCTGGGAGACCACGCCCGACGACACGCTCCTGCAGGCGGCGCAGGCCGGCCAGCTGACGACGGCCGCCCAGGTCGCGACGCAGGTGACCCGCATGCTGTCGGATACGCGCGCCACCAACGGACTCTTCAATTTTCACGAGCAGTGGCTGTTCAACTTCGGCAGCCAGGGACGGGATCTGACCCAGCCGCTCACCAAATCGAGCCCGCTCTTCACGGCGGCCGTCGCGCAAGGCATTCAGACGGAGTTCGCCGACTTCGTGTCCTCGGTCTACACCGGCGACGGGACGTTGCAGGCGCTGTTTACGGCTCCCTACACCTTCGTGAACCATGACCTGGGGATCATCTACGGAGTAACTGGACCGGCGACCGGTTTCGCCAAGGTCGCGCTCGATCCGGCGCGGAGGGGCGGCATCTTCACCCAGACGGCCTTCTTGGCGACGCTGGCCAGCGACGGCGCCGACAACCCCATCTACCGGGGCCTGTCGATCTATCTCAAGGTGCTTTGCGGAACCATGGGGTCACCGCCGGCCAACGTCCCGGCGGTCACCTTCATTGCGAGCGGGACGACCCGGCAGTCGTATGACGCCCACGGCATGTCGGCTTGCGCCTCCGGTTGTCACAATTTCTTCGATCCGCCCGGCTTCTCGTTCGAGAACTTCGACGGCATCGGCGCCTATCGGACCACCGACGCGAACCAGCCCGTCGACGCCACCGGGACGTTCCTGACGCCGGGCAACGCCACCATCACCTTCCAGAACGCGCTCGATCTCTCGAAGCAGCTCGCCGGAAGCGCGGAGGCGCAAACCTGCGTCGATCGCCAATGGACGCGCTACATTCTGGGGCGGCCCGAGACGACGGCGGAATCGGGTTCGATGTCGATCGCGTATCAGAAGGCCGCCGCCACGACCGGATTCTCGATACGCGATCTGATGGCGACCCTCGTTCAGTCGAAGGCGTTCATGTTTCGGCAGCCTTCTGCGGGCGAAGCGCTCTAGGGATTTTTTAAAATGAAGACAACGACCTGGTTGATGCGGGCTTGCTTGCTGGCCGTGCCGGCGATTCTTGGCTGCAGCAGCTCCGGTGACAGTTCACCGCCATCCGGGACGGGCGGGCAGAACGCAGCAGGCACCGGCGGCCACAGCACCGGGGGCACCGCCGGGCCGAGCACGGGAGCAGGCGGCCAAAATGCGGCGGGCGCAGCCGGCCAGAGCGCAGCGGGCACAGGCGGCCAAAATGCGGCCGGGGCGGGCGGCCAGAGCGCGGCGGGTGCTGGTGGTCAAAACACCGGCGTGGGCGGACAGAGCACGGCAGGCGCAGGAGGGCACACTGTCGCGGGCTCTGGCGGCGTCGCCGGGACAGCCGGCCGGGCGGGTTCGGGCGGGGCCGGTGGCGTTGCAAGTGTGGGCGGTTCGGGGGGCTCAGGCGGGAAGGCAACGGGCGGCGCCGGCGGCAGCAAGCCCGACGCCGGGTCGGCCCCCGACGCCACCGGTTCGACCACACCTCCCGTGTCCGATCCAACGTCCACGCTCGGGATCTCGGCGCCCGGTTCCGGGTACCACGTCGAGGGCAACATTCCCTACGGCCCCTACACGATGCAGCGGCTCGACGTCATGTACCCCAACGCCGCGGGGCCGAAGGGCACCACCACGCTCCCGGGCGTCATCATGTTTCACGGGGGTGGATGGACCGACAACAAACCTGCCGCGCTCAAGGCGAGCATGTCGAGCTTCTTCAGCCGGTTCCTCAAACACGGGTTCCTCGTCTGCAACGTCGAATATCGATTGGCCGACGGCACCGCGAACGGCGCGATCGCCCCGGCGGCGGACCAAGACGCGCTCCTCGCCGCGAAATGGTTCTGGGATCACATGGACTACTACCACGTCGACAAGACCCGGTACGTCACGACGGGCGCGTCGGCCGGCGGGCAGCTGGCCCTCATGGTCGGGATGGCGACCCCCGACGCTCAGCTCGGGCCCACCAGTCCTACCGACTACACGATCGCCGCGATCGTCAACGGCTACGGTCCGTCGGACGTGACCGATCTCCTGGCGAAGAACGTCTCCTTCGCCGTGCAGTGGCTTCCCGCGAGCACGCCGAACCGGGCAGCCATCGCCAAGCAGGTCAGCCCCGTCACCTACGTTCGCCAGGACGTCCCGCCTCTCATCACGGTGCAGGGCGACATGGACACCACGGTTCCCATGAGTGAGAGCCAGGAGCTGTACGATCTGCTGACCGCCGCGGGCGCCGACACTGCGCTCCACTTCGTCGCGGGCGCCGGCCATGGATTCACCACGCCCGCCACCGCCTGGCCCGACGCCGAAATGACCATGTTCAACTTCCTGGTCGCGCACGGAATCGGCAAATAGCTGAAGTCTCATGAATCACAAATCACTCGGTCTCACGCGTCCCCAGCTGACCGACGCGGACGCGGCAAACTACACGATCGCCAAGTACCTGGCGCAGATGGGCACGCTCGGATCGCTGACCACCGACAACTGGGATCCGACGGCGGCCGTGGCCTGGGATCCGACGGCGGCCGTGGCGACCAGCGGCCGCGCCTACAGCCCGACCGGGAACCGATTCTACGAGTATTGCAACAGCGGCCCCGGCGCCGGTCCCTAACAAAAAAACGCCCTTTCACGACGTCCGCGATCGATTTCGTGATCGCCGGGCGGTGGCCGCGGCATTAGCTGGTCGCGGGAGCCCAACCCCGTGGAGGTATCAGCATGCGTCAAGGCTCCCCCTTTCGCGCCGCGGCTCCCAAGCTCTCGGTCCTGACGAGCG
This sequence comes from uncultured Myxococcales bacterium, assembly GCA_937889515.1. Taxonomy (GTDB): domain Bacteria; phylum Myxococcota_A; class Polyangia; order Fen-1088; family Fen-1088; genus JADGRB01. Next base: position 287 of record CALAOV010000370.1, on the reverse strand, counting down.
CGCTCGCCTGCTTGATCCTCTCGGCCTGCGCCGAGTCGACCGGCGACACCACGCCCGGAACCGGGGGTGCCAGCGCGAGCGCAGGCAGCACCGGAACGGGAGGTACAGGCGGGGAAGCGACCGGCGCCGGGGGATCGGGGACGACTGGAGCAGCCGGTACCGGACCCAGTGGCAGCGGCGGAACCGGTCCGGCCGGCACCACCGGCTCCGCGGGAACTTCGGGGAGCGCGGGAATCGGAGGCGCCGGCACCACGGGGGCAGCCGGAACCGGAGTCGGCGCGGCGGGG
>CALAOV010000369.1 GCA_937889515.1 uncultured Myxococcales bacterium | reverse complement strand
CCCGGGCTCCCGGCCTCGACGACATACGTGGGGGCCGACATCTCCGCCGGCTATGTGATGTACCGCTGTTGGTTGGGAGCCATGCGCCCGATCGGCGATCGAGAGATCGCTGACTGGAAATTGATCGGCGGGATTGGCATCGGACTGCCGTGACCGCGTGAGCCTCATCCGACGCCGATCTCGATGTCGATCGCGCCGAGCTGATCGTCGTCCATGACCAAGTTGATCCCTGTAATCCTCCCCCCCGGACCCCCCGCGATCGTGAACACGAACGCCGAGCGCACTTGACCGCGCACGGCCCACACCGCCCCGGGCTCGCCGTCGATGAGCGCCGGCAACGCGTCGGTCGCGCGGCCCTGGAACGCGCGCGCGACCTCGGCGGCCCCCCGCACCTCGGGCGCCAGGACGGGACCGCCCCGATCCTGGTAGGCCGCGGCCACCCGCAGGGCCTTGGCGTCGGCGCGCAGCACGGCGTCGGGCGACAGCACCGCGAGCAGGCGATCGAAGTCGCCGTCGCGCGACGCTGCGAGAAAAGCGCCGACCAGCTCGCGATGTTGCGCGACGTCGGCGGGGGGTGCGGCGGCCCCGCGCACGCGGCGGCGGGCGCGACTGGCGAGCTGGCGGGCCGCCGCCGGCGTGCGCTCAACTATCGGCGCGATCTCTTCGAAGGACAGGTCGAACATGTCGTGCAGCACGAAGGCGACGCGCTCCTGCGGCGCGAGCATGTCCAGGACGACCAGCAGCGCGGGGCCGATCGCGTCGGCGAAGGCGACTTCCGTCTCCGGGTTTCCGCCGGCGGGCAAGGCATCAACGGCCGGTCCGAGCGGCTGCTCGCCCCGGGCGCGGCGCGAGCGCAGCATGTCGAGGCAGACGCGCGCCACGACGGTGGTCAACCAGCCGCCGAGGTTCTCGACGCCGCCCGTGTCCGAACGGCTGACCTTCAGCCAGGCCTCCTGCACGGCGTCGTCCGCTTCGCCGGCGGCGCCCAGCATCCGGAGCGCCACCGCCCGCAGGTGCGGGCGGCTGTCGTCGAACCGTTTGGCCAACCAGTCGTTGTCGTCCTTTTGGTCGTCCATCGCCTCTACCAATACTTCTCGGCCGGCCGGATCTCCACCGCGCCGCCGAGCCGGGCCGCCGGGATTCGCGCGGCCAGGGCGATCGCCGCCTCCATGCTCTCCGCCTCGTACACGGAAAATCCGCCGATCCCCTCGCCGAGGTGCGGCCCGTTCTTGACCGTGACTTTCCCATCCAGCACCGAAACCGTCCGCGCCGCCTCGGGCAGCCCCAGCGGCAGTCCCGGCGACACGCCCGGGGCCTCGTTCAGCTCGGCGTAGTCGGCATAGATCTGCTTCTGCTCCGCGGCGGACAGCGCCTTCCAGCGATCCGTCCCCGGCAGAGGCGTCTCACCCTGATAAACCAGCAGCACGTACTTCATGGCGATCTCCCTTCGCCCCTATGACGGATCGGCGCGCGCAAATGTGACGAATCGCCCGAATCGAGTCGAGCGGTTCAGGGGTGATAAGCTCATCGCGTGCGGAGGGCCTTGGTCTTGGTGCTCTTGGCGCTGTGTGGCTGTGCGACATCCGAGGCGGCGGCCGGGTTGCCGGCGTTAGCGGATGCCGAGGCGGCCGGGTTGCCGGCGTTACCGGATGGCGTCTATTCGGGGGAATGGGTGACCGGCTTCGAAACGAGCCTCTTCACACCTTGTGGCACCAACTACAGGTGGTGGATGGACGGGGCCGCTTTCGAGGCTGAAGGTCAGTTTTTTCGCGAGCATCCCCATGCCGATCCCCGAGCTCTGTGGGTGAGCGTTCGCGGGACACCGAGCGCCACCGGCCCCAACGGCCATCTCGGGCAGTATTCGCGCAAGCTCACCGCTCGCGAAGTTCTGGAGCTCCGCGAATACAGGCGCGGCGACTGCAAGAAAGCGCGCTGACAAGACTCAACGACGCGGCACTAGTCCCAAGAGCGCTCTCAATCGCGGCACCGACCAAGCCCTCGCTCCGCTCGGCAGCTGCAGCGGAAAGTTGGTACGCTGCGCGGCAGAGGTCAAATGACGGTCACCGTTTCTGTCAGCATCGACGTACCGAGCCTTGCGCACGGGGTGGCCTTTTACTGCGCCGCGTTTGGTTTCTCGAAGAAGTCCGAGCCGGTGCCCGGCGTAGCCGTGTTGCAGGGCCTCAACATCGAGCTATGTCTGCTTGAAAAGCCGGCTGCTTCGAAACCTTCGCCCAAGACCAGCGACCAGCGAAGGTTCGAACGCCATTGGACGCCCGTGCACCTCGATTTTCACGTCGCCGATCTGCACGCGGCGCTTCGGCAAGTGGAGGCGCTGGGTGCCAAGCGCGAGCAAGTCTTCGAGAACCCAGAGCATGGGTCGGCAGCCTTCTGCAGCGATCCGTTTGGTCATGGCTTCTGTCTACTCGAGCGCAAAAGCAAACCGTGAAGGGCGTCACTTCGAGAAACCCTGGATGATCCTCCAGTGCGGGTGAAGCGCGCCGGTGGCCATTCCCGCGAACATTGCCTAGCCTCTCGCCATGACCTCCGTGCGCTCAGGAATGCAGCGGCCCGCCTGGCTGCGCTACGGCGCGGCGATCGCGCTCACCTGCCTGGTGGTGGCGGGGCGGGTCGCGCTCGATCCGGTGTGGGGATACCAGCACAATCGGCACCTGGTTTTCATCCCGACGGTGATGGTGGCGGCGTGGCTCGGGGGGCTCGGCCCGGGCGTCGTTTCGACGGTGCTCTCCACGGCGGCGCTGGGCCACTTCTGGGTGGCCCCCGCGCGCGAGCCGGTCGGGGTGACCGTCGTCGAGCTGGCGTTGTTCTTCGCCGTCGGCGTGGCGGTCAGCGCGATTGTCGAGTCTCTTCACCGGGCGCGCGCCCGCGCCGAGGCCGCCGTCCGTTCACGCGAACGGGTGATGGAGATCGTCGCCCACGATCTGCGCAATCCGCTCGGCGCCATCGGGATGAGCGCCGAGGCGCTGCTGCTGGTGGCTCCCCAGGCGCGGGACCGCCGCCACATCGACCGGATCGTGCGCGCGGTGTTCCGGATGGACGGCCTCATCGGAGACCTGGTCGATGTCACCGGGATCGAGCATGAAACGTTGGCCGTGACCTGCACCCGCCAGGCGGTCGAGCCGATCGTGCGCGAGACGGCCGAGGCCTTCATGCCCAGGGCCGAGCAGCGCCACATCACGCTGGAGGTCAGCAACCCGCCCGGCGATTTGACGATCGCCGCGGATCGCGCCCGGATCGTTCAGCTGCTGGGGAACCTGATCGGAAACGCGCTGAAGTTCACGCCCGAGGGGGGGCGCGTGGCCCTTCGGGTCTCCGGGCAAGACCACGAGGTGCGTTTCGAGGTCGCCGACACGGGTCCCGGGATCCCGCCCGAAAACGTCCCGCACATCTTCGAGCAATACTGGAAGGGCGCCGGTCAGGGAACGGGCCTGGGGCTGTTCATCGCGCGAAGCATCGCGCGGGCCCACCGGGGCGAGCTCGGGGTGAAGACCGCGCCCGGGGCGGGCGCGACCTTCTTCTTCACCCTTCCGCGCGAGTGAATGGCCTAGCAGTCGAGCTCTATCACTGAGGCACCTCAGCGCGGATTTTCGGCCAGGACGAACGGGCGCAGGCGATGGCCGTCGGGGTCGGCGACGACGAAGGTGAACCCGAAGTCCATCCGGGTCGGCTCCTGCAGGACCTTCAGGCCGAGGGCGGTCCAGGCGGCGAAGGTCTGGCGAACGCTCGCCTCGTCCGGGAGCGAGAACGACAGCTCGACCCCGCCGGCCGGCCTGGGCGTCGGCTTCACGTCGCTCGCCGACCAGAATCCGACCTTGAGACCATTCGGAAGAACGTAGAGCACGAAGGTCGGGCTGTTTTCGACCGGCGCCACGCCGAAGAGCTGGTCGTAGAGCTTGGCGCTCCGTTGCGGGTCTTTCACGGCGAGCAGCAGGTAATTGAGTGTGTGCATGTCTGTCTCCTTGTGACGGAGAACCTAAACACTCGCGCTGTCAGTTTGTGTCAGTGGTGTCGAGACCCCGCCGCCACTCCGCCAGCATCTCGCCCCGACCGCGCGGATAGCGGGTGCCCGTGCGTTCGAGGCGGCCGACACGATCGAGCCGAAAGTGACGGTACCCGCGGCGCGTCTCGCACCACGCGACGACCACCCGCGCCCGTTCGAAGAAACCGATGGCGAAAGGCCAGATCGTGCGCTTCGTCCGCCGCCCGTCCGCATCCTGGTAGGCGATCACCAGCTTCTGCTCGCGGCGGATCGCCTCGCGGACCTGCGCGCTGTCGACGTGGTCGATGTGCGGAGCCTCGGGGCCCACCAGCAGCGTGGCCGCGTCGACCTCGCGCCGAAGATCGTCGGGCAACACCGCGGCGATCTTGGCCAGCGCGTCGCGCGCGGCGGCCGACAGACTGCGGTCGTCGGACCTGCGCGCAACCCAGCGCGATCCGAGCACCAGCGCCTCCAGCTCCTCGACCGAGAACATGAGCGGCGGCAGCATGAAGCCAGGGCGCAAGAGGTAACCGAGACCTGGCTCTCCGTCGACGCGCGCGCCTTGTCCGCGCAGCGTGGCGACGTCCCGGTAGAGGGTGCGGAGCGAGACGCCGAGCTCCGCCGCCAACGCCGGACCCGTGATCGGGCTGCGGTGGCGGCGCAGAATCTGCAGCAGGTCGAGGAGGCGTTCGGTCCGGGACATCGCGCCCGCGACGGGGCGGGCGCGTCGAATAGTAGCCCTTCTGCGCCGCCGGGCAGAATCGGTAGTAAAATCAAGTGGTTGTGTCTGTCGATGGCATTCCGGATCTTGGCCGCGGCGGGGAGTCACAGAACTTCCCGTGACAACTGCGGCCGGGCCCGGACAATGTCTATACGGATAGCCCTAGTTTCACGCGTCCCTTGAAGGAGTAGCCCCCATGAAATCGAAGGTTCTATTCGCAGGTGTTGCGACATGCTTGGCACTCGCAGGTTGCGGCTCCGGGGGGGGGACGACCGGCTCCGGGGGCACGACCGGCTCGGGCGGCACGACCGGCGCCGGGGGGACGACGGGCACCGCCGGGACGACGAGCACCGCCGGGACGACCGGCAGCGCCGGTACGACCGGCAGCGCCGGTACGACCGGTGCGGCTGGGCGCGGCGGCACGACC
>CALAOV010000368.1 GCA_937889515.1 uncultured Myxococcales bacterium | reverse complement strand
CGGCGAGGTCGGCGCGCCCGGCGGCGGCACGATCGGCGGCTCGGGCATCGAGGTGTCGGGCTGCACGCATGCCGACAAATCGAAGAACAGGAACTCCAGCGCCTTGGCCTGACCGGAAAGGGCGGTCACCTTGCAGGCGCTGGGGAACGGCTTGGTCGGATCCGAGTCGTCCTTGCTGCCGCCCCCGACCGGCGGTGGCGCTTCCTTCACGTGGATATCGGTGAAGACGACACGCCCGCATTGATTGTCGGCGGTCGCCTCGACCGGCGTATTGAAGGTCATGTACTGCGTCGCCTGCCGCATGGTCGGGTCGGCCGCGTCGTGGGGCACGTAGATCCATTGCTGGGTGGGCGCCGTCGGGGTGGTCACGGAGTGCTGGCTGCCGAAGAGCTGGATCGTTCCCGGCGTGGTCGTGGCACCGACGTTCGAGAGCCAGGTATTGAACGCCACCCCCTTGGGGAAGGTGGTGTCGATGGTCGCGGTGACCGGGCTGGCCAGGTTGTCGCCCGAGCCGATATAGGTCGCCGTGCTCGGCCAGGGGGCCGGACCGCTGCGCAGCCAGTAGAAGTGAAGATGGTCGTTGAAGAGGCGCCCGCCCGCGTCGGCGTAGCGCTTGATGTTGGCGATGTAGGGCTGCTTGGCGTCGGGGTACTGTCCCCCTTCGCAGGACTGCACCAGGATGTCGTAGGTGAGCAGCTTGGTGGGATCGGACCAGAGCGTGGTGGCGTAGGGGAAGGTGGCTCCGCCCAGCGCCGCCGTGAAGCTGTTGGCGCCCTGGCCTTTGCCGCCGACCGTCGGCTCGCCACCGACGAAAAGGTTCACGCGGCCGGTGCCGGTGTTGGTGGTGAACTCGGAGTCGGCGATGCCGATCTCACGCAGGAAGCACTCCAGCGCGTCGGAGCCGCCGGTGGTGACGGCGATCTTGGGGATGTTCCCTTCGGCCTTGGTGCGGGGCAGCCGGGTGAGGCTGGTGTCGGTGATCGTGTTGGGGACGCAGGCCGTGATGCTGGGGATGGTCACCTGGCGGCGCCACTTGCCGACCTGGATCACCAGCGGGACGTTGGTCGTCGCGGGCACGCCGGTGAGCGTGAAGCTGCCGTCGGTGCCGGTCAGCGCGGTCGCGATCGGGCTGCCCGAGACCTGCGCGCTGCACTTGTCGCACGAGACGCCTTCGGGGATCGGCGCGAGCGCCGTGTTCGGGATGTAGACGGTGACGTTGTAGAGCGGGACGACCCCGGCGGGATCGTAGACCTTCCCGGTGAGCGTCGTGGTGGAGGGCGCGGTGCAGGTCGGCACCGAGCAGGCCAGGCCCGTACAACCGCCGGGGCCGACCGTACCGGGGCAGACGTTCGGCGTCCCGTCTCCGCCACAGGTCGCGCCGCCGGCGCAGGTGCCGCAATTGAGCGAGCCGCCGCAACCGTCGCCGATCGTGCCGCAATACTGGCCGCCGGTCGGGTTGCAGACGATCGGATGGCAGCTGGGATCGCCGCCGCAGACGCTGGGGGTGCCGCCGCCGCCGCAGGTGGCCGCACCGGCGCAGGCGCCGCAGTCGAGCGCGCCGCCACAGCCGTCGCCGATCTTGCCACAGTAGACGCCGCCGGCGCTGTTGCAGGTGAGCGGCACGCAGCCGCTCGCGATGCAGATGCCGGTGTTGCAGGACTGGGTGCCGCTGCAGCCGCCGCAGTCCATGGCCGCGCCACACCCGTTTCCGACGCTGCCGCAGTACTGACCGCCCGGCTGCGTGCAGGCGAGGGTGACGCAGGTCGAGTCTCCGACGCACAGGCCGGCTTGGCAGGTCCAGCCGCTCGGGCAGGCGCCGCAGTCCTCGGTCCGCAGGCCGCAGCCGTTGCCAATGGTCCCGCAGTACTGGCCGCCCGCCTGCTGGCAGGCGATCGGCGTGCAGACGGCCGCGTCGGTCGCGCCCGCCCCGCCGCTGCCGCCACCGGTACCGCCGCCGGAGGTCGTCCCACCGGCGCCGGCGGCGCCGGATTGGCCAGCCGCAGCGTCGGTGCCCGAGCCCCCGCTGCCGCCCGATCCGGGCGCTGCTTTCCCCTTGACCCCGGCGCAAGCCGCCATCGTCAGAAGACAGCAAGCAGCCCAAACGACCAACGGTTGCCCACGTCCGGCGTTTGACATCCGGTTAGTGGGTGTCCGGCCCCTCCTTGCACGGCTCTTGTGGTATTTGGGACCCTGGGAGGGTCCCCAAGCCCCCCGCGAAGAGCTCGGTCGGGCAAAGCCCGCCCTCGCTCACGCGATCCGCTCAAAAAATCAGGGGGAATCAGGTCTTGGCGACGAGGTGCAGGGTGCGGCGAACGACCCGCTCGAATACCTCGGCCTGGGCGCCGCGGGCCGGATCGCCCTCGGCGGGGGTGCGGCGGAGGTAGTCGCCCTCGGCGTTCATGTCGTAGGCGTGGGCGTTGTCCGAGAAGATCGGCTCGAGGACTTCCCGGCGGATCTGCTCGCGCAGGGTCTCGGCCTCCACCGGGAACATCACCTCGACCCGCCGGTGCAGGTTGCGCGGCATCCAGTCGGCCGAGGCCAGCAAGATCTCCTCCTCGCCGTGCGGCCCGAACACGAAGACCCGTTCGTGCTCCAGAAACCGGCCCAGGATCGACAGCACGCGGATGTTCTGGGAGACGCCGGGAATTCCGGGACGGAGACAGCAGATGCCGCGGATGCAGAGCGTGATGGCCACGCCGGCGACGGACGCCCGGTAGAGCGCCTGGATGATGTGCACGTCGACCAGCGCGTTCATCTTGGCGAAGATCGCCGCGGGCTGGCCGGCGCGCGCCCGGTCGGCCTGGGCATCGATCTTGGCGACCAGAACGTCGGCCAGCGCGGTGGGCGCCACGGCCAGCTTGCGGTGGCGCGCCTTCTTGGAGAACCCCGAAAGGCCATTGAAGAACTCCGAGAGATCTTCGCCGAACTCGGGATCAACCGTGAGAAGCCCGAGGTCGGTGTAAAGGCGCGAGGTCGACTCGTTGTAGTTGCCGGTCGACAGATGCACGTAGCGGCGGAGCCCTTCCCCTTCACGCCGCACGACCAGGGTGGCCTTGGCGTGGGTCTTGAGCTCGGCGCGGCCGTAGAAGACGTGGGCGCCGGCGTGCTCCAGCGCCCGGGCCCAGGCCATGTTGTTCTCCTCGTCGAAGCGGGCCTTGATCTCGATCGAGACGGCCACCTGTTTGTGATTCTCGGCGGCGCGGATGAGCGACCGGACCACCTCGGCGTTGGCCCCGGTTCGATAGAGCGTCATCTTGATCGCGAGGACGTCGGGGTCATCGGCGGCCTGGCGCAAGAAGCTCAGCACGGGGCTGAACGAGTCATATGGGTGGTGCAGCAAGACGTCTCCGGCACGGACGATCGCGAAGATGTCGGCCTTGTCTTCCAGCGGTGCCGGCAACCGCGAGATGAAGGGCGGATCGCGCAGCGCCGGGCGGGACAGCGTCGCGATCGACATGAGGGCGCGCAGGCCGAGCGGCCCGGTCGATTCGTAGACGTCCTCGTCGTCGATGGCGAGCTTTTCGATCAGCAGGCGCCGGACGCGCTCCGGAATCCCGGCGGAGACCTCCAGCCGCACGCAGGCGCCGAAGCGCCGGCGACGGACCTCGCGGTCGACGATCGACAGCAGATCGTGCGCCTCGTCCTCCAGAATGTCGTAGTCCATGTCGCGGGTGACGCGAAACGGGTAGGTGCCGAGGATCTCCATGCCGGGGAAGAGCTCGTCGAGGTTGGCGGCCAGGAGCTGCTCGAGCGGCAGAAAGTCGCGCGGACCGTCGCTGTCGCCGCCGGGGTGACCCGGGTCCAGGGTTTCGAGCGGGATGAATCGGGGGAGGATCTCCGGAACTTTGATCCGCGCGAACTTCCGCTCCTTGGTGTCCGGATCGCGCGCCTCCACCGCCAGCGAGACGGAGAGGTTCGAGAGGAACGGAAAGGGATGCCCCGGATCGACGGCCAGCGGCGTCACCACCGGGAACACCGAGCGGCGGAAGTACTTGCGCGCGAGCCGCCTGGTCTCGCTGTCGAGGGACTCCCAGTCGCGAATACGGATCCCATGCTCAGCCAGCGCGGGGAGCAGATCGCCGGCGAGGAGCGCCGCGGCGGCGGCGAGCTGGCGACGGATGAGCTGCCCGATGCGGGCGAGCTGCTCGCGCGCGCTCAGGCCGTCCGGGCTGGTCTCGACCAGCGCGGCGGCCTCGAGCTGCCCATGCAGGCCGGAGACCCGGATCATGAAGAACTCGTCCAGGTTCGAGGCGTAGATCGCCAGAAACTTCAGGCGCTCGAGGAGCGGCCAGCGGGGGTCGAGGGCCTCATCGAGCACCCGCGCGTTGAACGCCAGCCAGGAGGTCTCTCGGTTGATGTAGAGCGATGGGTTCGCCAGGTCGATCGGGGCCGCGTCGGGGGCGGGGGCCGGGCCGGTCTGGCCGTCGTCGGCAGGACCGGTTTCGGCTTCTGCTTGGGCTCGGTGTGTCGACATTTTTGCGGAAGCTCGGAACGTACTCCCAACCGACGGGCGCTCTGTCTCGTTTGCGTGACATTTTTGGGCGCCTTGCCGGCCCGAGTACGATCGCCTACGTTTCAGCGTCGCCGAAAACTACCCGACCCACCGAGGTGCAGAGATGTCGCTCTTCGACCTGACTGCCGAGACCATCGATCACAAGCAGCAGCCGCTCGCGGCCTACCGGGGGCAGGTGCTGCTGGTGGTGAATACCGCCTCGGAGTGTGGAGCCACGCCGCAGTACGCGGGGCTCGAGGCGCTCTGGCGGGACTACAAGGGCCGGGGCTTTGCGGTGCTGGGTTTTCCGTCCAACGACTTCGGCGCGCAGGAGCCCGGGACGGAGGCGGAGATCAAGACCTTCTGCGACGTCAACTACAAGGTCACCTTTCCGCTCTACGCGAAGGTGGCGACCAAGGGCGCCGCGCAGTCGCCGGTCTACAAGTTTCTGACCGCGGCGCACGGCGAGCCGAAGTGGAATTTCCACAAGTACCTGGTCGGCAAGAACGGCGAGGTGGTTCGCGCGTTCGCGACCGGCGTAGAACCGGACGATGCGGGCCTGCGGGCCGCCATCGAAGCGGCGCTCGCGTAACAGGCGACTCGACCTTGGTCGAGCGACCTGGACCGGCGGTCAGCGCGCCGCGACGCTCTTCTGTCCCCAGTCGGCCAGGGCTTTCTTGATCTCGGTCTCGGGGAAGAAGGTGTCGTTCGCCTTGAGGCCCAGCTCGAAGGCGTGCTCGGCGGCGGTCGTGGCCTCCTTGTAGTTTGATTTGGCCGCCAGCAACAACGCCCGGATCCACAGGTTGTACCAGTCCTCCTTCAAGGCGATCGACTGGTCGATGTAGCGGAGGCCGACGTCGTAGTCCTTCTTGGTCTCCAGCATGTACCGGGCGGCGTTGGCGTAGGCGCGCCAGGTGTTGTCGAGCGCGTTGATGTTGGTCAGCACCTCCTGGGTGGTGTTGACCCGGATCGGAATCGACAGGCTCAGCTTCTCCCAGGCGATCTCCAGCGATGCCTCGTCGTCGGTGAACCCGGCGAACGCGATCGCCAGCCGCTCACGCGGCGGCGCGGTCTTCGGGCGCACCTGTAGGCGCGCGACGTCGAGGTCACTCTTGTAGTCGCGACCATTGCCGAGCTGGTCGGCGTTCTTGTTGATCACCAGCGTCCAGGCGCTCTTGCCCGGAATCGCCAGGAGCGCGTAGGTTCCGGCGGGCACCGGCCTATCGCCCACGGTGACGTCGCGGCTGAACCGGATCTTGGGCGCCTGGTAGCCACCCAGCGACCAGATCTTGTCGTAGGGGACGGCGGCGCCCCAGATCTTGCGTCCCTTGACCGCCGGGCTGCCGTACTCGACGGCGATCTCGGTCAAGCCGACCTGCTGCGACACCTTTCCGACCGGGCTCTCGCGCGGCAGATCGAGCTCGGCCAGCGCGGCCGCGGCCGGGCGGGCGGCCAGCGCGAGTGCCAGGATCGAGACGCCTGTCGAGAGAATCAAGGTGCGGACGCGCGGCAGGGGCATGACGGGCGGAGCCTACCGGCGGGGCCGCGAACGATCCGTTTCGATTGCGTTACGAACTGATGACGGCCTCAGCGCACGCAGCGGACCAGCGCGGCGGTCACCGTGTACTCGGTGAAGCCGTCTTCATAGTTGATGACCCAGGGATCGTGCGTCGCGACCGCTTCTCCGTCGAACAGCGACGACGACCAGTAAGGCGTCTTGGCGGGCGTATCCGGGAAGGTCGAGACGTCGATGGCCGGTGAGACGCTGGCGATCGGCGGCACTTCGTCGACCAGGGTCGACAGCTCCTTGATGCTGGGCGTGCGCCAGGTGTGGCCGTTGAGCCCCAGGCTGCTG
>CALAOV010000367.1 GCA_937889515.1 uncultured Myxococcales bacterium | reverse complement strand
ATGACGCCCTTCGCGTCCGTCGCGATGCTCGAGAAGTTGGCGCTGTTGAAGATCGCGCTCTGCAGAGCGCCCGCCTGGAGCAGCGCCTCTTCCGCCTGCTTGCGCGCGGTGTTGTCGGTGCCGATCAGCAGATAGCCGATGATGGCGTTCTGCGCGTCGCGCAGCGCCGTGACCGACACCACCGCCGGGAACCGGCTGCCATCCTTGCGGATGTAGGTCAGCTCGTAGATGTCCTCGATCCCGCGCGAGGCCTTGAACACCAACGCCTCGAAGCCTGGAGTAATCGGGGTTCCGAGCTCGACGCTTAGCGTTTCGGCGCGCGCGATCACTTCCTGGGGATCGGAAATGTCGGCCGGCGTGATCTTGTTCATCACCTCGGCGGCCGTATAGCCGAGCATCCGCTCGGCGCCGACGTTGAAGATCTGGATGACGCCCTTGGCGTCGGTGGCGATGCTGGAGAAGTTGGCGCTGTTGAAGATCGCGCTCTGCAGGGCTCCCGCCTTGAGCAGCGCCTCCTCGGCGCGCTTGCGCGCGGTGTTGTCGGTGCCGATGAGGAGGTAGCCGATGATGCCGTCCTGGGCATCGCGCAGCGCGGTGACCGAGACGACCGCGGGGAAGCGACTGCCGTCTTTGCGGATGTAGGTCAGCTCATAGATGTCTTCGATGCCACGGGAGGCCTTGAACACCAGGGCCTCGAAGCCCGGCGCGATGGAGGTCTCGAGCTCGAGGCTGAGCGCCTTGGCGCGCGCGATGACCTCCTGGGGATCGGAGATGTCGGCCGGCGTGATCTTGTTCATCACCTCGGCGGCCGCGTAGCCCAGCATGCGCTCCGCACCGACGTTGAAGATCTGGATGACGCCCTTGGCGTCGGTGGCGATGCTGGAGAAGTTGGCGCTGTTGAAGATCGCGCTCTGCAGCGCCCCGGCGGCGGGGACGGGCAACACGGGATCGCGGATGGTGTCGGGCACGGTCTAACCTCTCGGCGCGATGTCGCGGGCCAGGTGAGGGGCGTCGACGTTTGCGACATCCAGCAGCCGGGCCTGGGCACGTCCGTTGTTCTTGGCCGCATAGAGCGCCTCGTCGGCGGCCTTCACCAGGTCGATGGGGAAACGGCACGGGCGTAGGTCCGAGCCGTTGCGGGATTGGCCCGGCTGCGGTGCGCCGCCGGCGTCTTCGTCGTAGCAGCCGATGCCCACGCTGACCGTGACGTGCGGTGCAGTCGAAGAGCCCTCGTGTCCGATGGCCAGCGCTTCGATCGCGCCGAGGACGCAATGGGCCACGTGCTCTGCTCCATCGCAAGCCGTGTGCGGCAGCAGGATCGCGAACTCCTCTCCGCCATAGCGCGCGACCAGATCCGCCGGGCGCGCGCTGGTACCCCGGAGCGCCTGGGCCACCGAACGCAGGCAGGCATCGCCTGCCGGGTGGCCGTAGCGGTCGTTGAACAGCTTGAAGTGGTCGACATCGATCATCAGCAACGACAGCGGGTCGCCAGATCGCAGGCGGCGTTGCCATTCCAGCTCCAGCGCCTCGTCGAAGCGCCGTCGGTTGGCTACCCCCGTGAGCACGTCCATCGTGGCGATGTGGCGCAGCTGGTCGGCCATGTGCTTGACCCGCAGCTGGGTCTTGACCCGCGCCAGCAGCAACGGCGCACTCACGGGTTTGGCGATGAAGTCCGCGGCGCCCAGCTCGAACCCCGAGACCTCGAACGCGGGCTCGCCGTGGCTGGTGACGAAGATGACCGGCACGTCGGTGAGCGCCGGGTCTGCCTTGAGCGCCCGGCAGGTCTCGAAGCCGCTCAGGCCGGGCATCTCCGTGTCGAGCAACATCAGATCCGGCACCGAAGCGCCCGCCAAACGCAGGGCATCCTCGCCGCTGGTGGCAAAGCGCAGGTTGGCGACGCCCGAAAGGATACGACCCATCAACTGGATCGATCCGGGGTCGTCGTCGACCAGCAGGATGTCGTCGTTCGTCATGCGTTCTGCTCGGCGACCGCAACTTAGGACCTATCCATGCTTTGGAGATCCGCAATGGGTCGTCTCGCCGAGACCGACCCACGCGCTGCGATTCCGGCCGACCGGCTGGAGACTACAGGTAGGCCAACCGCCGCGAGCTCAGCCCTGGAACCGCCGCAACCGCAGCGCGTTCCCGATCACCGACAGCGAGCTGAACGCCATCGCGGCCGCCGCCATGGTCGGCGACAGCAACGGCCCCCCCAGCGGATAGAGCAGGCCCGCCGCGACGGGAACGCCGATCCCGTTGTAGACGAAGGCGAAGAAGAGGTTCTGCCGGATATTGGCCATGGTCGCCCGGCTGAGTCGCCGCGCCCGCAAGATCCCCCTCAGGTCGCCCCCGATGAGCGTGACGCCGGCGCTCTCCATCGCCAGGTCGGTTCCGGTTCCCATCGCGATCCCGACGTCGGCCTGGGCCAGCGCGGGGGCGTCGTTGATACCGTCGCCGGCCATCGCCACGGTGCGTCCGTCTTCCTGCATCCGCTTGATGGCCAGCGCCTTGTCGGCGGGAAGCACCTCCGCGAGGACCTCGGTGATCCCCAGCTTCTTGGCGACGGCCTCCGCGGTCGTGCGGTGATCGCCGCTCAGCATGACGATGCGCAGCCCATCGGCGCGCAGCTCCCCGAGCGCCTGGGCGGTCGTCTCCTTGATCGGGTCCGCAACGCCGAGCAGGCCGGCCAACCGATCGTCGACGAGCAGGTACACGACCGTCTGCCCCTCCTGGCGAAGCGCTTCCGCCCGGTCCGCGGCCTGCCCCAGCGGCACCCCGAGGTCGTCGAACAGCTTGCGGTTTCCGAGCGCGATCGCCCTTCCGCCCACCTTTCCGCGGACGCCTTCGCCCGCGACGGCGGAGAACGCCTCCGTCGTCCCCAGCTGCAGCCCACGGTCGGCCGCGCCCGCCACGATCGCGGCGGCCAGCGGGTGCTCGCTGCCGCACTCGAGCGTTGCCGCCAGGCGGACCAGCTCCGCCGCGTCGAAGCCACCCGTCGGCTCGACCGACACCAGCTTGGGTTTCCCGGCGGTCAGCGTCCCCGTCTTGTCGACCACCAGGATCTCGACCTGGCGCAGGACTTCGACGGCCTCGGCGTTCTTGAACAGGATCCCCAGCGTCGCGGCTTTCCCGGTCGCGACCATGATCGACATCGGCGTCGCCAACCCCAGCGCGCACGGACAGGCGATGATCAACACCGCGATGGCGTTCACCAGGGCGTGGGCCAGCCGCGGCTCGGGACCGAGCAGCGACCAGAGGCCGAACGTCGCGACGGCGATCGCGATCACCACCGGCACGAAGGTGCCCGCGGCGACGTCGGCCAGCCGCTGGATCGGCGCGCGGCTCCGCTGCGCCTCGCCGACCAGGCGGACGATCTGCGCCAGCAAGGTGTCCCCCGCAACGCGATCGGCCCGCATGATCAGGCTGCCGGTGCCGTTCAAGGTGCCCCCGACGATCCGGGCGCCGGGCGCCTTTTCAACCGGCAGCGGTTCGCCGGTGATCATCGATTCGTCGACGGTTGTCTGTCCCTCGAGGACCACCCCGTCGACCGGGACCCGCTCACCCGGCCGGACGCGCAGCCGATCGCCCGCCCGCACCTCGGCGATCGGCAGGTCCTCCTCCTGGCCATTGGCCCGCAGGCGCCGAGCCGTCTTGGGCGTCAGCCCCAGGAGCGCCCGCAGCGCGGCGCCCGCGCGACCACGGGCGCGGAGCTCCAGCACCTGGCCCAGCAGCACCAGCGTGACGATCGCGGCGGCCGCCTCGAAGTACAGGCCGACCTGTCCGCCCCCGTCGTGAAAGGAGAGCGGAAAGATCCCAGGCAGCGCCGCGGCGACCAGGCTGTAGCCGAACGCCACCGCCACGCCGAGCCCGATGAGCGTGAACATGTTGAGGTGCCTGCTGCGCACGGAGGCGGCGGCGCGAACGAAGAAGGGCCAGCCACCCCAGAGCACCACCGGCGTGGCCAGCGCCAGCTCGATCCACGGTCGTCTCGGGCCGGCGCAGAGGTCGGCCATGGCGATCACCATCAGCGGCGCGGAGAGGGCGACGCTAACCCAGAGCCGCCGCTGCATCTCCCGCAGCTCGGGGTTCGCGGGCTCCTCCGCAGAGACCATCTTCGGTTCCAGCGCCATCCCGCAGATGGGGCAGGCGCCAGGCCCGTCGCGGACGATCTCGGGGTGCATCGGGCAGGTCCAGGCCCCGGCCGGCGACGGGGGGGACCGGGAATGTGCCTGGGCTCCGGTCGTCGCTGGGTCCTTACTCGGGGAAGGCCCCTTGGTTTCGGGGGGCTTGTCGCCCAGGAATTTCAGCGGCTCCTTCCCGAACCGATCGAGGCAGCGCGGGCCACAGAACAGGTACGTCTGGCCTTCGAACGTCGTGCGCAGCGGCGCGTCCTGGCGGACCGTCATGCCGCAGACGGGATCTTTGGCCGCGCTCGGTTCTGGCACTTCCCTAGAAATCGTCGACCGCGCCCGACAGGCCGAACGCGATCAGCTCCATGGTGAATTGCCGGTCGACGCCCTGGCTGCGGACCGCGCCCGTCAGAGGGACCGCCGGATGCGACCACGAGTCGGCGGTGCTCTTCCAGGGGCCCCACTGCGCCTCGGTGCGGGTGCGGAAGCAGCCGTCGAAGTGGCCGGCGGGTACGGTCGCGCTCTCCTGTGGCAGCCCCTGCCAGCGGATCACCATCGACGAGACGATCCCCTGATAGCTGGATTGCAGCAGCGAGATCATCGCCGGCGGAACCTCGTTCACACGTCCCTTGGCGTCCTTGCTGGTTATCGCGCGGATCTGGATCTGCGAGGGATCCATCCGGTTGCCGAACGCGACCAGCATCTTCTGCTCCGTCCGGCCGGTGTATCGCTCGCTCGTGACCTCGAGCCAGAAGGCGTCGGCGTCCTGACCGACGACCTTGTGGGTCAAGAACGACGGCTGACCCTTGTCGTCGACGAACTTGTATTGCGACCACTGTCCGACGGCCATCGGCATCGGTTCGAAGACGGTCGGCGCCGGGAAAGCGACACCGCCGGCCTGCAGCGCGGCGACGCGGCCATCGATGTCGGCCTTGGCGGCCGGATCGACGGACGGACCGCAGGCGGCCAGGCAAAGGCCGAGACCGATGAGCGGGAGCGCCACGACGGGGGCGCGCATCTGGGATGGATTTCGCATCCGGGGATGCTGCCCTCGGAACGGTCCGGGGATCAAGCGCGGAGGGCAGGCGTGCAATTTTTAGCGCTGTTCCGCGAACACCTGCGCGTGGGTCTTGCCGTAGGGATAGAAGCGATCTTTGTCGCCGCGCGCCCAGGCCGCCTTGAGCTCGGCCTGGGTGATGTCCCAATCCGGGCGGCACTTCTCCAGGACGGCGCGCACGTCGTGGCGCAGCTCCTCCGGCGTCGGGCGGCCGAAGAACCAGTAGCCGTTGTAGATCTTGTGGACGATGAGTCCGGGCGCCAGCACCAGGGTGTGGGGGATCATCGGGTTGTGGGTGGGATCGGTGTACTCGGCGATGTCGAGATCCTTCTGCACCTTGCGCGCCGGGTCGGACAGGAACGGCCAGTGGGCGCCGATCCCCGATCGACTCTCGTTGGTCTCGAGCAGGTTGTCGCTGCTGATGGTGACCAGGCGGCAGTAGCCGACCTCCAGCTCGCGGTGGAGCTGCAGGAGACCTTCGAGCTGCCGGCGGTCTTTGGGACAGTAGGCGCCCCGACTGAGCATCACGATCATCGGATCGGTGCCCTGTATCTCGGAGAGCTTGCGGTGCTTGCCGGTGTGGTCGGGAAGGTCGAAGTCGGGGAACGGAGCTCCTGGAACGATCTCGGCGCGCATGGCGTACCTCCTGGCGTCACTATGACACGCGGAGATAGCGCGTCGACCGCGAGCTACTCGAGGAGGTCTTGCGGCTGAACGCCGTCGCCCAGCTCGGTCTCGAGATAGGTGCGGAGTCGCCCCTTGAGACGGGACTCGATCTGGCGGACGCGCTCGCGCGTCACCCCGAAGCGATCGGCGAGCTCGACCAGCGTGGCGGGCTCGTCGTTGATGAGGCGGGCCTGGAAGATCTCGAGGTCGCGGTCGCGCAACATCCCCCCGAAGGTGTGCAGCCGCTCCCGCAGCAGGGTTCCGAACTCGCTGGCCTCGACCTGCAGGTCGGGGCGCGTGCTCGAAGCCGCGGGCACCAGGTCGCCCCGCGTTCGGTCGCCTTGGTCGTCGGAGCGAACGGGCGCGTCCAGCGAGATCTCGGAGGCGTTGAGGCGGCGCTCCATCTCGATCACCTCTTGCTCGGTGACGTCGAGCGCGGCGGCCAGGTGTTTGGCATCCACCTGGTAGCCTTGCTTCTCCAGCTTCTCGCGCTCCTTTCGGAGGTTGAAGAACAGCCGGCGCTGTGGCTGGGTGGTGCCGACCTTGACCAGCCGCCAGTTCGCCAGGATGAACTTCAGCATGTAGGCCCGGATCCACCAAGACGCGTACGAGGAGAGCTTGACGCCCCGGTAGGGATCGTACTTCTCCACCGCGTGGATGAGGCCGACGTTCCCTTCCTGGATCAGGTCGAGAATGTTGTTGTGCGCGCGGCGGTATTCCTGGGCGATCTTGACGACCAGGCGCAAGTTGGCGGTGACCAGCCGGGCCGCCAGCGCGCGGTCCGGGTTCTTCGAGAGCCGCACCGCGACCTCGTGCTCCTCCTCGCGGGTCATGAGCGGATACCGCCGGAGCTCGCGCAGATAGGCGCCGATGGTCGAATGGTCCGAGACCGTGAACGCGGTCGCGGCCACGCCGTCTGCGGCGGTCGCGGCGATCGTCGCGTCACGGTCGATGGTCGTCTCCGGTAAGAGGGCGGCGCTGTCGGCGCCCTCGGCGCCCTCGGATTGAGCCCCCGCTTCGGCGTACGCCAACTCCATCGCCTCCGGTTCGGACCCCTCCGCCCCGACCGGTTTGGCAGGGACCTGCTCGCGCTTTCGCTGCTGTGCCTTCGAGAGCGGGCGGCAGGTGCTCCGCTCTGCGGTACGCCGCAGGAGATAGATCGGGTTTCGCTTAGTTGAAGAGGTCGCTGCGTCGCTTAGCATGCCGACACCTATCGCAAGGGCCATGCCACCACATCGCCGTGCAGGAATGCCTGGGCTTCAGGCCCGTGGGGCAGGGGGGGTTACGATCCCGTAACGATCGGGCAAAAGACGGCTTTAATCGGTAGCGCTGTCTACCCATGAGGTTAAGCGCGACGCGGCTTACGGGTCGTCGGTAACTATGGGGAGGCTCAGCGTGAAGACCGAACCTTTGCCGAGCTCGCTCGAGACCGTGAGCGTCCCGGCGTGCGCCTCGACGATCGCGCGGGCGATCCAGAGACCGAGGCCCAGCCCACCGTAGTTCCGCACCGGTCCCGCCCTCCCGAAGCATTCGAAGATCCGGGCCTGGTCCTCGGGCGCGATGCCGATGCCTCGATCGGCCACAGAGAACCGAGCCGTCGATCCCTGGCGCTCCAGGCGGACCTCCACCGGTCGGCCGGGGCCGTATTTGACCGCGTTGGCCAGCAGGCGGCGCAGGGCATCCTCCACCCTGCCGCGATCCCACAGACCCATCAGCCGCTCGGGCGGGAGCTGCGCCACGATGTCCTCCGTGCGCTGTTCTTCACAGAACGCCTTCACGAGATCCGCCAGCAGCATGCCCGCGTCGGTCTCCGCCGGTCGCAGCGGCTCCGTCGGTCGGAGCTTGGAGACGGCGAGCATGTCGCTTACCAGACGGGCCATCCGATCGATCTGGGTATCGGCGCGGGCGAGCTTGGTGCGGACCTCGGCGTTGTCGATGTTGGCGCGGCTCGCGCCCTCCAGGTTCAAGCGCAGGGCCGTGAGCGGCGTGCGGAGCTCGTGCGACGCGAGCACCAGGAACTCGTCGCGGATTTCCAGCGCGCGGGCCAGCTCGACGACCAGCCGGGCCCGCTCGTCTTCGGCCTCCCGCCGCGCCCGCCGTTCGTCGGTGTCGCGGATGGCGCGGCGGAGCGCGGGCGCCAGCCGGGCCAGGTTGTGTTTCGGGATGTAGTCGTCGGCGCCGGCCTTCAACAACGAGACCGCCGCGGTCTCGCCGATGTGGCCCGAAACGATGATCACCGGCGTGTCCGGTGCGAGCTCGGTGCGAATCTCGAGCCCGCCGAGCGCGTCGAAGGTCGGCATCGCGTAGTCCATGCAGATGACGTCCCACCGTCGCTCCCGCAACGCGCGTTCCATCTCCGCGCTGGTCTGAACCTGCCGCACGACCGGCGTGAATCCGTGCTGATGGAGCTGCCGCCGGATCAGCTCGACGTCGTCCGACGAGTCCTCGACGGAGAGCAACGCCAGCGGCGTCGAGGTTGCTTCGTTTGTGACCGGTGTGGCCATCGTCGTTGTCGTCCGTCAGAACGTTGACAGCGCGGCAGCCTATCATCGAGCGAACCGGCTGGCCTTTCCCCTTGACGAAAGTACGATCACCTCGTGAACTAATGGAGCTGCCTCGGATCTGGAAAGGGGGGATCTCGGGGCGCTGTGCAGGAGGCGATCGTGAACAGCCGGGGACCCCAAGTGCAAGATCGGCAAGGTTGGCAGGGTCGGCAAGATCGGCAAGATCGGCAGGGTCGGCAAGATCGGCAAGATCGGCAAGATCGGCAAGATCGGATGGACGGCCAGCTCGCATCGGCGCTCCGTCTGTCGAGCCTTCAGGATCCGGGGCCTCCCGATCGGGCCTTGCGGCGATTGGTGTCGGCGGGCGGCAAGCTGTCGTCGGGAAGCGACCGCAAGCTCATCTTGCTGGTCGAGGACGACTACAGCATTCGGGAAGCCGTGCACGACATTCTGGAGGCCGAGGGGTACGACGTCGTCCAGGCCGAAAACGGCCGCGACGCTCTCCAGCGATTGCGCGCCGGAGCGCCTCCCGATCTCATCGTGCTCGATCTTCGAATGCCCGTCATGGACGGTTGGGAGTTCCGGGCGGCGCAGAAGAACGACCCCGCTCTGGCGACCATCCCGGTGCTGGCGGTATCGGCGGACGGCAGCGCCAAGGCGGAAGCGATCGCCGCCGACGGGTACCTCCGCAAACCGCTCAGCACCAGCACGCTCCTCGATACCGTGGCGCGCATCCTGGCCCAGGTCGAACGACAACGCCTGCTCGGGAGATTGGAGGAAGCCGAACGGTTTGCGGCTCTGGGCCGGCTGGCCGCCGGCGTGGGTCACGAGATCAACAACCCGCTGACCTATGTGTCCGTGAACGTGGATCTGGCCGTGACCGAGATCGACCTGTGGCTGGCTCACGCCCGCGTCCACCTTGGCGACGCGCCGGGCGCCGCGGTGCCGGCAGCCGGTTCGGTACCCACGCCGGAGAGCTTGGCCACCCTAAGGGAGATGCTGGAAGACAGCCGCAGCGGGCTACGTCGCATTCGCGACGTGGTGAAGAACCTACAGAGTCTCTCCCGGCCGCCAGAGCCCAAGCGCGAGCTGTTCTCCCTGAACGAGGTTCTGGACGAATCGTTGGCCATGGCCCGCAACCACGTCGACCACCGGGCGACGGTGGTCAAGCGGTACGGCGTCCTGCCGCCGCTGTCCGGCGATCGCTCGGCCATCGGGCAGGTGTTCCTGAACCTGCTGCTCAACGCGGCGCAGGCGCTGCCCGAGGGACACGCGGAGGAGAACGAGATCGCCCTCACCACGTTGGTTCTGGAGGGTGAGCTGGCCGTCGAGATTCGCGACACCGGCGCGGGGATTCCCCGCGACGTACTCCCCCACATCTTCGAGCAGTTCTACACCACCAAGCCGATCGGAGAGGGCACGGGCCTCGGTCTGGCGGTTTCGCACCGGATCGTGACCGACCACGGTGGTCAGATCCTGGTCGACAGCGAGCTCGGACGGGGCTCGACGATCCGGGTGGTCCTGCCGCTCCGGCCGCCGGCCGAGCGGGCGGCCCGCGCGCAGTGAAGCGGCGCGCGCCGGATCAAACCATCGGGATCAGAAAGAGTGCGGCCACGGCCGCGAGCAGGCGATCGAGATCGATCGGCTTCTTCATCACCGGCACCCGGCCGGGCGCGCGGGAGGGATCCGAGGTCGACATGAGGACTGGAATGTCTGCCAGCGTCGGGGTGGCCAGCATCGCTTCGTAAAACTCGGTCCCGCTCATGACCGGCATGATGATGTCGAGGATGACGGCGCAAGGTCGGGCCAGCGCCGGCAGGAGGGCCAGCGCTTCCTTGCCGTTGGAGGCCACGAAGACCGCGTAGCCCTCGTCGTCTAGTGCATCTCGGAGGGACTCGCGAATGTCGGCTTCGTCGTCGACGACGAGCACCGTCTTTTGGGTCACTGAGGGTAGTCTCCAGCCGAACCGAAGGCGGGTTCCGCCCCGCGGGTATTTCGCGGCAGCCGAACCGACATCTGGGTCCCGTCGGTTTCCGACGAGACCACCTCGATGGACCCCGCGTGCGAGATC
Organism: uncultured Myxococcales bacterium; assembly: GCA_937889515.1. Taxonomy (GTDB): domain Bacteria; phylum Myxococcota_A; class Polyangia; order Fen-1088; family Fen-1088; genus JADGRB01. The sequence continues at coordinate 18,473 of CALAOV010000367.1, read as the reverse complement.
GCGATCTGCTGGCTGATGAACAGGCCGAGACCGAGACCATTCGATCGCGCCTGCTTCTCGTTCGCACCGCTTCGGAATGGTTCGAAGAGCACCGGCATGATCTCCGGTGGGACCGCGCCGGCATTGCAGACCTCCAGCACCACGTTGGTTGGGTCGGTCCCATTGACACGAATGGCGATGGGGTCGGTGCCCGTTCCATGGGCCAGAGCGTTGCTCAGCAAATTGGAGCAGAGCTGCAACAGCCGATCGGCGTCCCACAACCCGATCGAATCGCCCGCCGCCCGCAGCTCGATCTTCCGGGCCTCGCCCGCGCTTTCGAGCTCGTCGATGGCCAGCCGACAGACCTCCGCCAGGTCGGTCTCCTTCTGCTCGATGGGGATTCCCTTGCCCAGGCGGATGCGGGTGAAGTCCAGGAGCTGATCGATCATCCGCCCCATCCGTCCCGCGCTGTTGAGGATGCGCGTCGCGGGCTTGGCTACCTTGTCCGATTCGGCACGACGGCCGAGGAGGCTGGCCGCCGTCGCGATGGCCGACAGGGGGTTTCGCAGATCGTGTCCCAGGATGCCCACGAACATCTCGCTGAACCGGACCGTTCGCGTGAGATCCTCGTTTTGGCGGCGGAGCTCGTCCTCCAGACGCTTGCGATCGGTGATGTCGCGCGTGAAGCAGCGGGTGTGCACGAACTCACCGTTACGGAAGAACACGTTCGAATGGATGAGAACGTGCTTGATCGAGCCGTCCTTGCAGCGGAGCCGGGCTTCCCGGCCCTTGAGCGTCTCGTTGCGTCCGAGGCGCGCGAGAATGTCGGCGATGACCTCCGGGTCGGCGTGGAATTCGGCGATGTGGTGGCCGACGTACTCCTCCTTGGCGTACCCGAGCAGCTCCAGCTCCGCCCGGTTGGCGGCCAGGATGGTGCCGTCCGGCCCCACCCAGTGGAACCCCTCCACGGCGTTCTCGAAGAAGTCCATCAGCTCCTGCTGGCTCTCGCGCAGGGCCTGCTGGGCGCGCATCCGCTCGCCGAGCGCGGCGCGCAGCGCCTGTTCCAGACGCTTGCGGTGCTCGATCTCGCCCTCGAGGGCGCGCGCGCGCTGCTGGAGCTGGCGGACTTCATCCTGGCGGGCGTCCGAATCACCGTCCGAATCGCCGGCCATGGATGGGCCCTCCGACGGAAAGACGTGGGCATGGGTTCTGCAAATCCCTTCGAAGGCCGCCGCTTGGGTCACGTCGTTCGAGCTCGAGATGAAGTACCCACAGAGCAGGGAGAGCGAGCCGTCTGCCTGTCCGAGCTCGTTCCAGAGCTCCTCGAGGCGAATCATCGCGGGCGCGTAACCCTCCCGCCACAGCAGGTCGACCATCTCGCCGTAGGCGCGGATGGTACCGGTGCGGCTCGCGGCGCGAAGCGGCTCGATGGCTCCGCCAATCTGGGCGCGAAACAGATCGCGATCGGGCATGCCGGCGACCATGAAGCCCTCGAGCGTCTTCTGAGCGTCGAGCACCGTCAGCTCACCCGTGCGGCGCAGCCGATCGACGTCGAGACCGCTCGCGGCGAGCTCGGCCAGTAGCCCCTGTCCATGCAGCTCCGTCGCGATGACGATCAGGGGCTCGCCGGACCGATGCCCGGCCCGGAAGAACTCGGCGACGACGCGGTAAAGCGCCGCGTCGTGCTCGTAGAACTGGACCCGATGATCGAAGGCGACCCTGAGATCCCGCCCGAGCTCCCCAAGCGAGGCCGACGCTCCCATTGGGTCTCTGATGTCAGATTGTCGGTCGACGACGAGCGGCATGTCGCGCACAGGGGGTCTCTTTCACCGCGTCACGCAGCCGTAACAGGCGCAGACGATTGGTTACCGTTGCGAAACAAATCGGCAGAAAGGGGGGCCGATTGCATGGGTGGTCACTTACTGATTCAAAGGCCGTGCCGATCAACGCCGCGGTTTGGCGGCGTCGGAGCCCCTGGCAGTCCTCGCTAGGACAGATCCCCGTCGTCGGAATCGGGCTCGGGATCGGTTTCGGCGGCAGCCGCCAGGCCGTTGTGGCGCAGCTTTTCCCACAGCGTCTTGCGTGAGATGCCCAGCATAGCCGCCGTGCGGTTGCGCTTGCCGTCCGCCGCCTTCAGCGCGTGCTGGAGATATTGATTCTCGAATTCACGAATCGCCAGGTGGAGCGGGCGAATGACCGCCCCGTCGCCGGTGGAGGTCAGGGCGGACGGGAGCTTGGTGTCGACGATCGACGGCGGCAGATGCTGCAGGTCGATCTCCTGGCCGCCGGAGAGCACGATGGCGTGCTGCACGGCATGAGAGAGCTCCCGAACATTTCCCGGGAACTCATACTGGAGCAAGCTCGCCCAGGCGGCCGGCGAGATTCTGGGGAAGGGGGCGCCGGGCGTGGTGAACCGCTGGATGAAGTGTCGCAGCAAGAGCGGCAGATCGGTCGGTCGATCGCGCAGCGGCGGCAGCTGTATCTCGATGACGTTCACCCGGTAGAAGAGATCTTCTCGGAACAGGCCGGCCTTGATCCGTTCTTGCAGGTTGCGGTGGGTCGCCGAGATGATGCGGACGTCGACCCGCACAGGGGTGTTGGTTCCGAGCGGCTCGAAGGACCCCTCTTGCAGCACGCGCAGCAGCTTGGCCTGGGCGGCGGCAGGTAGCTCCGCGATCTCGTCGAGGAAGAGCACGCCGCCGTCGGCCGCCTTGAATCGCCCGTCGCGCTTCTTGACGGCGCCCGTGAAGGCCCCCCGCTCGTGCCCGAACAGCTCGGCCTCGATGAGGTTTTCGGCCAGCGCGCCACAGTTGACCGCCACGAAGGCCTTGTCCCGGCGGTTGCTCTTCTCGTGGATCAGGCGCGCCACGACCTCCTTGCCGGTGCCGCTGTCGCCCGTGATGAGGACCGGGGCGTCGCTCTGCGACACCATCTTGCTCATCTCGATCACCCGGCGAATGCCCGGTGATTCCCCGATCAGGCTCGTCTCGCCGGTACGGCCGGAGAGCTCACCCCGGGCCTTTTCGAGCTCGCGCCGCAAGGCCCGGGTCTCGTTGATGCGCCGGGTCTGCAGCAGGAGCTCGTCCACGTCGAACGGCTTGGTCAGATAGTCGTACGCCCCTTCCTTCAGGGCGGACACGGCCTGGGCCACGTCGGCGTAGGCGGTCATGAGGATGACCTCGGTCGACGGCATCTCCTTGCGGACCCGGCGAAACAGGGTCAGTCCGTCGATCGCGGGTAGGCGCACGTCGCAGATGACCAGATCGAAGACCCGCCGCTGCAGCTGGTCCATCCCCTGGGCGCCGTCGGCGGCGGTCTGAACCTGGTGGCCCGCCTCCCGAAGCTGCTCTTCGAGGAGCTCCCGAAGCTCGGGTTCGTCGTCGACCAGGAGAATGTCTAACACCGATTCACGTGATGTCCTTTCGAAGCGATCATGGCCCGCGGAGCGAGCGACATGCGGGGTTGTCTTAGCAGAGATCGGTCCTGGGCGGGCAGCGCTGGCTTCCACGTCAGCTGGCCACGCGCATCATGGCGGGCATCATGGAAGGAAGCGCGGCCCTCAGATCGGCGGTGCGGTTGTGCGCCACAACGACGACGGTGCGGTGGGCCGGGACGAGGGGCGCGATACGATCCATGGTCTGCTGCAGCAGGCTCCGGTCGCCGTCCAGAAATGCGAACTGCTTGGGCACTTCGCAGCCGTAGAGCAACCGGGTCACCGGCGCCAGACGGTTCCCTTCGCCGCCCGCCAGGACGATCGCCCACAGTTCGCCCCGGTTGTCTCGCCGCGCGACCTTCGGATCGTGCTTCATGGTTCCCTCCGCGTTTCCTCGTCTCCAGCGCCTTCATCCGCCGTGCCAGCTCGGCCAATGCGGCTCAACGCGACTTCACCAGGACATGGGGCGCCGGCATGTCACGCTTAGGTGACGTCTGGCGGAACGAGTTACGAAGAGGTGGCGTCCGCGACCGACGCTCTGCCTGAGATCTCGGCGTTGGGCCCCGGCTCGGCCGGCCTCGGCATCTGGCACGGTCCGTGAAGACCCGTCGGTCAGGACAATCGGTAACCCTTCGAAAAGGAGACGACGATGTTGTGGACTATTGCTGTGGTTCTGTTGCTTCTCTGGCTGGTCGGCATGGTCAGCTCGTACACCTTGGGGGGATTCATTCATATCTTGCTGGTCCTGGCGGTAGTCACCGTGCTCATTCGGTTGATCACCGGTCGTAAGATCATACAGTGACGAAGAATTGATGCCGACTACACTCCCGAGATCGAGACGCCGGGCCTCGCGCTAGGCTGTCGTCGCCGATGGACGGGCCCGATCCCACCAATCTCTTGGTCGAACGTCTGCAGACCGAGAACGCCCGCTTGACGGGAGAGCTGGACCGGACCCGCCAGTTGAATGGCCTCTTCGGGGGAATTCTCAGCCACGATCTTCGAAACCCGCTGGGAGCCATACTGATGTCGGCGACGGTCTTGTCGCGGAAGGTCGCCGACGACGACGTCAAGCGTGCACTGGGCAGAATTCTCAGCTCCGGGCAGCGTATGAATCAAATGATCACGCAGCTGCTGGACTTCACCCGGGCACGCGGGGAAGGCGGGTTGCCGATCGACCGGACGCGGACCGATCTGGTCCCGATCGTTGGCCGGGTGATCGACGAGCTGTCCCAGGGGAAGGTCCGAACGGTGACCTTCGAGCATGCCGGCGACACCCGCGGCCGGTGGGACGCGGAACGGCTGGCGCAGGTGGCCTCCCACCTGGTCGGCAATGCCTTCCGGCACGGCGCCGCCGAGGGTCCGGTCCGGATCGTGATCGCCGGCGACGAACCGGCGCGCGTGACGATAGCCGTGAGCAACGACGGCGCCATTGCAGCCGAGCTGCTGCCGGTGCTCTTCGAGCCCTTTCAGGGCGGCGCGCTTCTCAATCGGCGGGCCGGTTTGGGACTGGGCCTCTTCCTGGCCCGGGAGATCGTGGCCGCCCACGGCGGGACCCTGGAGGTGTCATCGGCCGGAGATCGGAGCACCTTCACGGTCACGCTTCCGCGCGATCCCTAGTCTGTAGTGTATGTGGGTCTTCCCGCCGGTGACCGACGCCGGCGCGATGTTTTCTGGAAGTAACAACGGTCCTGCTGACGTTACCGGATCGAAACCCCGGGACACGGATCCCCCTTGCCGCGCGCGCAGGTCGGGCTGGTACGAGATTTGAACGTCCATCCAGGACCGAGATGTACAACTCGACGGATCCGGGAAGTGGGAGCCGGCTCCGCCCGTCTCCGGATCTCTTGGGCAGGTGAACCCGAGGACAATATGACCGGCGACGACATCGCTACGATCCTGATCGTCGACGACCGCGACGAGAATGTCCTCGCGCTGGAGGTGATGTTGTCCCTCCCGGGCGTCGAGATCGTGACAGCCCGCTCCGGGCGGGAGGCGCTCCGGCTGATCTTGAAGCAGGAGTTCGCGGTCATTCTCCTAGACGTCCTCATGCCCACGATGGACGGATTCGAAACCGCGCGCTTGATTCGCATGCGGGAAGCTTCCAAACGCATTCCGATCATTTTCCTGACCGCCGGTCCGGAGCTGGACCTGGTGAGCGAGGCCTATGCGGCCGGCGCGGTCGATTTTCTGGTCAAGCCGCTCAATCCAGAGATCGTCAAGGCCAAGGTGGCGGTCTTCGTCGAGCTCTATCGGATGACCCGCCAGATCCGCCGGCAGGAGGAGGCGCTGCGCCTGGCCGAGCGCCAGCGGGGCGAAGCGGCCTTGAAGGAGAGCGACGCGCTGTACGAGGCGTCGTTCAATGCGGCCCCGGTGGGCATCGCCCACACCTCCTTCGAGGGGCGATGGCTGCGCGTCAACCCCCGGTTCTGTCAGATCCTCGGCTACTCCCCGGAGGCGTGCCTGCAGCTCGGCTTTCGGGATGTCACGCACCCGGAGGACCTGGCCGAGGAGATCGCGGGGTTCGCCGAGCTCATCGCGGGGAAGATCGGCACCTACCACCGCGAGAAGAGATATCTGCACAAGCTGGGACACACCGTCTGGTTGGATCTGACCGGGTCGCTGGTCTACGACCACGCGGGGAAGGCCAAGCACTTCATCGCCGTCATCGAGGACGTCACGGACCGCCGCCGGACGGATGAGCGGCAACGCCTGCTGGCCGGGACGGGTCAGATTCTGCTGCGGTCGCTGGATCATCGGGTCACCATCGAAGACGTGGCCCGATTGGTGACGGCCTCGCTTTGCGACTGGTGCATCATCGCCACGGTCGATCGCACCGCCGAGAGCGGCTATCACCTGGCGGTCGCCCACGCCGACCATCGGATGGGCACGCCCGTGCTGGAGCTGGGGCGGCGGCTGCTCGACAGTCCGGCCTTCTGCCGGAGTCTCGGCAGCGACTGCGCGGAGATGCTGACCGATCTGGGCACCCGAGCCGCGGATGCCTGGCACCTGGACGACGGCACCGCGGGCTTGCTGCAGAAGCTCGGATGCGGCTCGACGCTGGTGGTTCCGCTGGCGTTTCGCGAAGAGGTGCTGGGGCAGATCATGTTGGTGTCGGGGCATTCGGGCCGGCGGCTGGGCGCGATTGAGCTGGCGACTGCGCAGGAGCTGGCCCAGCGCATCGCCATGGGCGTCGAGCACGGGCGCCTCTACCACGAGGCCCAGGAGGCCATCCGGGTCCGCGACGAATTCCTCTCCATCGCCTCGCACGAGCTCCGGACGCCGCTGACGCCGCTGCAGATCCACTTCCAGCGGCTGCTCGGCCCCCGCCGCAACGAGGCGCAGGTGACGCCAGAGCTGCAACGGATCCTGGAGCGATGCGAACGCCAGGTGCACCGCCTGCAGGCCTTGATCGACAATCTTCTGGACGTGTCTCGGATCTCGTCGGGGCGTCTGCGGCTACAAACCGAGACGGTCGACCTGGCCGAGATCGTGCGGGAGGTGTCGGGACGTTTCGCCGAGGAGCTGGCCGCGGCCGAGTGCCAGCTGGTCCTGGCAAGCCTCACCTCGGTGGTGGGCCAGTGGGATCGCCTGCGCCTCGAGCAGGTGGTGACCAACGTGCTGGGAAACGCCATCAAGTATGGCGGCGGCAAACCGATCGAGATCACGGTGGACGAGACCCGCGAGGGCGGCCGGCTGCGCATCGCGGATCACGGCATCGGGATCGACTCCGCCGATTTGGACCGAATTTTTCAGCGGTTCCAGCGGGCGGTTTCGTCGCGATCCTACGGCGGGATGGGACTCGGCCTCTACATCACGCGGCAGATCATCGACGCCCACTGCGGATCGATCCAGGTCGAGAGCAATCTGGGCGCCGGCTCGGTATTCGTCGTCCAGCTGCCGCGGCAAACGCCGGCCCTGGCGCGTATGGACAGTGGCCCCCACCGAGCCGCGAGCGCTTGACGTGGAGAGCGAGGCCGAGCCGAGCGCGCGGATCCTTCTGGTCGAGGACGACCGAGACGTTCGGGAGTCGATCGCCGAGGTGCTGGCCGAAGAGGGCTACCGGGTCTCGGTCGCGAAGACCGGGGTCGATGCGCTCGAACAGCTGGGGAAGAGCCAGCGCCTGCCCGCGGTCATCGTGCTAGACCTGATGATGCCCGTGATGGACGGTTGGGAATTCTGGTCGCTGCAGCAGAACCATCGAGAATGGGCCTCGATTCCGGTGGTGGTCATCTCCGCCGACACCAACGCGAAGGACAAGGCCAGCGCCCTGCGGCCCATCGCCTGCCTTCGCAAGCCGCTCGACATCGACGAGCTGCTGGCCATTCTCGTGCGACTGACCAGCACCCGGGCCGGCGCCCAGGCCGGCACGCCCGGCCACGATACGAAGGGCTCATGACCGCCGAGATCAACCTGTGCCCGAGCACCGTCCTGCTGGCGGAGGACGACCTCGACATCCGCGACGTCGTGCAGGACCTGCTCGAGGAGAGCGGCTACGACGTCATTCCGGCCCGAACCGGCCGGCAGGCCCTGGATTTTCTCGCCAACGATCCCCGCTCGCCGCCTGACCTCGTCATCCTGGATCTGATGATGCCGCTCGTGACCGGCTGGCAGGTTCTGGAGGTCATTCAAGGCGATCCCGCGCTGGCGAAGATCCCCGTGTTGGTCCTGACGGCGGCCACCCAGGATCGACCGTCCGGCGTCGCGGCGCTGTTGCACAAGCCGTTTCGCATCAAAGTGCTGCTCGAGACGATCCAGGGACTCCTGCAACCGGCGGAGTGACCCGATACGGCAGGTCCCTGGGCGCCCGCCCGGTCGCCCGCTTCAGATCGGAAAGGCGCCGGAGGGGGATTGGGTGCGCAGGCCGGCCGCGGCGGCGTGCGCCGGGCTGGTCGCCGCACGGCTCTTCCGAGCTCTGCGGCGCAGGTCGAGCAAGGCTGGCGCCAGGGCCAGCGCACCGCAGAGGCAGGTGAGCTCTCCGATGAGCGCCGCCAGTCCGAACGATCGGATGCCCTGGTTCGCGGAGAGCAGCAGCGACGCGTACCCCACCACGGTCGTGTACGAGCAGAGCGCGACCGCCGGCCCGGCGGCCATCACGATCCGACCGGACGATCCCGGTCCCTCGACGCGGTGGCGGGCGGCGATGTTGACCGCGTAGTCGATGCCGATCCCGATGGTGATGGGCAGGGCCACGAAATCTAGGAAGTTGATCTTGAGCCCGAAGAAGCTGGCGACGGTGAGCAGCAGCAGGACGCCCGCCGCCGCGCAGAGCAGAGTCACCGCCGCTTGCCGGGTGGCCCCCAGAACCAGCAGGACCACCAGCACCGCGCCGATGGCGGCTACCAGCGTCGTCCGGGGTCCGTCGCTGTCGACGGAGCGGACGATGTCGTGCTGAACGAAGGCGTTGCCGCCCACCACCAGGTCCGACCCCAGCTCGAGGGCGCGGAAGGTTCCCACGAAGCGTTCGAGATCCTCGGTACGCCACAGATCGAACCCCGCGCCGGTGGTCGCGAGGATGAGGCGGCCGCGGGTGCCGTCTTGCTCGGTGAACGGCCAGGCCAGCTCGGGCGGCACGTCGCTCTCCACGATCCGGTCGATGTGCTCGGGCGGCCGGAGCTCGGCGGCGATTCGTCGATCCGCGTCGTCCATCGTCGCCAAGGTGGCGGGGGTGAGTAGGGCCCGGATCTCGGCCAGCAGCGCTAGCTTGTCGTCCTGATCGGGCGGCACGAGGTCATCCAGGCTCGAGACCCGCGCGAAAAGCCGCTCGCCGGGCGCCTTCCCGCGGTCGGCGGTGCGCAGCCGCGCCGTCACCTCGCGCGTCCTGCCGCGGCTGGGGAGCGCGATGACCGTGCCGCCCGAGATGCCCCGACCGAAGGCGGCGTTGATCTGGTCGTTCCAGCGCCGCGCCTCCTGGATCTGCCGTCCGCTCGAGCGGAGGTTCTTGAAATCGTTTTCGAACGGTCGGCCCGCCAGGTAGTGGCCGGCGCCGATCCCCGCGCCGCCGACCACCACCAGCGCGGTGAGCACGACGGGCCACCGCCGCCGCGGGATGAAACGCAGCAGGCCTCGCCCGAAACGCGCCGGCGATCGCCCGCCCGCCAGGCCCCGCGCCTCGAGCACCGCCAACGCGGCCGGCAACACCAGGAAGGTCGTGGCCCAGCAGAGCAGGATCCCCACGCCGCCGATCACGCCGAAGTGGCGGTAGCCGCGAAAGTCGGTAGCCAGCAGCGACGCGTAGGAGACCGATGCGGCCAGCGCGGCAGCCAGTGTGCCCCCGAAGCTTCCCTGCACGGCGGCGCCCAGCGCGGCGATCGGATCCTCGGTTCGGCGCCGCTCTTCGAAATAGCGCGCCAGCAGGATGATCCCGAAGTTGATGCCGTTGCCGACCACGATCGGCGCCAGAAAGGCCGTGGCCAGATTCAGATGGCCCACGGCCAGCCGGGCGAAGGCGAAGGTGCAGAGCGCGCCAATCGCGAGCGCGCCGAGCAGCGCCAGCACCGCCGCCGGAGATCCGCCGAAGAACAGCAGCAGGCCGATGGCGACGATCACCACCGTGAAGACGGTGGCGCGGAGCATGCCGCCCGACAGCGCCCGCTGTTCGAGCGCGGTGTTGACCACGTCGCCGGTGATCCCGATTCGCAGGCCCTCCCCGCCGACGCGCCGGGCCTCGTCGACCGCGCGCTCGACCGCGGCGAGGGTGGACGCGTTGCGCGAGACCTCCCCGGCCGCGAAGCGGGTGCGGACCACCAGGATCTGGATCCGGCCGTCCTGGGAGACCAGCGGGGTCGGGCTCTGGGCGCCCAGTCGGGCGCCGTCGAGCTGCCGTTCGAGACCGCGCACGCGCTCGCCGATCGGTGGCGCGCTCTTGGCGGCTCGACCGGGCTCATCGTCCAAGGAGACGAAGAGCGGGTTGAGGCGTGCCTTGCGCGCGCGGAGATCCTCGGCCATCGCCTGGAGATCTTCGGTCGGCGCCAGCAGCTGGCGGTGGGCCCAGGCGAAACGATCCCGCGCGCCGTTGTCGGAGCTGACGCCGATCACGGCGCCGCTGGGAAGCGCGCTCAGCCGATCGCGGAGCAGGTGGGCCGCCGCCAGCCGCCGTTCGGCCTGGTCGGATTCGATGCCGACGATGATCGTTCCGAAGACCTGCGCCCGCGCCTCGAGCGCGTGCAGGTCCCGAACCGAGCGGGTCTCGGGCGGGAGCAGATACGACAGGTCGCCGTGCAGCGGCAGACGCGCCGCGAGGGGTGTGGCCGCCGCACCGACCAGCAGCGCCGTCGCCAGGATGGCCCAGCGCCTACGGGTGGTCCAGCCGGCCCAGCGGTCGCCCAGCGTCGGTTTGACGGGCGGGGTCATCGTGATCCCCGCAACGCCGGTGTAGCCGTGAGCGCCAGCACGAGCATCCCGAGGGCAAACAGGACGGGGGTGCATGCCAGGAGCGTCGGAAGCAGGTTCATGAGGCGGCGATGCATGCAGCCCGCTTGTGCAGCCGGCATGCCAGCGGGCCGCGCGGCGCTCCACGCGGGTGATCCGCGGTGCCGGTGTCGAAATCCGAACGCGGTCAGCGAAAAAACTGTCAGTCGGCGGAGGTCGAGTCCCGCGCGTCGGGCGCGCCCTCGACGTGCAGGACCGGCCGGGGCGGTAGGGCGCGGAGCCGCGATCTCGTCGGTCGGGATTCCAATCGATCGAGCTCCTGGAGAAGGGGCGCTCCAAAGATCTCGCCGATGGCCCCCCGCATCAGCCGGTAGACGGTGGGACCGCCGTCGCCGGCACAGGAGTAGTCGTTGAAGTCGGGGCTGAGTCCGAGTCGTCCCTTGCCGAAGGAGACCGGATAGAGGCGACAGACCCTGGGTTTGATCTCCGCGGGCGGAAATCCGTGCAGGAGCGCCGCGTGGTGCAGGCCGCAACCACGCTCGCCGTCGTGCTGGAGAAAGACGCATCCCGAGGTGTCGTCGTCCGGATCGGCCGTCGCGGTTCGCAGAATGATGCCGGAGGGCGCGGCCGGATCGGGCTCGGGATTCCGCTCGTCGAACCAGCCGGCCGGGTTTTTCCGATCTTCTTTCAAGACCGACCCGATCTCGGTCGCGCGACGCAGAATCGCTTGCCGTTCCGGCACGAAGACGTCGGCACCGTACTGGCAACAGGCGTCGTTTCGGCGGCGATCCGACTCCCGAACACACCGGCAGGCGTGCGTCATGCAGTCGGGGGCGAAGGTGACCTTGAAGATCCGGCCGTCGACACTGTGGACATCGGCGTGACTGACGTCGAGGTACATGGACGGACGGATTGTGACATGGATGGGGCTCCGCCCGAAGTTCTCTTGAGACCCGACCGCATCCCGAGCGGGTGCGACGCTCGGTTGATTGACAAAGAGCGCGGCGCGTCCCAAGAAGACGAAGGTGGGCGCTCTCAGACCGCAGACGTTCGACCGGGCGCCGGTCTGGCTCCCGCCGAGTGCCTCGTTCCCGTCGCTGCGCTTCGACAACAGCTTCGTGCGTGAGCTCCCGGGCGAGGCCGACACGCTGCGGGCCGTGCGGGGCGTGCGCGGCGCGTGCTTCTCGCCGATCCTGCCGATTCCGGTGAACGGGCCCCGCCTACTGGCCCATTCGTCGGAGGTCGCCGGATTGCTCGATCTCTCCGAGGCGGACTGCGCGTCCGACGCCTTCTTGCAGATCTTCGCGGGAAACGCGCTGCTGCGCGGGATGGAGCCGTACGCGGCCTGTTACGGCGGGCATCAGTTCGGCACCTGGGCGGGCCAGCTGGGCGACGGTCGGGCCATCGGTCTTGGCGAGGTCCTGAACGCCGCGGGCCAGCGCTGGGAGCTGCAGCTCAAGGGCGCGGGGTCGACGCCGTACTCGCGCTCGGCCGACGGTCGGGCCGTGCTTCGATCTTCGATCCGCGAATTTCTCTGCAGCGAGGCCATGGCGCACCTGGGCGTACCGACGACGCGCGCCCTGAGCCTGGTCTCCAGCTCCGACCGGGTCGTGCGAGACATGTTCTACGACGGGCATCCGCGGTCGGAGCCGGGGGCGATCGTCTGCCGGGTCGCCCCGTCCTTCCTGCGCTTCGGCAACTTCGAGATCTTCGCCGCCCGCGGCGAGGTGGAGATCCTGACCCTCCTCGCCGACTACACCCTGCGGCACCATTTCCCCCAGCTCGGCGCACCGTCACCCGAGACCTACGCCGCCTGGCTGACCGAGGTTTGCCGGCGGACGGCAGTCCTCCTGGCGCACTGGATGCGGGTCGGCTTCGTCCACGGCGTCATGAACACCGACAACATGTCGATTCTCGGCCTGACCATCGACTACGGGCCGTTCGGGTTCGTCGATCACTTCGACCCCGACTTCACCCCCAACACCACCGACGCCGACCAGCGCCGCTATCGATTTTCGAATCAGCCGCGGATCGCCAAGTGGAACCTGGTCAAGCTGGCCGAGGCGCTGTTCCCGCTCGTCCGGAGCATTCCCGCGCTCGAGGAGGCGCTGGCGGTCTACACGGCGACCTACGAGGCCGAGGAGAGCCGCCACTACGCCGGCAAGCTGGGGCTGGCCACCGTCGACAAGGCTCTGCTCGACGAGCTCTTCCAGGTGCTGGCGCTGGTGGAGACCGACCTGACGCTGTTCTTTCGGTGCCTCTCCGACGTTCCAGTCCACCTGGGCGACGCGGCGTCCGACGAGGCGCTGCTGGCGCCGCTGGCCGACGCCACCTACGCCCCGCAAGGGCAAGGGCAAGGGGAAGGGGAAGATCCGTCATCAAACCCATCGGCGGGTCCGGCCCGCGCGCGCACGGTTGCTTGGCTGCGCCGCTACGGCGCCTTCGTCCGGGCGGAGGGCAGACCGCCCGAGCTTCGGAAGGCGCGGATGGACGCTGTCAACCCGAAATACATCCTGCGCAATTGCCTGGCCCAGCTCGCCATCGACGCCGCCGAGGCGGGCGATCCCTCCGGGGTGGTCGAGCTCCTGGACGTCTTGCGCCGCCCCTACGACGAGCAGCCCGGGCGGGAGCGCTTCGCCGCCAAACGTCCCGATTGGGCCCGACGGCGGGCGGGCTGCTCCATGCTCTCCTGCAGCTCCTGACGCATTATTCGTGGCGGACCGTGTGGAACCACGTACCATTTCGATCAGGCTCTCCTTTGCAGGATCTCCTTTGATCATTCACCTTCGCCTCGACGTCCCGCACACGCGCGAGCAGGCCTACCAGACGCCTGGAACGTACTGCGGTCGCAGCCACGTTCCGCGCGGCCTGTCCGCGGTGCAGATCAAGGATGCCCAGACCGTCGCCCAGACGCTGGGGGCGGAAGTCTGCCCCAGCTGTCTGGAAGCGAAGTTGGACGCGGATCGGCTGCACTGAGCCGGAGCGGCAACTGCAATTGGACGACAGCGGCCGTCGCGGGGGTCTTCGCCGCGACGCTGGCCGGCTGCTCGGCCGGGATGACCGGCGCGCCTGCGCGACCCGACGTCAGCGGCTGCGACGCGGACGACTTCGCGACCGGCAAGGTCGTCTTCTTCGGCCTCACCAACAACCTCGGGCCCGGGACGATCATGAAGCGATACGCCGGCAACGGGATTGGCCCCGAGGTTCCGATCGATAGCTTGGTGGCCGACCAGACCTCCGCCTCTGCGGTCATCCACCGCGGCGTGAACTGGACCTGCGCGCTGGGCGATTCGCTGGCCCGGGCCTTCAACGCGAACGGCGCGCTTGGAATTCTTCCCGTCGACGCCGCCATGAGCGCGAAGCTCGCGCGGGCCTTTCGTATCGACGTCACCGTCGATTCGGTTCGCTGGGACGATCTCCTGGCCGGCCCGTACCGGGCGGTAGTCGACCACTTGAGCGACGCGAGCCTGAAGGCGGACCTTCTGGGCGGGCGCACCCTGATGGTGTCGCGGGCCTTCGCCGCCAAGGGGATCAAGGTCACCGCGCTGTTCGACGGATCCACGGGCGCCGGCGCGAAAGCGGCGCTGGGGGAGGGCCCGCGCATTTTCACCGAGGGGAAGGTCACCGCGGCCGTGAATCTGGCCTGGGAGGGCACCACCAAGCTGGTGATGACGACGCCGGCCGAGGTCTACATCGCAGGTCAATTCAGACGATTCGGAGCGGGGACCTCTCCCGCGGGCGACGGGACCGTGGAGGCGACCGATCCGTCCCGGCAGACACTGGTCCGGACCGGTCTTTAGCCCCACGAAGCTCCCACGAAGGTCCGACGACAGACAGTTTCGGGCCTCTCCGAGCTGGACAAATCGGCCAAGGCGCGTATGTTCAGCAGCCAAGGAGCAACACAACGTGGCAGAAGGTACAGTAAAGCGTCTGACTGAGAAGGGTTTTGGATTCATCTCGACCGGCAGCGGGAAGGATCTTTTCTTTCATTCCTCTGCGGTCGAGGGTGGGACATTCGAGCAGCTCCGCGAGGGGCAGCGGGTGGAGTTCACCGAGGGCCAAGGGCCCAAGGGTCCCCGCGCAGAATCCGTCAAGCCGCTCTAACGGCGGACGGAGGACCGGCGGAAGCCGGCGAAGGTCGGTAAAATAGTCGAAGGTCCGCGCCCGTGATCCGGGCGCGGCCGTCATATAATCCGCGACCTATGGTCGACCGGCCGTCGAACCCGGCAACCGATCCAATGGCGCCGACGGTAGCGCCCGCCGTGGCGCCGTCGGGCGCGGGTGGCGTCGCGCCGAATGGAACCGGCGTGTTGCGTCCGGGGACGGTCGTCGCCGAGACTTACCAGATCACCCGGCTGCTCGGCCAGGGGGGGATGGGTGCCGTCTGGGAGGCGAAGCACCTGCGTCTTCCGGACAAGCGGGTGGTGGTCAAGGTGCTGCTCTTCGGCACCACCGATCCCGTGACGTTGGCCCGGTTTCGGCGCGAGGCGGAGATCGCCTCGCGGCTCGGCCACCCCAACATCGTCCAGGTGCTGGACTTCAACACGCTGCCCGATGGGGCGCCGTACATCGTGCTCGAGCTGCTGCAGGGGGAGACCTTGGCGGCGCGGCTCTATCGCGGCCTGCCCACCTTCGATCAGACCTTGGCCATCGTGGGTCAGGTCGGAACGGCGCTGGCGGCCGCCCACCGCGAAGGGATCGTTCACCGCGATCTGAAGCCCGACAACATCTTCCTCTGCCCGACCGACCCGGGGGGCGACGTGCGGGACGTGGTCAAGATCCTGGACTTCGGCATCTCCAAGATCCGCGGCGCCAAGACGGTGCTGACCCAGGACGCCGCGCTGATCGGCACCCCGCAGTACATGGCGCCCGAGCAGGCGACCGGGCGCAACGACGAGATCGACGCCCGGACGGACATCTTCGCGTTCGGGGCGATCGTGTTCGAGATAGATCGGAAGAGCACACGTCTGAACTCCAGTCACTGACCAGCCGCCGCGGTCGTGTCGGCGGTCGAGCGGGCGCTGGCCAAGAATCGCGACGAGCGGTTTCCGGACGTGGGCGCGTTCGTCAAGGCGGTCACGGCGCGCAGCCTCCAGACCGTGCCGCCGACGTTGCACGCCCCCGTGGTGAGCGGGCCGGCGCCGGTCCCGGTCGCGACAGAGCGGGTGAAGCGCGGTCGTTCGAGATCCCTCGTCGGCGTCCTGGTCGGCGGGGCGCTGGTGGCGGGGGGCGCGATCTGGTTTGTCACGCGGGGCCAGCCGGCGCCTTCGCCCGCGATACCGCCCGCCGCCTCGGAGACAGCCTCGTCGGTGGCGTCGCCAAAGCCGGCGCCTCCGAAGGTGGAACCCGCTCCGCAGCAGAAGCCCGAAGCGACCGCCGCGCCGGCGACCACGACGACCACGACGACGAATCGGGGCGAGGTCGAGGCGGCGCGGGCCCCGAAGATCGCGCGCGCCGCCGTGTCCGGTGGAAGTGGCACCGCGAAACCGGAGGCGCTCAGCCCCGCGGCCGCGGGCGATCTCGCCGAAGCGGAAGCGGCGCTCGAGGCGGGGAAGGGCGCGGACGCCATCCGCCTGGCGCAGCACAGCCTCTACGCGCAGAAGAGCAGCCGCGCGTACGCGATCATCGTCCGGGCGCACTGTGGTCAGGGAGATCTCGGCAACGCGAAGGCGGCGCTGGCGCACGTCGCCCCCCGAGATCGCGCCGTCGTCTTGCGGGACTGTGGCAAGCTGGGCGTCGACCTACACTGAGGAGCGCCGTGAGGATCAGGGGAATCGTGTCGTTTGGTTGTCTCTGGGCCGTCGGGAGTGCCGCGGGTGTCGCGCGGGCGGAGGCTCCCTCGCCGGCCAGCAAGGTCTTCGTGGGACCGGAGGGACTGACCGCGGCGGTGGTTCCCCTGCCGCCGCCGGCGGCCAACCAGGTCCTGATTCTGGTCTCGGGCTCGGGAACCGTCTTCGACGGCAAGGCCGTCCCCCACCGGGTCGACGCCGTCGACGTGGGCAAGATGGACTTCGAGACGACCTACCACGGGCGCGCCTGGAACACGCTCGTGCTGCGCGGCGGCGCCTATTCGATGTATCTGCCGGGGCGGCGTGGCGATCTGCTGGTCGTGTTCGACGACAAGCGCACGGCGGCGCTCAAGCCCGACGCGATCCTGGCCACCTATCAGAAGCAGAAGAACGACGGGACGCTGCAGACGCTGGCGGCCTTCGATCGCCAGGCCGAGGTGGCCCAGCAGGAAAAGGCGATGCAGGAGATCGTCGCGGGCTTCGACAAGAGCTGCGCCGCCGAGCCCGCGATCCAGATCGACTGGAGCTCGCTGAGCGACGCCGACGTCCAGGAGAGCAGCATCGCGAGCTATTGTGGTGAGCCGCTCGATACGATGCGCCGGATGTGCGAGGAGTCGAAGGAGGCGAAGACGACCATCGCCGGCAAGGTGAAGAGCTTCAGCTGCAGCCTGGGGAAGACCATGCAAATGGAGCTGACGGGCTCGACGCTCAAGTGGACCACCAGCCGCTCGGGAACCAACCTGGGTGAATTCGCCCGGAAGTACCTGGAGAAGGCGCTCTAGAATGTCGGAGATGCGCCTTCCCGCCCTGTCGTGGATCGCGCTCTGCGTTCTCTGTCGTCTGGCCGCCGCGGCCGAGGCGCCGCCCTGGGGCAGGGCCGAGAACTTGGGCGAGCGGATGATCCTGGAAAAGACCGTCGTCTGCACCGACGGGAAATCCCACTACGTCGTGGTGGCGCCCAGCGACAAGCAGCTGAAACAGATCTACTACGGTGACGGGAAGACGCTCTATCGCGTGCCGCTGCCACCCTGGGTGCTGACCGGCGACAATTTCTTCGAACCGCGTTTCCTGGCCAGAACCAAGAACACGAATTTTCGCGGCCTCGACATGCGCCTCTTCGCCTCGGTGGACGCCGACGCCGACAAGAAGACCTGTTCCGTCAGCTGCGGCGAGCGCAAGACGGACCTGCAATTGCTCGACGCAGAGGCCAAGAAGGCGCTGCTGAGCAAGGCCAGCACCGAGCCTCCCTTGCACAAGCGCGCCCCCCACCGCCTCGCCCGAGACAACAACGGCCGGTACTTCTACGTCGACAAGGGGAACACCCCCGAGACCGAGAAGAGCTTCCGCCTCTACGTCGGCCCCAAGGGGGCCATGAAGTTGCAGAAGATGACCAACGCGGTGGCCGATACCGAGGGTGAGATCTTCGCGACCAAGTCGGGCTCGCTCCGCTACGTGACCGATCGGCAGAACCCGCCCACCTGGATCCAGGGGTCCAAAAAGACCACCCTGACCGTCGTCCCGATCGAGGCGGTCGACGAGAAGAGCGGCGAGCCGATCAACAACTACCAGGTCATCTACAACGAGCTGGGCGTCTACCTGGGCGAAAAGCTCGGCAACCCCTGCGACGACCTCTAGGGGCGGTTCCCGCCCGCGCCGCGCGGAGCCCTTCAGCCGGACGGGTCAGCCGCCGAGAAACCACCATGCGGCTTGGCCTTGTATTGTCGCTTGCGTCATTGGCCGTCGCCGGCTGCGGTAGCTCACCCTGTGGCGGCGCGACGGGCAGCGGTGGCAGCGGTGGCAGCGGTAGCTCGGTGGCCGGTCACGGCGGAACCAGCGGCGGCCCAGCGGGAAGCGGCGCAGCGGGAAGCGGCGGTCAAGCCGGGGGCGTCGCAGGCAACGGCGGC